>NZ_VCKX01000038.1 GCF_005889725.1 Nonomuraea zeae
ACCCCCGGCCCCACCTACCTGCGCCTGCTGCGCGGCGCAGTGCCCAGAATCCTGGACGAGTACGACTACCGCTTCGAACTGGGCAGGGCGGCCGAGCTGCGCACCGGGCGCGACGTCGTGCTCATCTCCACCGGGCTGATGACCATGCGCGCCCTGCAGGCCGCCACCCGCCTGGAGTCCGACCACATCGACGCGGCCGTCCTGCACGTGCCGACCATCAAACCCCTCGACACCGAGGCCATCCTGCGCGCAGCCCGTACCGACCGGCTCGTTGTCACGCTGGAGAACCACAGCGTGATCGGCGGGCTCGGCGAATCGGTCGCCGCCGCCCTGGCCTTCGCCGGCGCGGGCACCCGCATCGTCCCGATCGGCCTGCCCGACGAATTCCTGGCCGCCGGCGCCCTGCCCACCCTGCACGACCGCTACGGACTGTCCACCGACGCCGTCATCGCCACCATCCGGGCCGAACTGGCCCGCTCCTGACCCCCGGGGAAAGCTCATGCCCACTTCCGACCTGACCGCCATCGTCACCGGCGCGGGCTCCACCCGCGGCATCGGCCGCGCCACCGCCCACGCCCTCGCCGCCGCCGGCTGGAACCTCGCCATCCTCGACGTGGACGAGACCGGCGCCAAGGACACCGCCGAGCAGGTCGCGCGCCACCACAACGTGCAGGCGTTCGGCCTGGGCTGCGACATCACCGACGAGACCTCCGTCGAGGCCGCGCTCAGCCACCTCGCCGCCGCCGCGCCTGCCGTCGGGGCTCTCGTCAACAACGCCGGCATCACCTCACCGATCCCCTTCCTCCAAGTCACGGGGGCGGAATGGGACCGCATCTTCGCCGTCAACGTCCGCGGCGCCTACAACGTGACCCGCCGCGTCGCCGCCACCATGGCCGAACGCGGCTTCGGACGGATCGTCTTCCTGTCCTCGGTGTCCGCCGAGCGCGGCGGCGGCGTCTTCGGCGGCGTGGCCTATTCGGCCGCCAAGGCCGCCCAGCTCGGCTTCGCCAGAGCCCTGGCCCGTGAGCTCGGGCCGGTCGGCGTCACGGTCAACGCCGTCGCCCCCGGGCTCATTGACACCGACATCACCGCTGGCGCCCTGGACGAGGAACACAAGTCCCGCCTCCTGGACACCATCCCGGTCGGACGCACGGGCCACGTCGAGGATGTCGCCGACCTCATCACCTACCTGTGCCGCGAGGAGTCCGGATACATCACCGGCGCCACCTACGACGTCAATGGCGGCTCCCACATCCACTGATCGCTGCCACGCCCGCGAGACCTGGCCACTACGCGATGATCGAGCGCAGAGCCCCTGAATGCGATCCATGTACGCGATAAGGGACCATTATCACGTATATGAGTGATCATGGCGGCGCGGCGACCAGGAGCACTCCTCGCTGGAGAGGTGCGCGACTCCGGCACGTTATCCGGGACATCGCCGAAGGCGTCGCCCGGCGGGCAGCATGAGCGCCGCCCCGAAGATCACCGCCCTGCGCGGTGGACACGTCACGCTCGCCACGGCCGCCAACGCCTTCCTCGCGATCCCGCGCACCGCCAACCCGAACACCCACCGCGCCTACGCCTCGGCCATCGACCGCACCATCTCCCTGCTCGGCCGTGACCGGCCGCTCGCTGAGGTCGCCGACGCCGAGATCGGCACCGCGCTCGCCGAGCTGTGGGGTACCAGCGCGCCGGCGACCTGGAACCGCAACCGCGCCGCCGTCACCTCCTGGCTCACCTGGTGCCAGGCCAAGAAGCACTGGGCTGCGCCGTCGGTCCCGGCTGAGGCCGAACGCCGCAAAGAAACCGCCGACGAAACCCGCGCGGTCGCCAAGACCACCATCCACCGGCTGCTGTCACGCCGTGATGTTTCGCTGCGGGAGCAGGCTCTCTGGCGAATGCTCTACGAAACGGCGGCCAGAGCCGCGGAGATCCTCGCGCTGAACGTCGAAGACCTCGACCTGGAGCACCGCCGCGCACCCGTCCGCTCCAAGGGCGGCGCCGTCGAATGGGTGTACTGGGAGACGGGCACCGCCCGCCTGCTGCCCCGCCTGCTCCGCCTCCCCGACGGCAGCACGCGCACCCGCGGGCCGGTGTTCCTGTCCGAACGCCGCCCGGTCCCGGCCCGGCGGCCAGCCGCCGGCGACATCTGCCCGCACACCGGCCGCGCCCGCCTCGGCTACGACCGCGCCCGCGTCCTGCTCGACAAGCACGCCGGCCTCGACCTGCACCAGCTCCGCCACAGCGCCGCCACCCACCTCGGAGACGCCGAGATCCCCCTGCAGCTCATCATGGGCAAAACCCGGCACAAGAACCCTCGCACCGCCATGCGCTACGTCAAACCCGGCGCCGAAGCCATCGCCAAGGTCACCGAGGTCCTGGCACCCCGCCGCCGTACCCACTGACCCTCGTTAGAAGAGGCAGCCGACCGATCCGGAACCATCCTCGGCCGGATGGCTCTGGGTCTCCCCGGCCATTTGTCGCCGGAGCCCACAACCACGAGCGTGGTGGTCACGAATCCCTTCGCCTCTCGTACGGGGTTACCCCCGAGTCCGGCCGATCGCCGACAACACCAGAACGCCAGTAAGTCACCCGTCAGCACGTGATGAGAACGCACCGGCGGGGAACCGGACCTACTGGAATTTTCGTGTCGCGACGTACTGACGCTCACGTGTCGCTGCCACTGACATCACGTGTCGCAGGCCACTGACGTTCTCATGTCGCTTGGCAACTAGCGTTGTGGCATGAACACCCCGACAGCGGAAGCCGACATCGACGGCGACCTCGTTGACCGCCTGATCCGCACGCAGTGCCCGGAACTGGCGGGCCCGCTCACGCCCGTCGCCAACGGCTGGGACAACGTCATCTACCGCCTCGGGACGGACCTGTCCGTGCGGCTGCCGCGCCGCCAGGTCGCCGTCGAGCTCATCGTCAACGAGCAACGCTGGCTGCCGGTCCTGGCCGGGTACGTCGAGGTCGCGCTGCCCGTGCCGGTCAGGGCCGGCGTGCCCGGCGAGGGCTACCCGTGGCCGTGGACGATCGCGCCGTGGTTCGAGGGCCGCACGGTCGCCGACGTGCCGCCGTCCGACCGCGCCGGCATCGCCGTCCCGCTGGCCGACTTCATGACGAGCCTCCACCGGCCCGCCCCGCCTGACGCGCCGCGCAATCCCGTCCGTGGCGTCCCGCTCGCCGCCCGCGACGACGCGGTACGGCGGCGCCTGCGGTCCATCCCCCGATCAGCCGAGCTCCTCCCCCTCTGGGAGAAACTGGTCGCCCTCCCGGCCTGGCCGGGCCCCGCGCTCTGGCTCCACGGCGACCCGCACCCGGGGAACCTCCTGCTCGACGGGGAAGGGCTGGCGGCCGTCCTGGACTTCGGCGATCTCACCAGCGGCGATCCCGCCACCGACCTGGCCGCCGCGTGGCTGGTGTTCGACGAGCACGCGCGCGAGGTCTTCCGATCGCGCGTGGACGCCGACGAGGTGACCTGGGAGCGCGCACGGGGCTGGGCCCTTGTCATGGGCACCGCCCTGGCCACCAACTCGGCCGACAACCCCAGCATGGCGGCCATCGGCGAGCACGTCCTCGACCAGCTGCTTCTCACCTGACGCCGGCATACCGCCCGTCCCTGGCACGATCCCGCGGCCTGGGACGGCGTCTGCCACAAGAACACCAGGGGCAAGTGCGTGCCGGTGGGGCGAGCGGTGCCCGCCCCACCGGAAGGGACCCGGCGGAGGCCCGGTCAGCGGTGCTGCGCCGGCGACGCCTCGCGCGACGGCCGCGGCACGCGCTCGCGTCCGAGGCGGCTGGGCCACCACGCGCGCCCGCCGAGGTCCCGCACGAGCGCCGGGACCAGGAGGGACCGCACCACGAGCGTGTCCAGCAGCACGCCGAAGGCGACGATGAAGGCGATCTGCGCGAGGAAGGCCAGCGGGATCACGACCAGCGCGGCGAAGGTGGCGGCAAGCACGACCCCGGCGGAGGTGATCACCCCGCCCGTGGTGACCAGCCCGCGCAGCACGCCCTCGCGTGCCCCGTGCCGGGTGGTCTCCTCGCGTACCCGCGACATCAGGAAGATGTTGTAGTCCACGCCCAGCGCGACCAGGAAGACGAAGCCGTACAGCGGCACGGACGCGTCGCTGCCGGTGAAGCCGAACAGGTGGGTGAAGACCAGCGTCGAGACGCCGAGGGTGGCCAGGAAGTTCAGCGCCACGGTGGCCACCAGCAGCAGGGGCATCGCCAGCGAGCGCAGCAGGACGATCAGGATGAGCAGGATGATGGCCAGCACGACCGGGACGATGAGCAGCGTGTCCTTCTTCGCGGTCTCGGTCGTGTCGTAGCGCTGGGCGCTGTAGCCGCCGACCAGCACGCCGTCCTCGGTGTGCAGCGCGGCACGCAGCCGCTTGACGGTGTCCTGGGCGGCGTCGCCGTCCGGCGCGTCGCGCAGGGTGGCCTCCACCAGCACGCGCCCGCCGACCACCTTGGGCTCACCGCCCGGCCGGCCGTCGGCGGTCACCACCGCGGCTTCGGAGACGCCTTCGACGCCGCCGGCCTTCTCCGTCACCGCCGCCGCCCGCGCGGCCGGCGCGACGATCACCGCGGGCTGCCCGGAGCCGCCGGGGAAGTGCTCGCTCAGTGACGCCTGGGCGGCCACGGACGGCGCGTCGTTGATGAAGGTCTCGTCCAGGGGCACGCCCCTGGCGTTGAGCTGGGGCGCGAACAGGGCGAGGGCGGCGAGGGGAAGGACCGAGGACACCCAGACGAGGCGGGGGCGGCGGTCGACCAGCGCGGCCACGCGCTTCCACAGCCCGCTCGCGCCCGCGTCGGTCGGGCGGAGCTTGGCCGGCCACAGAGCGGCCCGGCCCAGCAGGATCAGGACCGCGGGCAGGAAGGTGAGCGTGCTGAGCGCGGCGCAGGCGATGCCGATGGCGCCCACGGGGCCGAGCGCGCGGTTGTTGGTCAGATTGCTGAGCAGCAGGGCGAGCAGGGCCAGCGCCACCGTCGCGGCGCTGGCCACGATCGGCTCGATCGAGCGCCGCAGCGCGATGCGCCCGGCGGTGAACCGGTCGGCCCCCGTGGCCAGTTCCTCGCGGAAGCGCGCGGTCAGCAGTAGCGCGTAGTCGGTGGCCGCGCCGATGACCAGGATGAACAGGATGCCCTGCACCTGGCCGTCGACCCGGACGACGTCGCGGTCGGCCAGGAAGTAGACCACGGCGCAGGCCAGCCCGAGCGCGAAGACCGCGCTGAGGATGATGATCAGCGGCAGCAGCACGCTGCGGTACACGGCCAGCAGGATGACCAGCACGGTGATCAGCGCGACGCCGAGCAGCAGGCCGTCGATACCGGCGAAGGCGTCGGACAGGTCGGCCCGGGTGGCCGCGGGGCCGGCGAGCTGCGCTTTCAGCCCCTCGACCGGTACCGCCGCGCCGATCCGCTCCAGGGTGTCGCCGAGGTCGCCGCCGAGGTCGGGGCTGAGCTGCACCACGCCCTGCAGCGCCTTGCCGTCGTCGGAGCCGATGGCGGGCGTGGGCGTGCCGACGACGCCGGGCGTGCCGCGCAGGGCGGACAGCGCGCGGGTGGCCGCCGCGCTCTGCCCGGGCGTGACGTCCGCGCCGTCCGAGGTCCACACGACGATGACCGGTTGCGTGTCGCCCTGGCGGAACGTCTCCTGCGCCTCCAGGACGCGCGTGGACTCCGCGCTCTGGGGCAGGAAGGCCGCCTGGTCATTGGTGGAGACCTCGGTGAGCTTGCCGGCGAACGGCCCCAGTCCGCCGCCCACGGCCAGCCAGGCCAGCACCAGCAGTGCCGGGATCAGCCAGCGGATCGATCGCCGCATCATGAGTCATCGTCCCTTCGTCACATCAGATAGCTCAATTATTAAGATACTCAATAATTGAGTTAATGTAACATGGTCAACATGAGCAGCGGTGACGAGGGGGATATCGATCTGCGCTCCTTCGCGGCCCGCCTGCGCAGGATGACCGCCGAGTTCAACCGCATCGCCCACGAGTTCGCCAACGAGCAGGGGCTGCACACCACCGACGTCCAGGCGCTGATCATCATCTTCGACGCCCCGTCGCCGATCACCCCGGGCAGGCTGCGCGAGGAGCTCAACCTCACCTCGGGCGCGGTCACCGCGTGCCTCGACCGGCTGGAGCGGGCGGGGCACATCCGCCGGGCCCGCGACGCGCACGACCGGCGCGTGGTCCACCTGCACTACCGCGACGCGGCCAAGGAGCTGGCCGCCGCCTTCTTCCGCCCGCTGGGCCGCAGCACCGACCGCGCGCTGAGCCGGTTCGGCCCCGACGAGCTGCGCACCGTGGCCGGCTTCCTCGACGCGATGAACGAGGAGCTGGGCGCGCTGCGCTCCTCGCCGGGATCCTCCTGACCGGGCGGAATCGCCACCCGCCCGCTGCGTGGAGGCCGCGGTCACCTGCCTGGCCGGCCTCCACCTCGCGGGCGTCTTCCGCCGATCCGGACGGAAGTCTCTAGGCGCTGTCCGGGCCGTAGAGCGCGGCGATGTCCTCGGAGCCGGCCCACCGGCTGTAGGTGGGCGACTGCGGCCAGCCCTCGGGCGAGTCCTGCCACTCCTCCTGCCGCCCGTACGGCAGCAGGTCGATCAGCGCGAACGTGTGGGTGAGCTGCTCGGTGCCCCGGCCGTTGGTGTGCCAGGTGCGGTAGACGCTCTCGCCGTCACGCAGGAACACGTTGACGGCGAAGCCTTCGCCGGGCCCTGCTCCGACGTCGGCGCCGAACGGGCTGTTCGCGGTGGAGTACCAGGTCATCCTGTTCCCCACCCGCCGCTTGTAGGCGAGTGCCTCGTCGATCGGGCCCTGGGTGACGATGACGAACCGGGCATCGTAGTTCTCCAGGAACTCCAGCCGGGTGAACTGCGCGGTGAACCCCGTACAGCCCGGGCACTGCCACTCCTTGCCCGGGAACCACATGTGGTTGTAGACGATCAGTTGCCTCCTGCCGTCGAAGACGTCCGCCAGCCGGACCGGTCCGTCCTCGCCTTCGAGGGTGTAGTCCGGCATCCGCACCATGGGCAGGCGGCGGCGCTGGGCGGCGATGGCGTCGAGCTCCCGGGTCGCGGCCTTCTCCCGGGCCCGCAGCGCTTTCAGCTCTTTCTGCCAGGTGCCGGCGTCGACGATGGGCGGTAGTGCGTTTGTCATGGTCCCTCACTGATCGGGTGTGCGACTTGTAGTGTGCAGGGGTAGACCTGCCCCGCCCACCGAATTCATCGCTGCCGGCCACTCCGATCGGAAATGCCACGGAAAGAGAGCGCGCCAAGGTCACAGGGTCAGCGGGCTCGGCTGGGCGTCGGGGCGCATGGCGGCGTCGGTGCCGCCGTCCACGTACAGGATCGCGCCGGTGGTGAAGCGGGCCTCGGGCCTGAGGAACTGATGCACCCAGAAGGCGATGTCCTCGGGCTCGCCGAACACGCCCAGCGGCATCGGGGTGGGAAAGGCGTCGGGGTCGCCGTCCGGCCCGGTGGAGCCGAGCATGAGCGGGGTACGCACCGCGCCGGGCGCGATGGCGTTGAGCAGCACGCCCTGCCGCGCCCACTCCGGGCTGACGGCCGTGCGGCGGACCCAACGGGCGAGCGCGAACTTCGAGGTGGCGTACGCGGACAGGCCGGGCACCATCGCGCGCAGCCCGGCGGGCATCGCCTCGGCCGCGGCCCGGGCCCGCTCCCGTGCGGCCTCCTCCTCCCCCGCCAGGGCCAGCTCGACCAGCTCATCGTCGATCATCGGGACGGTGGTCGCCGAGTTCGAGCCGATCACGACGGCACGTCCGGCGCCCGAGGCAGCCAGCGCGGGCCGCAGCAGCTCCAGCAGGCGGACCGGCCCGAAGTAGTTGATGGACATGACCGCCGCGGCGTCGGGCAGGCTCGGCCCGACGCCCGCGATCGCGGCGACGCCGTCCAGCCTCCCGCCGCAGCGGGCGAGGATCTCCCCTGCCGCCGTTTCCCTGCCCTCGGCGGTGCCCAGGTCGGCGAGGATGTCGGCGTCGTGCAGATCGACGCCGATGACGGTGTGCCCGGCGGCGGCGAGGGTGACGGCGCTGGCCGCGCCCATGCCCGACGCCGTTCCGGTGATGGCGAAGGTTGCCATGGTTCTCCTGACGTGAGTGCGGGCTTACGCGGGTGAAGGGGCGCTCAGGCCCGCCGTGACGAAGGCGATGACGGTCGCGGTCTCCGGCAGGGACACGACGGCGGCCGGCGCGGGCGTCGTCGATCGGCCGTAGACCTCCAGCAGCAGGGTGAAGGCCAGCCGCCACCGTTCGGCCACCTCGCGCACCGACAGATACGGCAGCGCCCGGCCCAGCATCACCTCGAAGGGCGCGGCGCCGAACCACGTCGAGACGTTCACCAGCCTCCCGCTGCGCAGCGCCACCCGCGCCAGCAGGTGGCACAGCATCCGCCCCTTCTCCGTACGCGACAGCTCCTCGAACGGCTCCACGATGGCCGCCACCAGATCGCGCACCTCGAACGGCTCTCCCTCGCCCCGCGACCGGCGGGCGACCACGTCCAGCCGGTCGGCCCACAGCGGCGACAGCTCCTGCTCCAGCAGCGCGGCGATGAGGCCGTCCCGTGAACCGAAGTGGTAGTGCACGGCCCCCGGGTTCAGCCCGGCCTCGGCGTTGATCGCGCGTACCGACACCTGCTCGAAGCCCTTGTCCAGGAACAGCCGCTCGGCCGCGTCCAGCAGCCGTGCCCGGGTCGTCGGGGAAATCTCTTTCGTCATGCCTCCCATCATGCGCCAATCAGTGATTGACTGGTGTGAAACCTTCTGAGGGGAGATCCCCGACATGGACGTTTTCCAGCAGGCCAGGCTCGGCCCTCTCTCCCTCCGCAACCGGATCATCAAGGCGGCCACCTTCGAGGGCATGGCCAGAGGCGCTCTGGCCGGCGACGACCTCATCGCCTTCCACCGCGCGCACGCCGCCGGTGGCGTGGCGATGACCACGGTCGCCTACTGCGCCGTCGCCCCCGAAGGACGTACCCAACGCCACCAGATCTGGATGCGCCCCGAGGCCCTGCCCGGCCTGCGCCGCCTAACCGACGCCGTGCACGCCGAGGGCGCCGCCGCCTCGGCCCAGCTCGGGCACGCGGGTCCGGTCGCCAACGGCAAGTCCAACCGCGTTCCCGCCCTGGGCCCGTCGACGTCGTTCAACTACCAGGCGATGCAGCTGACCCGGCAGGCCACCGCCGACGACATCGCACGCGTCACCGCCGCCCACGCCACCGCCGCCCGGCTGGCCATCGAAGCGGGCTTCGACGCCGTCGAGATCCACCTCGGCCACAACTACTTCGCCAGCTCGTTCCTCAGCCCCAGGCTCAACCGGCGTCGCGACGATTACGGCGGCTCGCTGGCCAACCGCGCCAAGGTCGCGCTCGGCGCCGCCCGCGCCGTGCGCGACGCCGTGGGCGACCGCATCGCCGTCCTGGCCAAGCTCAACATGGACGACGGCGTGCCCGGCGGGCTCTGGCTGGACGAGAGCCTGCAGGTCGCGCAGTGGCTCGAACGTGACGGCAGCGTCGACGCCCTGGAGCTGACGGCGGGCAGCTCGCTGCTCAACCCCATGTACCTCTTCCGTGGCGACGCCCCCCTCCGCGAGTTCGCCGCCACCTTCAAGCAGCCCGCCCGCCTGGGCATCAAGATCGTCGGCGACCGCTTCATCCGCGCCTACCCCTACCGGGAGGCGTACCTGCTCGACAGCGCCCGCCAGTTCCGAGCCGCCCTGCAGCTGCCCCTGGTCCTGCTCGGCGGCATCAGCCAGCGGGAGACCATGGACCTGGCCATGGCCGAAGGATTCCAGTTCGTCGCCATGGCCCGTGCCTTGCTGCGCGAGCCCGACCTGATCAACCGCATGCAGGCCAAGCCCGCCACCCGGTCGCTGTGCGTCCACTGCAACAAGTGCATGCCGACGATCTTCACCGGCACCCACTGCGTGCTGGCTTGACCCGGTGCGTGGCCTTACGCGGGCAGCAGATCGGCGATCAGCTTGCCGACCCGGTCCTTGATCTCGTCCCGGATCCTCCGGACGGCTTCGATGTCCTGCCCGGCCGGATCGTCGAGTTTCCAGTCCTCGTACCGCTTGCCCGGGAAGATCGGGCAGGCGTCCCCGCACCCCATGGTGATGACCACGTCGCTCGCCTCGACCGCCCCGGCGGTGAGAACCTTGGGCCGCTCGGCGGTGATGTCGATGCCGACCTCGCGCATGGCCGTCACGGCGACCGGGTTGACCTGCTCGGCCGGGGCGGACCCGGCCGAGCGGACCTCGATCCGGTCACCGCCCATGTGGCCGAGCCACCCGGCGGCCATCTGGGAGCGTCCCGCGTTGTGCACGCAGACGAACAGGACGGTGGGCTTGTCGCTCACGTGATCACCTTTCGCGGTGGAGCATTCATCGTGCTGTCAGCGCCCCGCGTGCGGCGGCGAAGCGGCCGCGCAGGGCCAGGGACAGGTAGACCAGGGCGATCAGGACGGGCACCTCGATGAGCGGGCCGACCACCCCCGCCAGCGCCTGGCCGGAGGTGACGCCGAAGACGCCGACCGCCACGGCGATGGCCAGCTCGAAGTTGTTGCCGGCGGCGGTGAAGGCCAGCGTGGCCGAGCGCTCATAACCCAGGCCGATCGCCTTGCCGGCGAGGAACGAGCCGCCCCACATGAGGGCGAAGTAGGCCAGCAGCGGCAGCGCGATGCGGGCGACGTCGCCGGGCCGGGAGGTGATGGTGTGCCCTTGCAGGGCGAACAGGATGACGATGGTGAACAGCAGCCCGTACAGCGCCAGCGGCCCGGCCTTCGGCAGGAACCGGTTCTCGTACCAGTCGCGGCCTCTGGCGCGCTCGCCCAGCCTGCGCGAGAGATAGCCGGCCAGCAGGGGGATGCCGAGGAAGATCAGCACGTACTGGGCGATGTCCCAGGCCGAGACCTGCAGCGCGTCTTGGGGCAGGCCGAGCCAGCCGGGCAGCACCTGCAAGTAGAACCAGCCGAGCGCGCCGAACGCGACGACCTGGAAGACGGAGTTGAGCGCCACCAGGACGGCGGCGGCTTCGCGGTCGCCGCAGGCCAGGTCGTTCCAGATGAGCACCATGGCGATGCAGCGCGCGAGCCCGACGATGATCAGGCCGGTCCGGTACTCGGGCAGGTCCGGCAGGAGTGCCCATGCCAGGGTGAACATGACGGCCGGGCCGAGCACCCAGTTCAGCGCCAGCGAGGCGAGCAGCAGGCGGCGATCGCCGGTGACCGTGCCGAGCCGGTCGTAGCGGACCTTGGCCAGGACCGGATACATCATCAGCAGCAGGCCGAGCGCGATCGGCAGCGAGACGTCGCCGATCTTCACCGCCTCCAGCGCGGTGTCCAGGCCGGGGACGAGGCGGCCGAGCAGCAGCCCGGCGGCCATCGCGGCCAGTATCCACACCGGCAGGAACCGATCCAGCACCGGCAGGGCCCCTATCACGCCCGTACCGGACCCGACGGTCGTCTGGGGTGGCGAGGAGGACATCGGGTTGCTCCTCAGACGGTCGCGGGCACGTCGAGCAGGGCGGACAGCTCGTTGAGAGCCTCGGGCACCAGCCGGTAGTACACCCAGGAGGCTCGCCGCTCGGAGGTCAGCAGCCCCACCTCCTTGAGCAGCTTCAGATGGTGGCTGATCGTCGGCTGGGCCAGATCGAAGGCGGCGGCGATGTCGCACACGCAGACCTCACCGCCGGCGTGACTGGCCACGATCGAGACGATGCGCAGCCGGACCGGGTCGCCGAGCGCCTTGAAGATCCGCGCCACGCCGGCCGCCTGCTCGGCGCCGAGCGGCTCGCGCGTCAGCGGGGGGCTGCAGGGCAAGAGCTCCAGGTCTTCCACGGCTCCCCTTCCATATAGACAGCTGTCGAAATCGACTACGGTCTATATTGACACACATCGAAATCGTTTGCGGCTGGTTGGCGGCATCCCGGCGGGGCGCCGGCTGCCGCCCACCCCACCGGGCGCGGGCTCAACAACAGGTCGACGCCCCGGCCTGGGCCCGCTCGGCGGGCACCGGCTCGTCCGCCTGCACCGGTTCGCCTGCCTGCACCGGTTCGCCTGCCTGCACCGTGTCGCCTGCCTGCGCCGTGTCGCAGCAGCCGGAGTCGCTCTGCTTGGCCAGGGTGTCGGCGTCGGCCTTGACCACGTACACCTCCCACGGCTCGGCGCCCGGGCCGTGGACCCACACCTTGTCCTGGAGGGCGTAGCAGCAGGTGGTGTCGCTCTCCTCGAAGGTGGCCAGCCCGGCGTCCTTGAGCCGCCGGGCGGCGGCATCGACCTGACCGGTGTCTTCGACCTCGACGCCCAGGTGGTCCATGCGGGTCGCCTCGCCCTCCTCACCCTCGATGAGCACCAGCTTGAGCGGGGGCTCGGCGATGGCGAAGTTGGCGTAGCCGGGCCGCAGCTTGGCCGGCTCGACACCGAACAGCTTGGAGTAGAAGGTGATCGAGCTCTGCAGGTCGGCGACGCGAAGGGCGAGCTGGACACGTGACATGACGGGCCTCCCACTGCTTGTTTCGACGGATGTCTAAGCTGACTTCAGTCTGCGCGGCAGCTTAGACATTTGTCAAATTAGAGACACATCGAATCAATGATGGCCGACGCTCACCTCCGGGATGTGGGGGCCGGTGGGAGTCGAGCCACTCGCCTGTCACGGCCATCCGGTTCCTACTCTTCGACGAAGAGTCCGCTCCCGCCCTTCCTCCGCCGCGCGTTGCTGACCACGAGGCCCGCATGTTAGGGCCGTGCTGACCGGCAGGTCCGCCACGACAACCTGCGGCTGGCAGTGGCCGGCTCTCCAACTAGCCACCGGGCTTAGTTAGAGGCCGGCGTGCTGCTCGACGTGGTGGCCCATCCGAGGGGGCGACGATGGTGCCGGCGTCTCGTCGCTAGCCCGCGATGAGGGCGTTCGCCTCCGTGATGAGCTTCTGTGCGGCGTTGTCAGGGGTCATCCGGCCGAACAGCACCTCGTTCGTGTACCGCTTGAGGATGTCCTCGATGGCGCTGGCGTGCTTCGGCGGGGCGGCGGGCGAGTCCATGAGCTCGCCCTTGATCTCGTCGAGGAAGTCCAGCGTCTTCTTGTCCGCGTTCGGCAGCTTGTCCCTGACCGCCGCCAGCACCTTGGTGCTGGCCGGCAGGCCGCGGTCGCTGAGGATGATCGCACCCGCCTCCGGGTCGTTGACCATGAAGTCGATGAACTTGGCTGCCTCGGCCGCGTGCGCAGACTTCGACGAGGCCGTGTAGAACATGGCAGGCTGCAGGAACATGCCGCCCGTGGTGGCGCCCTGGGCCTTCGGCATCCGCAGCAGCTCCACCTCCTTGCCGCCCGACGCCTTGTTGATCGAGCCGAGCTGGTTGCTCCACCACATCCCCATCGCGCCGTTGCGGGTGGCGAACAGGGACTTGTCCTCGCCGAGGGCGCTGAGCTCGGCGGTCTTGGCGGCGTCAGGAGAGCCCTTGGTCCTGATCAGGTTCTGGTGAACGGCCCACCAGGCCTTGAGCGTGCCGGGCGAGACGCCGAGCTTGTTGCCGTCGTAGAGGGACTCGCCCCGCTGGGCGGCGAAGATCTGCAGGAAAGCCGGGTTGAAGGCCTGCTGCGTGCCATAGACCTTGCCGCCGGTCCTCGCGGTGACCTTCGCCGCCAGGCCGACGTACTCCTCCCAGGTCCAGGCGGTGTCGTCGGGCAGATTCTGCCCCGCGTCCTTCATCGCCTTCGGGTCCACGACCAGGGACCAGGCGTTGACGCCGGTGGGGATGGCGAACTGCTTGCCGTCGATGGCCCCGGTGGCCAGCACCTTGCCGTCGATGTCGGCGGTGGTGACCGTGCTGGACAGGTCGGCGAGCGTGCCGCGATCGGCGTATTCCCGCAGGCCGCGGATCTCGATCGTGATGACGTCAGGCGTCTGGTCGCTCGCGACCTTCGTGGCCAGACTCTCGTAGTAGCTGCCGAAGTCGGAGAACTCCTCCTCGACGTCGATGCCCGGGTTCTTCGCCTCGAACTTCTTGATCGCCTCTTGCGTCATCTTCTGCCGCGCGTCACTGCCCCAGTAGGAGAAACGCAACTTGACCTCGCCGCCGGCGCCTTCTCCGCCGCAGGCCGCAGTGATCGCCAGCACGGCGGTGGCCAGCAACGCCGCCGTCCACGTCTTCTTGCCAGAGCCCACGGCTCTACCTCCTGGGGGTTGGGGGTGCAGGACCCGCTCTCGGTCCTGGGTCGTGACACTGCGGATCAGTTGCTTCCGCCCGGCCAGGAGAAGCCGAAGCCCAGTCTGAACGCCGATCGGCATCGCGAACATCGGGGCCTCACAACGACTCTCCCGTCGGTGTCAAAGAATCCCGCAAGATTACTGGGACAGCGAGGTGGTCGGCACCTGTCGAGGTGGCGGAGGTCGTTCCGTGGCCGAGTGACTGATTCGGCGAGTCGGCGGCAGCGGATCGGGGCCGCGGCGACGGCCGCGAACACCGCTTCTCGCGGGCGATGCCGTCACCGCATGGGACCCATGCGGAACGCTTGTTGGTCAACCGCCGGGCCGTCCGCCTACCGTGAGTTCGTGCCCCCTGCCATCGGACTCCACTTACTCAATGCCTTCGCCACCGCCGACCGCCGTGGCGCGGCCCGCATCGCCCGCCTGGCCGAGGATCTCGGCTACGAATCGCTGTGGGTGGCCGACCACGTCGTGCTCCCCGCCCCGCGCGTCGAATCCTCACCCCTCGACCCCGACGCGCCACTTCTCGACCCGCTCGTCTCCCTGGCGTTCCTGGCCGCCCACACCGACCGCATCCTGCTCGGCACCGGCTGCATCGTCCTGCCCCAACGCCATCCGCTCATCCTCGCCAAGCAGCTGGCCGGCATCGACGTGCTCAGCGAGGGCCGCCTGATCGCCGGCCTCGCTGCCGGATACCTGGAGCCCGAGCTCCGGGCGCTGGGCGTCCCGCCCGAAGAGCGAGGCACCCGTACGGCCGAGTTCCTGCGCGCCATGCGCGCCCTGTGGGAGGGCGACGGGCAGGGTTTCGCCGGCCGTCACATCTCCTTCCAGGGCGTGGTCGCCCACCCGCGCCCCCTCCAGCGGCCCCTGCCCGTCATCATGGGCGGCCACAGCACGGCGGCGCTGAAACGCTCGGTCGAGCTGGCCGACGGCTGGTACGGGTGGATGCTGGGCACGCGGGCGACCGCCGACCATCTGAAGGTGCTGCGCGAGCTGAGTGGCGGCAGGCGGCTCCACGTCTCCATCAGCCCGCCGCGCCGAGCGACCCCCGACGTCGTCGCCGCCTACGCCGACCTGGGCGTGGACCGCCTGATCCTCGTTCCTCCCCTCGGCCTGACCCTGGATGATCTGGCCGCGTTCGTCAAACAGCACGCTCCCTAGTGGCGTCGCCATCACCCATAAAGATCGTTTTTGGGGCGGCGAGGGTTGATAATGGCGTGTGCCGTTCACGCTGAGCCATGTCGCGGCGATCCTGCCGGTGCGGCGGTGGTTGCCGCCGTCTGCGCTGGCGGTCGGGGCGATGGTGCCCGATCTGCCGTACTACCTGCCGCTGCCGTTCTCCTCGGCGAGCACGCACGCGTGGTGGGGGCCGCCGCTGCTGGGAGTGCCGGCGGGCGTGGTACTGCTGGCGCTGTTGCACTGGGTGCTCCGGGCGCCGCTGGCCGCGCTGGCGCCTGAGGGGCTGCGCGCCCGGCTGCCCGACGCGGCGCGCCCGGCGCCGGTGGCGGTGGTGGCGGTGGTGGCGGCGCTGCTCGCCGGGATGGCCACGCATCTGGTCTGGGACGGGTTCACGCAGGTCGGCGGGTTCGCGGTGGCGCACTGGCAGGTGCTGCGGCTGCCGGTCATCGGCCCGCATCGGGTGTTCAACGTGCTCATGTACGCCAGCTCGGCGGGCGGCCTGGTGGCCCTGGCCGGATGGCTCGCGCTCTGGTACCGGCGGACCCCGGTCCGGCCGGGACGGCTGCCCGGCCTCGCGGGCCGGGTGCGCGGCGCGGTCCTGGCCGCGGTCGCGGGGGCCGGGATCGCCGGCGCCGCCGCCGGGGCGATGACCGATCGCGCCGCGGTGAGCGACTACGACCTGGTACGCAGCATGATCCTGGGAGGCGCCGACGGGGCCGCCCTGCTGCTCGCCGGCTACGTGCTCATCTGGCACGTACGGAACATGATGTGCATCCGGCGGGCGGCGCCGGACGCGGGCCCTTCCGCCTGACCCCGAAGAGGTCACCTTCCGTGGCCAGATCCTCGTCCCTGGAGTTCGTCACGTCCGATCGGCTTGACCATCCTGCTCGGTCAGGTGGTCGAGCAGGACCTCGCTGATGCCGGCGAGTTGCCGCAGTTGTTCCGGAGTGAGCAGGTCGATCAGGTGCTCGCGGACGCTGGTCACGTGCCGGGGAGCGGCGGCCTGGAGCGCGGCGAGCCCGTCGTCGGTGAGCACGGCCAGCCAGCCGCGCCGGTCGCCGGCATAGTGCTCCCGGCGCACCCAGCCCTTCTGTTCGAGCTTGTTGACCGCGTGTGAGATGCGGCTCGGCTTGGAGTTGGTCCAGTGCGCCAGCTCGCTCATGCGCATGGTGCGCTGAGACGCCTCCGACAGCAGGACGAGCAGCTCGTAGTAGGTGGGCGGCATGTCGGCCGCGGCCAGCAGATCGCGTTCGAGCCGGTCGGTCAGCAGGCGGGTGGCCAGCCCGAAAGTGCGCCAGGCGTGCTGTTCGTCGTCGGTGAGCCATCGCGTCATGGGAGCGATCGTACTTGATAGTTGCGCACTGAAATAAATCTAGGTACTGTCGTGCCAAATATTCCAGTGCTGAACTAAATCGAGTCGGAGTAATGCCCATGTATCCCAGCGAGCTCACCGGCACCTACACCCTCGACCCGGCGCACAGCCGGTTCGGCTTCGTCGCCCGCCACGCGATGGTGACCAAGGTGCGCGGCAGCATCCCCGTCCAGGAGGCCACCGCCCACCTGGACGCCGGCAACCCCGCCGCCTCCACCGTCCGCGTGGTGCTCGACGTGGCCGGCATCCAGACCGGCAACCAGATCCGCGATGACCACCTGCGTACCGGCGACTTCCTCGACGCGGCCGCCCATCCGCGCATCACCTTCGACTCCACCGTGGTCAAGCACCTCGACGGCGACGGCTTCGAGGTCACCGGGGACCTGACGATCCGCGGCGTCACCCGGCAGATCGCCATCCCCCTCGACTACACCGGCACGGCCGTCGACGCGCAGGGCCTGACCCGGGTCGGATTCGAGGGCGGAACGGTGATCAACCGCAAGGACTTCGGCATCACCTACAACGCCGTGCTGGAGACCGGCGGCGTGATGATCTCAGAGAGGATCACGCTGGAGTTCGACCTGTCCGCCGTCAAGACCGCCTGACCTGGCTGAAGAGCGCACGTCATCCCCCGGCAGAGGGCCGCGACCGGCGAGCAGGTGACGCCGGGCTGTGGTGCCGGCGGTCGCCGCTATGACCGGCCGTCCAGTGCCCGGCCGAGCACGCCGTACGCGGTCAGGCCGATGCCGAGCTGTGGGGAGAACGTCCGCCTCCGCCGCTCGTTGCACCGACTCGGGCTGCTACCAGTTCCGTCACGCCAGCTCGGCGGGCGTTCACTCCCCTGCTCCCGCCGTACCACGCCGGAGGCGACGGTCGCCGCCACGGTCCCGTAGTTCGGCTCCCGCATGCTCCAGCAGGAGGTCATTGGACAGGCGTGGGCGTCGTTCGGCTGGTCAAGGGTGGCGGCGGCCCCGGCTCGGCCGCCCTCCCGCACCAGCTCTGGGACGCCGCGGACTTGCCGTTCCGGGCGGGCCTGAACCTCTGGCGGCCGTACGAGCGGCTGAGCCCGGCGCGTCAGGAAGCGACGCTGCAGGCGGCGGCGACCGCGGTGCAACCGGCCACGGCCAGGAGGATCATTCCCGGCGGCACGCTCGGCCCGGCGCTTCAGCCCGCTCCATATCGGCGGTAAGGCAGCGCGTGGGGCGGTTCAGCAGACCAGGTAACGACGAAAAGGGGCAGTCCCCTGGTCGCGGTAGGTGTGCTCGCGAGGGTTACGGCTCGAACATCGAGGGACAAGTCCGGCGCGACAACGATCACTGGGCCGTTTCCGCAAATCGGAACTGGCAGGGACGGGAGTTGAGGAGCCGGGAGTAGCAGCACGCAATGCGGCTGGAGGTCATTTCCGGCGGATCAGCGCCAGTTCAGGCACCGGCCTCGAGGACGGCGAGGTCGCGCACCGCATAGCGGTGATGCTCGGCCTCTTCCTTCAGCACCACCTTGAGGCAGCGGCGCACGACGTACTCCTGGTCGGGAAACGGGTCCGCCGGCTTGCGACCGCATACCCGGTCGAGCTCGGCCTCGGTGAGCCCGTCGATGACACGCCGCATCGCGGCCATGCGGGCGAGCCGGGGCGCGAGCACCTCGTCGAGCGTCGGGGTGGCTTCGAGGGTGAGGCCGAGCTTCGCCGTCGCCTCGGGCGGCATCCCGCCGTAAGGGAAGCCCAACGGGTGGTACGGCGCTTGCTCCTCCAGCACGGCATTGCCGAGCCAGGCATCGCAGGCGAACAGCAGGTGCCGCTGGGTCTCGACAAACGACCACTCGCCGTTGACCTGCTCGTGCAGCTTGGCCTCGGGCAACAGCCTGGCCCGGTCGAGTGTCTCCGCCCACAGCGTCTCGATGGCGTCCCAAGCAGCCCGATAGTCGTCGGGGGACGAGGCGTCACGCGCCAGCACCCGCGCGGGGTGCCGCCGGTCGAGCTCGGCCTCGACGTAGGCGGTCACGTCGACGTCGTTGACGACGAGACGCTCGAAGTCGCCACCGAGGTAGACGTCGCTCCCATAGCAGTCGACGATCTTCAGACCGCTGACCTCGCAATCGCGGATCTCGAGACCGGCAAGGTCGCACAGGTGGATGCGGGCACCACGGAACTGGTCACTCTGGGCATACTCAGCAGCCATCGAGGCAGTCTGCCGCACCCGTCCCGCGCCCGTCCACCACGAAGGCAGACGCCTCGACGACGACGCGGCTTCGGAGTTGGTGGCCCGCGTGCGGGCGTCGGCGGCCCGGGCGGGATCTGGGGCAGCGGCACGGCGTGCTCCTCAGGGAGGCGGGGGCTGGTCAGTGGGGTTGCCCTCGGCAGCGGCTGCGAGGGTTTGTGGACGACTCCGACGGAGACCTTCACCCCGGCGGCGATGGTGCGGATGGATTCCCCGCGCCGGCGACGGTCGAGGATCGCGGCGCGTTTGTCGTCGTCGACCGCAGGTCGGCCTTGCCGTGCTTTCGGGCGGTCTCCAGGCCGTTCTTGCTCTTGCGGACGATGTCGCGGCGGCGGTCCTCGGCTAGGGCGAGGGCTCGGGCGAGGATGAAGGAGCGTCCGGTGTGCTCGTCGGCCGCGATGCCCTTCAGCACCTTGACGCCGACGCCCCGCTGGAACAGGTCGTTGAGGACGATCAGTCCTCCCAGGAGCTTGCGGCCAAGCCGGTCGACTTCCTGGACGGTCAGCAGGTCGCCTTCACGGTGACGCATACCCGTTTTGTCAGGTCAAAAAGAGGTCCTGGCTGCTCCAGAAACTCGGCTCGACGAGGACGGCAGCTGCGAGCGGCTCATCACGGGAGAGCCGCTCCCTGGCCGGTCACCGGCCCCCGCCTGCCGACGGGGCGGCCCGCCTGGCCCGCGCAGGCCTGATCCGCATGCTCGGCCTGCTCAGCGACACCCCGGCCCTGGTGGTGTCCGACCTGGGCGAGGTCCTTGCCCGGAACCGGGCGGCCGTCCTGCTGGCAGGCGACCCCACCGGCTTCTCCGGCGACCGGCGCCCCGTCGTGTACCGCTGGTCGCCGCCGCCCGTGCCGTGGCCCGCCCGAAGAGTGGGAGCAGCCGCGCCGGCGGCGGGTCTAGGGCGAAGGAGCGCCCTTGGCGAAGTGCGGCAGGACCATCTCGACCAGCGCGATGACGTCCTCGTCCGCCATCGGCTCGCCGGTCATGCCCATCCGGTGGAGCAGGGTTCCGACGACGACGTCGATGAAGAACAGGACCCGGCTCTCCGGCTCGCCGAACGCGTCCTGGAGCGCGAGCCGGTAGGGGTCCTGCAGCCGCGAGGACAGGATCTCGCGCAGGGCCGGATCGCTGACGGCGTCGCTGAACACGCCCGCGAACGCGTCGCCCACTCCGGGCTCGCCGATCTTCGCCGCGATCCAGTGGATGGCCGAGGACATGAACTCCGCCCGCGTGCCGCCCTCCAGCGGCACCGGGCCGAACGCGTCGAGCAGGCAGTCCACGACCAGCGCGCCCTTCGACGGCCAGCGCCGGTAGATGGTCGTCTTGGCGATCCCGGCCGCGGCGGCGATGCGGTCGACGGTGGCCCGCGCGTAGCCGAGCTCGTGGACCGTGCTCAGTGTCGCGGCGAAGACCACGGCGGTGACACCGGAACGCGGGCGGCCGGGCGGTCTGGCGGAAGTGGTCGAGCTCATGCTCACACGATACCCAAATGCGCTACCGTAGGTATCGAAACCTTCAGTAGCGAAACTCAGGAGGAGACGATGAGCGAGACCACTGCCACCGGGCGACCGTCGGCGCCGGACTGGCTGGCGATGACGGCCGAGGAGCTGTACGCCTACCAGGACGCGGAGAACCGATTCCGGGCGTCAAGCGCGGCGCGGGCGATCACCGGGGACCCGGATCCCGGCGCGGCGATCGACTGGCGACAGGTGACGCTCCCCGGCCGCGAGCTCCCGGTCCGGGTGCACCGGCCCGCACCCGGGGGCCGCGGGGACGCGGACCGGGCCGGTCTGCCGCTCGTGATCCACGTGCACGGAGGCGGCTTCGTGGGCACGGCCGTGCAGTCCGACTGGGTGACCAGCCACCTGGCCGCCCAGCTGCCCGCGGTCGTCGTGTCGGTCGAGCACCGCCTCCTCGGCCCGGACAGCCCGCTGTCGGCGGCTGTCGACGACGGCTGGGACGTGCTCAGGCACGTGCTGGACCACGCCGATCAATGGGGTGTCGACCCGGCACGGACCGCCGTCTTCGGCGAGAGCTGCGGCGCGCTGATCAGCACTCTGGCCGCGATCAGGGCCAGGGAGTCCGGCCTGCGCCTGCGGGCGCAGGTGCTGGTCAACCCCGCGGCGGACGTGACCGAGACGATGTTCGACCACCCCTCGATCACCCAGTACGCCGACAGCCCGGCTCTCACCGAGACGCAGCTGCGGCTGTTCCACCGGTACGCCGTTCCGCCAGGGGCCGACGCTCGGGCGCTGTCGCCGTTGCATGCCGACGACCTGGGCGGGCTGGCCCCGGCGCTCGTGCTGGTGCCGACCCACGACCCGGTGGCCGATCACGGCCGGCGTTACGCCGAACGGCTGCAGGCGGCGGGCACACCCACGCGGCTCACCGAGTACCCCGAGACGGGCCACGCGTTCCTGAGCATGCCGGGCGCGGTGCCGCAGGCCGAGGCCGCGCGAGCGGAGATCTTCGAGTTCCTCCGAGGGGCTCTGGCGGAGTGACGGTTCCGATGCAGCTGTGCCGGGAGGTCTCTCGTGGACAGCCCGGCCCGCCCCGGTGGCGGTCTCAGGGCATCATGGGCGGTCACCATCGATAACCGGACGATACCGTCCGGTTGTACGATGGCCGTTGTGACTGCCGCGCGCCGACCCAACAGAGGACCCAGAGCCGCGGCGGGAAACCGCGCGGCGCTGATCGCGGCGGCCCGCGAGGCGTTCGCCACCGCCGGCTACGGCGCCTCGCTCACCGAGGTCGCGCGGGCGGCCGGAGTCGGGCAGGGCAGCCTCTACCGGCATTTCCCCGATCGCGTCAGCCTCGCCCTGGCCGTGTTCGAAGGCAGCGTCACCGAGCTGGAGGCGCTGGCCGTCAAGCCCGGCAGCACCCTCGACGACCTGCTCGACCTGATCACCGAGCAGGTCATCGCCTCGACCACGTTCGTCACCATGGTCAGCGTGCCGCCGAATCCCGACCCCCGCATCCTCGAGGTCCGCGACCGCGTGGCGCGGCTGCTGGAGGCCCGGCTCGCCGAGGCCCAGCAGGCCGGGCGGATCCGCGCGGACGTGACCACCGGCGACCTGCTGCTGGCCATCGGCATGCTGGCCCTCCTGCTCGCCGAGTTCCCCGCGGCCGAGCGGGTCGCGACCGCCGCACGGATCTGGACGCTGCTCCGTCACGGCTTCGAGCCCTGAGCGCGGTCGCCGGCGGCGTGCCGGGCGGCACGGTAGCCGAAGACGACGGCGGGGCCGATGGTGGAGCCGGGTCCCGGGTAGGTCCGGCCCATGACCGACGCGGTGGTGTTGCCCGCCGCGTACAGGCCGTCGATGGCCGTGCCGTCGTCACGCAGCACGCGGGCGTGCTCGTCGGTGAGCAGGCCGCCCTTGGTGCCCAGGTCGCCGGGGTGGACGCGGACCGCGCGGAAGGGGCCCTTCTCCAGCGGGCCGAGGTTGGGGTTGGGCTTGACCCGCGGGTCGCCGTAGTAGTTGTCGTAGACGGTCCTGCCGCGGCCGAAGTCCTCGTCCACGCCGGTACGCGCGAAGCCGTTGAAGCGCTCGACGGTCGCGCCGAGCCGTACGGGATCGACGCCGATCTTCGCGGCCAGCGACTCCAGGGTGGGGGCCTCGGCGAGGAGCCCGGCCTTCCGCCATTTCCCGGCCTGCCCGGCCAGGGCGGAGTTCAAGTAGCGGCGGGTGTGCCGGACGTCGCTGACCAGCCACATCGGGCCGGGCACGTCGTGGGCCAGCATGTCGTGCCCGACGTCGATGTAGGACGCCGACTCGTTGGTGAAGCGCCCGCCGGTCGCGTCCACCATGATCGAGAAGGGGAAGGAGCGCTCCGAGACGAGGAAGCGGGCCTTGCCGTCAGGGCCCAGGAGGGAGGCGCCCCACCAGGCGTCGTCCATGAGCGCCAGCGCGCCGCCCGCCCGGGCGCCTGCCTCGATGGCGGTGCCCAGGTCGCCCTCGGGGGCGGAGGAGTATCCGGGGATGCCGTGGTGCTTCTGACGCCATTCGGTGTTGCCGGCGAACCCGCCGGCGGCCAGGACGACGCCACGCCGGGCCCGTACCCTGCGCTGCCGGCCGTCCCTTTCGACCACCGCTCCCACCACGGCGCCGTCCTCGGTGATCAGGTCCACGAGCGGCGCCGACAGCCAGACAGGGGTCTGCCGGCCGCGGACGATGTGCATGAGCGAGGAGGCGAGCGCCCCGCCGATACCGGTCGGGCGCTTGCCGGCGGCGAACTGGCCGAGTGACCGGAAGACGAAGCGGGCGCCGCGGACGAAGCCGCCGGGCGTGGACCAGGCGCGGGCCAGCAGCCACACGTCGTCGGTCATGAGCGGGAGCGGGATGCCGCTCTCCTTGGAGCGGGCGCTGTCGTACCAGTCGCCGAGCCGTCTGGTGTCGAAGGGGGCGGCCTCGATCGCGCGGCCCACCTTCCCTCCCGGCCGGTCGGGGTAGTAGTCGGGATAGTCGGGGGACCTGCGCCAGCGGACGCCACGACGGCCGAGGAAGGCCACCACCTCGGGGGCGGTCTCGACGAAGGCCCGCCTGCGTTCGGGCGAGGAGGCGGGGCCGGCGTCGCCGATGACCTCGTCCATGTACCGCAGGGCCTCCTCGGCGGAGTCGGGGACGCCGGCGCGGAGCATGAGCGGGTTGGCGGGCATCCAGAGACCGCCTCCGGAGACGGACGTGGTGCCGCCCCAGCGCGCGGTGCTCTCCACCACCAGGACGTCCAGCCCCTGGTCGGCGGCGGTGATGGCGGCGGTCAGGCCCGCCGCGCCGGAGCCCGCGACGAGCACGTCGACGATGCTGTCCCACTGGTCGGTCATCGCAGTCCCCTTTGGCGTCAGCCGTCAACCGGACGGGTGCGTCCGGTTGAGCTGTAGTCTGTGCGATGACCGCTCACCAGGTCAACAGGGCCGCGGTGCACGAAGTGCGCGGCCGGCCCCTAAGGCTCAGGCCCATGTGCAGGCTCAGGCACAGGTCCTGCGCTGTTCGGGACCGGGTGCGCTCACGCCGCGCCGAACGGCGGGATGTTGTGGTTGATGCGGAACAGCTGGTTCGGGTCGTACTTCGCCTTCAGCACGGCCAGCCGCCGGTAGTCCGCCTCGGTGTAGGCGCGCCTGACCCGCTCGGGAGCCGAGTCGTGGTCGAACAGGAACCCCGGAAGCCGGGCGCCGGTGTCCCACCGCCGGAGCCGCGCCAGCACCTCGTCGGCGGCCTGGCGTACCGTGCCGGCCTGCCCGGCCGGGGCCGGCATCCGCATCCACAGGTGGAAGGCCGCACCCTGGGTGCTGACCGCGTGCGGGCGGCGGGGCGGCCGGTTGAGCGCCCCGCCGAGGTGACGCAGCTCGATGCCGGGGAACGGCCCCCCGGGCGTCGCCGGGTCGATGAACGAGATCAGCTCCACCACGGCCTCGTCGTCCAGCTCGCGCAACAGCGCGCTGCGCAGGTGCGCCATGACCGGGTTCTTGGGGTCCTGGTAGATCTCGGTGATCTCCGGGTACGGCAGGGCGCCGCAGGTGTCCTTCTCCGGGCCGAGCGCGCGCAACGGCTCCACCAGCCGCGCGCCCCGCTCCTCCTCCCCCGCGAAGACCACCCGGACCTGCACGAATGAGCGGCCGCGGAACTCCTCGGGCAGTTGCGGCACGTCAGGGAGGCGCATCAGCGTCACGGATGACGACATCTCATCCGGCTGCTCCTCGGCCCAGGCCAGGTAGGAGCGGAGAACGCGGGCGGCGTGCCCGGGGTCCTCGCCGGGGTAGTAGAGCTCGCCACCGTAAACAGTGCGCAGCGGCAGCAGGTCGATCTCGGCCGCGACCACGACGCCGAAGTTGCTCTTGCCGCCCCGTACCGCCCAGAACAGGTCGGACTCCTGGGCGGGCGAGACGGTGCGGAGCAGGCCGTCGGCGGTGACGATGTCGAGCGAGCGGACGTGATCGGCGGCGAACCCGTAGGTGCGGCCGGTCAGCGGGAGCCCGCCGCCGGTCAGGTAGCCCATCACCCCGACCTGGCCGGAGGAGCCGCACAGCGGCGCGAGGCCGTGCTCGGCCGCCGCGGCGAGCACCTCGCCCCACCGCAGCCCGGCGCCGATCCTGGCGGTGCGGGCGCGCGGGTCCACCGACAGCTCGCGCAGCTCCCCGGTGGCGATGAACACGGCTCCGTCCGCGGGCACCGACTTGCCGTGCCCGGTGGACTGCACCGCGACCGGGCGTCCCGCCCGCGCCGCGAACCGCACGGCGGCGGCCACGTCACCGGCGTCGGCGGCGACCACGACGGCAGCGGGCCGGTGCTCGACCGTCAGCAACCAGCCGGAGCAGGCCGCCGCGAAGCCCTCGTCTCCGGGGTGGAGCGCGCGCCCCCGGATCCGCGCGCCCAGGCCCACCATGTCGTGCCAGGCCGCCTGCCCGACGTCGAGGCGGTCGGCGGTGACCTTCACCGAGGTGGCGGTGCGCGCCGGCCCGCCGTCAGGGGCGTACACCCGGACGGTTCCGATCCCGCGATACGCGGCTCCGTCAAGGTGCGCCTCGACCTCGATCCGCACGCTGCCCGAGTGACCCGCGGCCGGCGTGAAAGTCTCGGTGAGCTCGTAGGAGAGGTGGCCGGGCCGGCTCGCGCTCCAGGCTCCGGTGCCCACGCCGCGGGGAGTGCGCAGCGCGACGGTGCCGTCAGGTGCGAACGAAATGGTGAAGGGGCCGGTCTGGTCGTCGTCGTGCATCAACCCGGTCCAGAGCCCCACGGGGGTCTGGACTGTGTCGGAGCTCGTATCCAGCATGTCAGTCATCCGCCTTCTCATCTGCACAGGAAATGTTGGACTTGCCAACGTTGGCACGACCAACGATACACAGAATCGTGGGCCGGGCCAACAACTTGCTAGATTGACCCTCGTGGAGACGCCAGAGGGACCGCCGCCGCAGCGGCTGAGCACGCTGCCGAGCAGGTTGACCAACCAGGCGGCACAGACCGCCAACCGGATCGTGGATCAGGCGCTCGCCCAGGCCGGCATCAGGCGCTACCACTACGCCCTGCTCGCCGCGCTGGAGGAGTACGGCCCAGCCAGCCAGGCCGCCCTCGGCCGCCGCACCGGCATCGACCGCAGCGACATGGTGGCGACCGTCAACGAGCTCGCCGAGCGGCAGTTCCTCGAGCGCGCGCCCGACCCGGAAGACCGCCGGCGCAACATCGTCACCATCACCGCGACAGGCCGGAAAGAGCTCGCCCACCTCGACCGCCTGATCGCCGCCGCCCAGGACGCGTACCTCGCCCCGCTACCCGCCGCCGACCGGCGGAACCTGATCGACCTGCTCACCCGCATCATCGAGCATCACGACGGCAAGACCCGCTGATGCGTCATCCGGCGACCGGGCCGGGCGGTCACGGGCGCGGCGTCACCGGGGCCTGCCACATGGCGACGATCGCCTCGATGAGCCCGCCGGCCGTGTCGTGCCAGGTGGGCCGGAAGGTGGGGAGGTTCTCGGCCAGGGCCCGCTCCCGCTCGACACACATCTGCACCACGAGATGACGGGCCATGGCGACACGCTCTGAATAGAGCTCGGCGGGCAGGCCGGGCAGCGATCGGGTCAGGCCGTCCTGGAACAGCCGCAGGATCGGGGCGGCGGTCAGGGCCTCGTCGATCATTATGGCGCCGAAGGCGGGGTCGGCCATGACCTGCGCGGTGAAGCGGGCGTACCAGGTGGGGCTGCCCAGGCTCTCCAGGTGTTCGGTGTACGGGCGGACCAGGCACGAGACCCAGTCGCGCACGTCGGTGGAGCCGGCGATGCCGGTCATCATGCGTTCGCGCAGGCGCTCGATCTGGCCGGCGTGCTTGCGGGCGATCGCGCGGATCAGGTCGGCCTTGGTGCCGAAGTGGTAGCTGACCGCGGCGTTGTTGCCCTGCCCCGCGGCCTCGCTGATCTGGCGGTTGCCGACGGCGTGCACGCCACGTTCGGCGAACAGCCGCTCGGCCGCGGCGAGGAGCGCCTCCCGCGTCGCGTTGACCTGTTCGTCCCGCCTCATCCTGCTGATCATGATCTTTCACCGCACCGGGACTTCGTGTAGCCCGCGACGGCCCAGTCCCGCAGGTCGTCGCAGCTCCTCGGCCGGGCCGGCGAGGCGTGACGAGAGGACAGCCTACGCAACCGCGGGCCGGGAGCAACCCCGGCCGCTTGACCCGCCGGCTTGACAGGAGTCCGTCTCACGCTACAGTTTAAATCAATCAATTGATTTAATTTACTCCCCCGGCGCACGCCAGGTCGCGGCGTTCCCGGCCTCTCTCGTGACCGGGATGGTTGTGCCCGCCGGCGCGGGGCTCGCCTTGCCCGCTGGTCCGCAGTTCTTTCGAGGAGGAAACAGTGACGACGGTCCCGGAGTACGACATCGCCCGGGAGGCGACGTGCCCGCTCGACCCGGCGCCCGCGATGCGGGCACGGCAGGAGGAGGGCCCGCTGACCCGGGTCCGGCTGTGGGACGGCAGCACCCCGTGGCTGGTGACCGGCCACGCCGAGCACCGCGCCGTGCTCGGCCACCCCAAGGTCAGCGTCCAGCCCGCGAACGGCATCCCCCGGCTCTCCCCGTCGGAGGCCGCGGCCATGGAGAGCATGGCGGCGGCGGAGCGCGCGGAGAAGAAGAGCGCGGGCGGCACCAGCTTCATCATGATGGACGACCCCGAGCACGCCCGGCTGCGGCGCATGGTCACCTCGGCGTTCACCGTCAAGCGGGTCGAGGCGATGCGGCCGGCCACGCAGAAGATCGCCGACGACCTGATCGACGCCATGCTGGCCGGCCCGAAGCCCGGCGACCTCGTCGAGGCGTTCGCGCTGCCGCTGCCGTCGTTGGTGATCTCCAACCTGCTCGGCGTGCCGTACGACGACCACGAGCTGTTCCAGGCCAACAGCCGGACCATCATCAACCGCAACTCGACGCCGGAGCAGCGCGGGCAGGCCCAGCAGCGCCTGACCGGCTATCTGGACGGCCTGATCGAGGAGAAGCTCGCCAAGCCCGGCGACGACCTGCTGTCCGGGCTGGTCGAACGGGTCGAGGCCGGCGAGGTGTCCCGGCAGGAAGCCGCCCGGATGGGCGTGCTGATGCTGTTCGCCGGGCACGAGACCACCGCCAACATGATCACCCTGGGCACCCTGGCCCTGCTGCAGCACCCCGACCAGCTCGCGCTCCTGCGCGACGGCGACGACCCGAAGCTGATCACCACGGCGGTCGAGGAGCTGCTGCGCTACCTCACGATCACCCACGGCGGCCTGCGGCGGGTGGCCCTGGAGGACATCGAGATCGCCGGCCAGGTCATCAAGGCGGGCGAGGGCATCGTCGTGGTCAACGAGACCGCCAACCGCGACCCGTCCGTCTTCCCCGACCCCGACCGGCTCGACCTCCGCCGCAACGCCCGGCTCCACGTCACCTTCGGCTACGGGGTGCACCAGTGCCTGGGACAGCCGCTGGCGCGGATGGAGCTTCAGGTCGCCTACCTCGCCCTCCTGCGGCGCGTCCCCACCCTGGCGCTCGCCGCCGACGTCGAGCAGATCCCGTTCAAGCACGACGGCTTCGTCTACGGCGCCTACGAGCTGCCCGTCACCTGGTAAGGACCCCCATGAAGATCATCATCGAGCAGGACAAGTGCGTCGCCTCCGGACAGTGCGTGATGGCCGCCGACGACGTGTTCGACCAGCGCGACGAGGACGGCATCGTCGTGCTGCTGAACGAGGACCCCTCGCCCGAGCGGCTGGAGGACGTCAAGCAGGCCGCCATGGTCTGCCCGGCCCTGGCCATCACCGTCCAGGAGACGACGTCATGAGCGATCGGCTGATGTACCGGCGGCAGTTCTACATCGACGGCCAGTGGGTCGAGCCGGCGGGCGGCGAGGTGCTGCGGGTCGTCTCCCCCTCCAGCGAGGAGGTCGTCGGCGAGGTGCCGGTGGCGACCGCCGAGGACGTCGACCGCGCCGTGGCCGCCGCCCGCGCCGCCTTCGATCACGGCCCGTGGCCCCGGATGACGCCGGACGAGCGGGCCGACGTCCTGGTCCGCGCCGCCGACCTGTTCAGGAAGCGCGGCGCCGAGATCGCGGCGGTGCTGGTGGAGGAGATGGGCGTGGCCAGCAGCCAGGCCCCTTTCCAGACGGCGACGGTCGCCCCGGTGTTCCAGTACTACGCGGAGCTGATCCGCACCTACGCCTTCGACCGGGTGGTGCGCTCGGGAGGCATGGCCGGGCTGGTGACCTCGGAGCCGGTCGGCGTGGTGGCCGCGATCGTGCCCTGGAACGCCCCGGTCACCCTGTCCGCCTGGAAGGTCGCCCCGGCGCTGGCGGCCGGCTGCACCCTGGTGCTCAAGCCGCCGCCGGAGACGCCGCTGAGCCCGTTCATCCTGGCCGAGGTGCTGCACGAGGCGGGGGTGCCGGCCGGCGTGGTCAACGTCGTGCCCGGCGACCGGGCGGTCGGCGAGCACCTCGTCACCCACCCGGGCACCGACAAGGTCGCCTTCACCGGCTCGACCGCCGCCGGCAAGCGGATCATGAGCCTGTGCGGTGACCAGGTCAAACGGGTGTCCCTGGAGCTCGGCGGCAAGTCCGCCGCGCTCGTCCTCGACGACGCCGACCTGGAGAGCGTGATCCCGAAACTGGTCGGCGGCGCCATGCACAACTCCGGCCAGGTGTGCGCAGCGCTCACCCGGATCCTGGTCCCCAGGTCGCGGTACGCCGAGGCCCTGGAGTCCGCCGCGGCCAAGGCCGTGACCGTGCCCGTCGGCGACCCGCACGACCCGGCCACGGTGGTGGGTCCGCTGGTGGCCGAGCGGCAGCGCGACCGCGTCGAGGGCTACATCAATCTGAAGGAGGGCTTCCGGGTGGTGGCGGGCGGCGGACGCCCTCGTGACCTGCCCAAGGGCTGGTACGTCGAGCCGACCGTCCTCGGCGACGTCGACAACGCCATGCGGGTGGCGCAGGAGGAGATCTTCGGGCCGGTCCTGTGCCTCATCCCGCACGACGGCGACGACGACGCCGTCCGCATCGCCAACGACACCCGTTACGGCCTGTCCGGCAGCGTCTGGTCCGCCGACCCGGTCCGTGGCCTGGCCGTCGCCCGCCGCCTGCGCACCGGCGGGGTCATCGTGAACGGCAGCCCCTCCCCCATGCCGCTGACGCCCTTCGGCGGCTTCAAGGAGTCGGGCCTGGGCCGCGAGCTCGGCCCAGAAGGGCTGCAGAGCTTCCTCGAACTGCGCACCATCGGCATTCCCGCCGAGCTCGGGGAGGCCCGATGAAGGTCGCCGTCTCGTACGAGCCGAACAAGCCGCTCGTCCTGGAGGACCTGCCCACCCCGGAGATCGGCCCCAGGGACGTGCTGGTGCGGGTCGCGGCCAGCGGCATCTGCCACACCGACCTGACCTCCATCAATCGCGCCGAGCGGACGACGCCCCTCGTGCCCGGCCACAAGGCGTGCGGCACCGTCGAGGCCGTCGGCCCCGACGTGCGCCGGGTCAAGGCCGGGGACCGGGTGCTGGCCTCGGTCTCGCCCGCCTGCGGCGCGTGCTGGTGGTGCGTCAACGGGATGTCCAACCACTGCGAGCGCGGCGCGGCCCGGATGGCGCCCCGCTTCGACCTGCCCGACGGACGCCGGGCGCCCGCCCTGTGCGGGTGCGGCTCGTTCGCCGAAGCCATGGTCGTGGACGAGGCGACCGTCGTCGCCGTGCGGACCGACCTGCCCGACGAGCAGCTCGCCCTGCTGGGCTGCGGCGTGATGACCGGCGTCGGCGCCGCGCTCAACACCGCAGAGGTCCGGCCCGGCTCCAGCGTGGCCGTCATCGGCTGCGGCGGCGTCGGCCAGTCCGTCATCCAGGGCGCCCGCATCGCCGGCGCGTCCGTCATCGTCGCCATCGACCCCTCCCCCGGCCGCCGCGAGGCGAGCCTGCACGCGGGCGCCACCCACGCCATCGACCCCGCCGGCGGCGACCCCGTCGAGCAGGTACGCGCCCTCACCGGCGGGCGCGGCGCCGACCACTCCTTCGAGGCGGTCGGCCTGCCCCACCTCATGGTCCAGGCGTTCGACCTGGCCCGCGCCGAAGGCACGGTCACCCTCATCGGGATGCCGCCGGCCATGGACGCCACCCTGACGCTGCCCGCGATGTCGGCCATCTTCACCGGCAAGCGCATCCAGGGCTCGGTGGCGGGCGGCTCCCAGATCCTGCGCGACTTCCCCCGCTACATCCGCCTGGCCGAGACCGGCCGGCTCGACCTGTCCTCGATGGTGTCGAGACGCATCACCCTCGACCAGGTCAACGAGGGCATCGAACTGCTGGAGCGAGGTGAGGGCGTCCGCACCGTGATCGTGTGACCCGCAGACCCGACGTCGCCGCGGCAGCCACGATCGCCGGCTGCCGCGGCTCCCCACCCCGGAGCCCCCGTTGACAGACACCACCGCCGCGAACGCGCACCCCAGGGCCCGACGAGAGGTCCTCGTGGCACTCAGCGGCCTGCTCCTCGCGCTCTTCGTCGCGACGCTCAGCAGCACCGTGGTCACGACCGCGCTGCCTAAGATCATCGGCGCGTTGCAGGGCACGCAGACGCAGTACACCTGGATCGTCACCGCCACCCTGCTCACCACCACCGCCACCACCCCGATCTGGGGCAAGCTGGCCGACCTGTTCAGCAAGAAGACCCTCGTCCAGGCCTCCGTGACCGTCTTCGTCCTCGGCTCGCTCGCCGCCGGGCTGAGCCAGGACCCCGGCCAGCTCATCGCCGCCCGCGCCGTGCAGGGCATCGGGGTCGGCGGCGTGCAGGCCCTCGTCCAGATCGCGCTCGCCGCGATGATCCCGCCCCGCGAGCGCGGCCGCTACAGCGGCTACCTCAGCAGCGTCACCGCCGCCTCCACCATCGGCGGCCCGCTGCTCGGCGGCCTCATCGTCGACACCTCGTGGCTGGGCTGGCGCTGGTGCTTCTTCATCGGCATCCCGGTCGCCGCCATCGCCCTGGTCCTGCTCCAGCGAACGCTGCGCCTGCCCGTCATCCGCCGCGACAACGTAAAGATCGACTACCTCGGCGCGACGCTGATCGCCGCGGGCGTCAGCGTGCTGCTCATCTGGATCTCCTTCGTCGGCGACGCCTTCGACTGGGCCTCCTGGCAGACCGCCGCCATGCTGGCCGGCACGCTGGTGCTGCTGGCCATCGCCCTGTGGGTGGAAACGCGGGCCGCCGAGCCCATCGTGCCGCTCGGCATCGTCCGGCAGCGCACCACCGCCCTGGCCATCACCGGCAGCCTCGCCGTCGGCACCGCCATGTTCGGCGCCGCCGTCTTCCTCAGCCAGTACTTCCAGGCCGGGCGCGGCTACACCGCCACCCAGGCGGGCCTGCTCACCATCCCCATGATGGCCGGCATCCTCGTCTCCTCCATCGTCGCCGGCCGGCTGATCAGCAGGAGCGGGAAGGTCAAGCCGTTCATCGTCACCGGCGCGGTCCTGCTGGCGGGCGGGTTCGCCGGGCTCGGCACCATCGACCACACCACCTCCCTCGTCCTCATGAGCGCGGCCATGCTCTGCGTCGGCCTGGGCGTCGGCATGACCATGCAGAACTTCGTCCTCGTCGTGCAGAACGCCGTCCCGCTCAAGGACATCGGCACCGCCAGCTCCACGGTCTCCTTCTTCCGCTCCCTCGGCGGGACGATCGGCGTCTCCGTCCTGGGCGCCGTCCTGGCCCGCCACGTCGAGGAACTGACCACACACGGCACCGCCGTCCGCGCCGCCTACGGCGACGCCACCGGCCGCATCTTCCTCATCTGCGCCGCCGTCGCCGCGCTCGGCATCCTCGCCGCCGTCCTCCTCAAGCCGGTCACCCTCCGTACGAGCCTCGACAAACCCGACTCGGCCCCATCGGTCGCCCGGTCCGTCGCCATCGCCACCGAAGCGGTGGACGCGACCGCGCCCCTCGACCAGACCTCCGTCCTCTCGGCGGCGGACGACCCCGGCCCCGCGCCCGGCGAAGTACGCGCGCAAGGGAAGCTGGGCCCCTGACGCCCGGCTGACGCGAGCCGTCACCGCCTGAGCAGCCCGGGGACCGCGTCGTGGAACGGCGGGGAACCGGGTGGAACGCCCATCGGTAGGGATCTCTATCGATGGGCGGAGCCGGAATGTTCAGACATGTTCTCTCGGGTGGGCTCGTACTCGTACTGATCGCGGCCGGCTTCGCCCGATCGGGTCCCGCCGACGTCCGTACCGTGGCGGACCCCACGGTCATCCCCGCCCCGCTGAGCAGTTGCGGGTTCGGTACGGGCGCCACCACGACGACGCCCGGGATGCCCGACCACCAGGAGGCCGTGAGCCCGGCGGAGAGGCAGGCGCACACGGTGGCCTTCAGCGGTGCGAAAGTCGTCGTGAAACCGGGCACGGTGCGGCAACCGGTCAGCATCGGGATCACCGCGCTGACCGGCGCCGGCGTCACCGTCCCCCAGGACATGACGAACGTGACGGGCAAGGCCGTCGCCGGGTTCCGGTTCACGCCGCACCCGATGCAGTTCGCGGCCCCCGTCGAGGTGACGCTTCCGTACGACGCGACGCTCCTCACGGACGACGTCACCGCGCAGGACCTGTACACGTACTTCTTCGACGAGGCGAGCCTGTGCTGGCAGCCGCTCCAGCGCGTGAAGGTGGACGAGGCCGGCCACACGGTGACCTCCCTGACGGACCACTTCACCGACATGATCAACGCGGCGGTCTCGACGCCGGAGCATCCCGCGAACGAGTCGTTCGACCCCAACCAGCTCAAGGGCGTCCAGGCCGCCGATCCCGGCTCGAAGGTCAACCTGATCGCGCCGCCGCAGCCGGGGAACACGGGCGACAACCGGCTGAGCTATCCCATCGAGGTTCCGCCGGGCCGGCTCGGCCTGCAGCCGCAGCTCAACGTGTCCTACAGCTCGGAGTCCGGCAACGGCTGGATGGGCGTGGGCTGGGACCTGTCCACACCGTCGATCACGATCGACACCCGGTGGGGGGTGCCGCGCTACGCCGCGGACAAGGAGACCGAGACCTACCTGCTGAACGGCGCGCAGCTCACGCCGCCGGCCAACCGCGGAACGCCGCAGCCGCGCAGCTCGGAGAAGACGTTCCACGCGCGGGTCGAGGGCACGTTCATGCGGATCGTACGGCACGGCTCCTCCCCCAAGGACTACACCTGGGAATGCACCGACAAGTCGGGCGTCCGGTGGATCTACGACACGACGCTGAAGGACGGCGCCGGCAACGTCTACACATGGGCCCTGCGGGAGGTCCGCGACCTGCACGGGAACGTCGTCCGGTACGACCACGAGCAGGTGGACGTCCCCGGCGCCGAGCCGGGCCGCAACCTCTACGTCACGAAGATCACCTACAGCGGCCACTACTCCGTCACCTTCCTCCGCGACCGGGACCTCGGCGAGCCTCTGCGGAAAGACCAGATCATCGACGCGCGCGGCGGGTTCAAGCAGGTCACCGCCGACCTCTTACGCCGCATCGACGTCAGGCTGGACGACACCCTGATCCGCCGGTACGCGTTCGCCTACACCACGGGCGCGTTCGGAAAGACGCTGCTGGCCTCCATCGCGCAGCTCGACAGCCAGGGTGCGCCGTTCAACAAGCACGATTTCAGCTACTACGACGACATTCGCGACGCGCAGGGCAACTACCAGGCGTTCAGCCCGGCCGAGTGGACCTCGCCGAGCGACCACCTCAGCAACGAGCTGCTGAACCTCACGCCCAGCCACCAGGGCGACGCGAGCGCGCTCAGCGCCGGCAGCAGCCTCAGCGAGGGCGCGCACCTCTACCTCGGGGTCGGAGGGTCGCCCTCGAAGACCAACTCGGTCGGCCTGAAGGTCGGCGGCGGCCACACCTCCAACGAGGGCGTGCTGGCTCTGATCGACGTGGACGGCGACGGGCTGCCGGACAAGGTGTTCCGCGACCACGACCAGGTGAGGTACCGCAAGAACCTGTCCGGCCCTCATGGGCAGACGCGGTTCGCCGGCGACTCGCACCCACTGGACCTGCCCGGGATCCTGGACGAGACCAGCAACACCCTGACGCTCGGCGTCGAGGGCTTCCCCGGCGGCGTCGCGGCGCAGGCCGACTTCGTCAACGCCTTCAGCACCACCGCGACGTACTTCGCCGACGTCAACGGTGACGGCGTCAGCGACCTGGTGAAGGGCGACAGCGTCCTGTTCGGCCGGGTCGGCGCGGACGGCACTCCGGTGTACGGCGTCAGCGGTGACACGCCGGTGCCCGTCAGCCCCGGCCATCTGGAAACGGACGGGTTGTTCGACTTCAGCCAGGACCGCGACCGGCTGAACGAGTCGTTCCCCCTGCTGGACAGCGTGCGCCGCTGGGTCGCGCCCTTCGACGGGACCGTCAAGGTGGAGGGGCCGGTCAAGCTGGCGAGCACGAAGTCGGTGGACGGCGTTCGCGTGGCCGTCCAGCATGAGGACGCGGAGCTCTGGTCCGCCACGATCGGCCCCGAGGACCCGGCCGAGCACGCGCCGGAGGGGGTGGACTCCGTCGCGGTGCGTCGCGGCGACCGGCTGTACTTCCGTGTCCAGTCGGTCTCCGACGGCACGGACGATGAGGTGTCCTGGAATCCCCAGGTCAGCTACCTCGGCGTGGCTGATGTCCGGGACGTCAACGGGCTCGCGCCGTACGTCTACAGAGCCTCGGACGACTTCACGCAGGGCGGGCGGTCCACCGAGGTGAAGGTGCCGCTGGACGGCACGATGCACCTGTCGGGCGACGTCCGCAGGTCGCGTGCGACCACCGACGACGTGACCGCGGTGATCACGGCTGACGGGACTCCGCTGTTCCAGCAGAAGATCACGGGCGACTCCCTGCCCATCGACGTGGACGTGCCGGTCCAGAAGGGGCAGACGCTCAAGTGGCGGCTCCAGATCGACTCGCCGATCGACCTGGGCGCGCTCACGTGGACACCCGAGGCGACCTACGTCGAGCACCCAGACATCAAGGTGTCCCCGCCCTACGACGTCGACATGTACCCGATCGACGAGCTCACCGGCCCGCAGGGCTCCTTCACCGTCGCCGCCGGAGGCGACCTCACCATAGATCCGAGCCTCGCCTTCGATTTCGGCACGGCGAAGCCCAGCGGGCGGGTCGTCTTCACGGTGAAGAGGCGCGGCGCCCTCGTGGCCAAGAAGACCTTCGACGTCCACGAGGGCGTGCTGACCTCGCCGGGTCAGTTCGGCATCCAGGCCGCCACGGGCGACGAGCTGTTCTTCGACTTCAGCACGCTCGACCCGCGACTGCGCTCGTTCCTGACCGGCCAGGCGGTGAGGGCCGGCGACCAGGACGCGCCGAGCGCCTTCCACAGCGCGGCGGTCGAGGGCGCGTTCCCGCAGCCGTACCGGGGGTGGGGCGCCGCCGGGTACAACGGCGCCCGCGCCACCCAGCCGATCGCGCAGGACGACCTGGTCATCGACGACGGTTTCGGCGACCAGTTGCCCGGCAGCGTCGATCAGACCGGGTTCGGCCAGGACCCGCGCGTCAAGCCGCCGAAGGTCGTGCCGTTCGCTCCCTCGCCGGCGCAGAACCGGTGGGGCGTCGGGGACTCGTCGTGGATCGGGCCGGAGGGCGGCAGCAGCGCCCGGTTCGGCGGCGGGTCGGTCGATCTGCCCAGCCCCGCTGACCTGGGCGACGCCGTGGCCGTGCCGCGGCTGTCGCGCTCCCGGCAGATCTCGCTCTCCGGCGGGATCGGCCCGGCGGGAGCCAGCGCTGCCAAAGGCGACAGCACCGGCCAGCTGGACTTCATGGACATGAACGGGGACCGCTTCCCCGACGTGGTCAGCTCGGGCGGCATCCAGTACACCGACCCGACCGGCGGCCTCGGGGACACCCGTGGCCCCCTTCCCGACGGGGCGGTACGCCGTACCGGAACCGAGTCCGGAAGCATCAGCGCGGGCAGCGCGGCGCGAGTGATCGCGACCGGGCGCGGCTACGCGAGCCCGCCGGGAACCACGACGGCGGCCACCGCGACGGCGGGCAGCGACATGCCGCCGCTGGGCATCGGCGGGAGCCTCGGCGCCAGCGACGCCGACCAGCAGTTCGACCTGCTGGACCTGAACGGTGACGCCCTGCCGGACCGCGTGTACTCCGACGGCCGGGTGGCGCTCAACCTGGGCTACCGCTTCGGCGCTCCGGAGCCGTTCCGCAACCCGGGCCCGCTCAACAAGGGCAGCGGCGTGGACGCCGGGCTGAACCTCGGGTTCAACACCGACTTCTACGGCTTCGCCGGCGGCGTCTCCTACGACGAGAGCAGCACCTCCAGCTCCAGCACGCTGATGGACATGAACGGCGACGGCCTGCTGGACCGGGTGATCTCGGGCGATCCCATCAAGGTGGGGCTGAACACCGGCAGCGGCTTCGAGCAGCCGGTGGAGTTCCGCGGCAGCCTGAAGTCGGTGAACACCGACGCGAACGCGCGGCTGGGAGCGGCGGCGTACTTCACGTTCTCGATCTGCTTCCTGACTGTCTGCGTGGTCGTCAACCCGGGAGGGCACGCCTCCAAGGGCACGTCGCGGACCGAGGAGGCGCTGCGCGACCTCAACGGGGACGGGTACGCCGACCACGTCTCCTCGACGAAGGACGACCAGCTCGTCGTCGCCGAGAACCGGACCGGGCGGACCAACCTGCTGAAGACGGTCGCCAGGCCGCTCGGCGGGCGGCTCGACTTCGACTACAGCCGGGACGGGAACACCTTCGGGCAGCCGCAGTCCAGGTTCGTGCTCTCTCGCGTGGCCGTGGACGACGGCCGCGCCGACGACGGGCCCGGGCAGGTGAGCACGTACACCTACGACGACGGCGTGTACGACCGGCTGGAGCGGGAGTTCGACGGGTACAAAACGGTGGTCTCGCACGAGGACACGCGGCGCGTCACCCGGACGTACCGGACGGATGGCCACTACACCCGCGGCCTGGTCGTTTCGACGGTGACGGCCGATGACGACGGCCACAAGTTCGTGGAGACCACGAACACCTACACGCTCGACGGCGATCCCGCCGACACGACCGCCACGATCTTCCCCGCTCTGACGCGGACCGACGTGCGGTACTTCGAGGGAGCGGCGACCGCCGGCAAGTCCACCTTCACCACCTACGAGTACGACAACGTGGGAAATATCACGAAGTCATTTGACGCCGGGGACGCCGGCGCGGCCGACGACGTGGACACCCGGATCGGGTACTCCGCGTGCGTGCCCGGCTCGCCCGACGTGATCGACGTGTTCAGCGGCGGCACGCTGCTCCGCCACCGCGAGTCGACCGTGGACTGCGCCACGGGGGACGTCACCCGGCAGGTGGCCGAGCTCGCCGACGGTTCGTCCGCCGTCACCGATCTCGCCTATTTCGACAACGGCAACCTGCGGACCTGCACCGGGCCCGCCAACAGGAGCGGGCAGCGGTACACGGAGACCTACGCCTACGACGCGGTGGTCTCGACGTACGTGGAGTCGGTGACCGACAGCTTCGGCTTCCGCTCCACCTCCACGCACGACCTCAGGTTCGGGCTGCAGGAGTCCGGCACCGACCTCAACCAGCAGACCGTCCGCAACACCTACGACGCGGCCGGCCGGCTGTCCTCGGTGACCGGGCCATACGAAGCCTCGTCCGGGCACCACACGGTCGATTTCGAGTACCACCCCGAGGCTTCCGTGCCGTACGGGATCACCCGGCATTTCGACGGCCAGGCCGGTGACCCGCTGGACACGATCGACACGATCACGTTCACCGACGGCCTGGACCGCGTGATCCAGACCAAGACGGACGCGACGGTGGCGCACGTGCCGGTCGTGGTGGTGTCCGGGCGGGTGGTCTACGACGCGCTCGGGCGTGCCGTCGAGGAGTTCTTCCCCGTGACCGAGGCGAAGGGGCCGGGGAACACCACCTTCACCGCGGCCTTCGACACGGTGGCGCCGACGGCCAAGACCTATGACGTCCAGGACCGCGTCACCAAGGTCGTCCTCCCGGACCGGACGACCTCCACGGCCCGGTACGGCTTCGGGCTCTCGCAGTTCGAGACGGTCGCGACCGACGCCAACGGCAAGGTCGTGCGGACCTATCGGGACGTACGCGGGCAGATGACCTCGATCAAGGACAGCGTCAGCACGACCGGCTTCGGCTACGACGCGCTCGGCCAGCGGACGTCGATCGTGGACGACAAGGGCAACACCACGACCATGTCGTACGACAACTTCGGCCGCAGGACCGTCGTGGCCGATCCGTCCTCCGGACGCACGGAAACCGTCTACGACCTGGCCGGGAACCCGATCAAGAAGATCAACGCCGCCGGGGCGGCCGTCCAGTACACCTACGACTTCAACCGGCTGAGCGGCGTGCGGTACCCGATCTTCACCGGGAACAACGTGACCTACACCTACGGCGGGCCCGGCGCGCCGAACAACACGGCCAACCGGATCGCCGCGGTCGTGGACGGCGCCGGCAGCGTGGCGCGGGAGTACGGGCCGCTCGGCGAGCTCACCAAGGAGACGCGGACCGTGCACGCGCAGGGCAGCCACGTGCTCACCTTCACCACGCAGTACCGGTACGACACGTGGAATCGGGTGCTCGACCTCACCTTCCCCGACGGCGAGGTGCTGACCTACCACTACGACAGCGGCGGGCAGGTGGACGCGGCGACCGGGCTCAAGGGCGGCACCACGTACCAGTACCTCAAGCGGCTGGACTACGACAAGTTCGGCCAGCGCGCGCTGGCCGACACCGGTAACGGCACGCGGACGCAGTACACCTACGACCCGCTGACACGGCGGCTGCAGAACCTGCGGGCGAGCCTGGCCCAGGGCACCGTCTTCGAGAACACCACCTACGGCTACGACGGGGTCGGGAACCTCACCTCGCTCCAGAACGCCGCCGGCCCGCCGTCGTCGGAGTCGTTCCAGTACGACGACGTGTACCGGCTCACGCACGCGCAGGGCACCTTCAAGAGCGATCCGTACACGCTGGACCTGCGCTACGACAGCATCAGCAACATCACCAGCAAGGCGCTGACGCACGGCAAGGACAGTTACACCAACGCCTACACCTACGGCGGGGCGCACGCCGCGAGCCAGATCGGGATCCAGTCGTTCGCCTACGACGCCAACGGCAACCAGATCAGCAGGAACCAGCAGCCGCGGCCCCGCCGCCAGCTGATCTGGGACGAGGACAACCGCCTGGCCTGCGACCACGAGAACGTCCAGTCGAAGGACCTGCCCCAGTCCCCCGACTCGTGCGACAACGCGGGCGGCGCGCCCAACGCGCGGTATTTCTACGACGACCAGGGCACGCGGGTCGTCAAGGACGGCGCGCAGTTCCACGTCTATCCGAACCAGAACTACTCCACCAACGGCAACAAGGAGTACAAGCACATCTACGTCGGCTCGACTCGGCTGCTGACCAAGCAGGTCGAGCAGCCGCACAAGGTCGAGGACCGGCAGTTCTACGCTCACAACGACCACCTCGGCTCGACCGGGTACGTCACCGACAGTTCGGGCGGCCTGGTGGAGACACTGAAGTACATCCCGGGCGGGGAGACGTGGGTGGACGACAAGCCGTCCCAGCCGGTGCCGCTGGAGTTCGGCGGGAAGGAGCTCGACGACGAGACCGGGATGTACTACTTCGGGGCTCGGTACTACGACCCGCGGACCGCGGCCTGGCAGAGCGCCGATCCGGCTCTGCCGGACTCGGGGACGACCTCGCTCGCCCTGTCGTCGTACCTCTACGGCAACGCCAACCCGCTGCGGTACACCGACCCGGACGGGCTCTCGCCCGCGTCCGGCTCCTCCGGGGATCAGCCGCCCCCGCCGCTGACGGCCGAGGACGGATATTACGCGGAGTACTCGACCTCCACCGGTGAAGGCGCGACGCACTACTCGATCGCCGAGGACGGCCAGCCGTACGCGGACTACCGGGTCGAGTACCCCGAGCCGGTGAGCCAGGGCAAGGCCGGCCTCATGGCCAGGTTCCAGCGAAGCCTCGCCGGAAGGATCCTCGCCAAGGCCATGGACAGCCGCGCACCCGTGATGACCAACCAGAAGGGCGGCGGCGTGCAGGCCACGCCACGCAGCGAGGCCGTCGACAACACCGTCAAGAGGGGGTTGTCGGCCGCCGAGGACGTCGGGCCCGGGCGCGGCGGCAAGGGCGGCGGCGGCCGGCTCCAGTCGGGCATCGACCCGGTCGCCAGGGCGGGCAACGTGGCGGACGCGGTGGGACGGGCCGGTTTCTGGGCCGGGCTCATCCACGGGATTTTCGCCGACTACGAGACCATGCAGGACGCGAAGGCGCACGGGCGCACGTACAGCGAAGAGGTCGAGCAGCGGCATCGGGACTACAAGTACACGACCATCTTCCCGTGGGGCTTCGTCATCGAGAACAAGGAGTACTGCCCGGACGACAGCTGCATCCAATAGGTGGTGCATGATGACGGGATGCCGACTCTCCCGTTCGTCCAGAACGACGGTGATTCCCGCGTCAAGCGCCCGGCACAGGCGGATGAGCGCACGACGATGGTGGCGTTCCTGCGCTGGCATCGGAAGACCCTGGAGCACAAGTGCGCCGGCCTGGCGCCGGCGCAGCTCGCCCAGCGGGCGGTGGGCCGGTCGGCGCTGTCGCTGCTCGGCCTCGTGCGGCACGCGGCCGAGTCCGAGCGCTTCTGGTTCCGCCGGGTGATGGCGGGGCAGGAGCCGCCGCCCCTGTTCTCCTCCCCGGCCGCCCCCGGCGGCGCGTTCGAGGTGGCGGGGGCGGACGCGCGGATGGTCGCCGAGGCGTGGCGGGCCTGGCAGGCGGAGATCGCGTTCGCCGACCGGCTCGTCGACGCGGCCCCCGACCTCGGGCTCACCGGGAACGAGCCCGGGGAGGGGCCCGTGTCGCTGCGCTGGGTGCTGATGCACATGGTGGAGGAGTACGCGCGGCACAACGGCCACGCGGACCTGCTCAGGGAACAGATCGACGGCGCGGTGGGGCTCTGACCGCACCCGGTTCGCGACGGCGGGCGACGGCCCGACACGCGGTTCAGCGGGGCGAGCCGGCCCGGGTGAAGTGACCGCGCGCGACCAGGTCGGTCGTCACCACGATGGCCACGGCCTCGGCGGCCAGCAGCGCCACCAGCACCACGAGCTGCACGACCCCGGCCTCGATCGGGCCGGCCCCGCCGAGCAGCATGCCCACGAAGGCGCCGGGCAGCGTGACCAGGCCCACGGTCCTGGTCTGGTCGAGCGCCGGCACCAGAGCCTGGTTCGCCGCCGGCCGGCAGATCTCCAGCGCCGCGTCCCTCGGCAGGAAGCCCAGCGCCAGCGCCGCCTCCACCTCTCCCCTGCGCTGGGCCAGCTCGTCCACTGCCCGCCGCCCGGCGAGCGAGGTGGCGGTCATGCAGCCGCCCAGCAGGATGCCCGCGATGGGGATCACCACGATCGCGTCCATGGAGATCACTCCGGTGCCGGCCAGCAGGGCGAGCACCGGGACGACGCCCGCGGCGATCGGCACCGCCGCCCACCAGGCCGCCCGGTCACGGGTGATGCGCCGGCCCGCGGTGAAGGCCGCGACGCCGTACATGAGCAGGATGAACCCCGCCGCCGCCGCGAAGTAGGCGACCACCCACGTGATCAGGGCGGAGACCGCACCGAGCTGCACCGCCGCCCGCAGGCAGGCGGTCAGCACGGCCCGCCCGTGGCCGAGCCGGCCCAGCCACGCCACCATGGCACCCAGCCCGATGAGGGCCACCAGGATCACGGGGAGAAGGGGGGTCAGGGAGATCAGAGAAGAGGAGCGCACAGCCAGTACTATCCCGCCGCCGGCCGGTCGGCGGAGTCCGGCAGGTCACGCGGGCCACCCTGGCCGCACGCGATCCGCTGACCGTCGAGCCACTGAGCTCGGCAATTCGGTGAACGTGGCCGAGGCCGTCGCCTTGCCGGCCTCGTACCGCGTGATCGTCCCTGACCCCTGCCGGAGGACCTCGCCTCCTGCCCGCGCGCGTCCAGCGGCCCGACCACTCGGTGGTCACCCGTGACGCTTTGGCGTATTCGAAAAGGCAGGCCACCCTCGGGTGCTGCTGCACAGACAGAGCGCCTCTATCGGCGAAGTGCCGCGTAGTCAAAGTCTTGTCCGGAGAGATTAGCAACCACTTCATCGATGACTGGGGCGAGGTTGGGGCCCGATGAATTCCGGGTCATCCGTCCGGCTCGGCCGTTACGCCACGCCGTGCTCATCGATCACGACTGGCACCTGGACGCGTATCTTGATCAGGACGGCGCGCAACGGATCGGCGGACTATGGATGCTCGCCTCCCGTTCTCCCCGCTCCCTGATTCACCTTCCGATGCGGACCAATCGCCCTCCGGCCGGGGAGACGACAGGCCGGCGACTTGACCTCGTGTTGATGCACCACTCGCTCCAGTTCGCTCCCTCCCGGTGGAAGCAGGTGCGCGGATGTCTTGGGCCCGGCCGCCCCCAGACCGTCGACCTGCCTCAGGCAGGGCGCACCGAGGCTGTCCCGGCCGACCACCAGGCCCGCCATCACCGCGAGAACCGGGATCTTTTCCACCAGCGCCTACACGCCGAGACGCTGTTCATGACGGGCAGCGCGAAGGTGTTCCGCGAGACTGCCGGGCTCTTTCTCGATGTCGCCGGAAAGGGACCAGGCCATGTCCCGCTCCACCCGAATGCCGCGCACTTCTGCATCGAGCTCCACTCGAATGACGGCTTCCTCGGTAATGCACGGGAGATTCACATCGAGTACTGCGACCAATGGCACCGATCGGGCCTGGAGCAGCGCGGTTGAGGAGGGCCATTGGCATCCTTCCCTCAGCAGCCGAGTGGGTGGCTCGGCTGGAGGCCCTGCCGGCGGGCCCAGGTGGCGAGGCGCTGGATGGCGGCGTGGTCGGGGCTGCCGGGAGGTGCGGTGATGAGGACGATGAGCTGTTCCTGATCGTCGAGGCTGGTCAGGGCCTGCCAGTCGAGGTTGAACGGTCCGGCGATGGGATGGTGGAGCTGGTTGTGGCCGAAGGGCTGCACGGTGACCAGGTGCTGGCTCCACCAGGTGCGGAAGTCGTCGTCGTGGGCGGACAGGTCGCCGACGAGCTCGTGCAACCGGGCCTGGTCGGGGTAGGCGCCGGCGGCCATGCGCAGGCTGGAGACGGCTTCTCGGGCGCGGACGCGCCAGTTGGCCTGCATGGCTCGGACGTACGGGTCGAGGAAGATCATGCGGACGTAGTTGCGGTGGCCGGGTGGCAGGGCGGCGAGGTCGCCGAGCAGGGCGGCGGCGAGCTGGTTCCAGGCCAGGATGTCCAGGTAGCGGCCGAGCACCAGGGCAGGGGTGTCGACGAGGTTGGCCAGCAGCCGCAGCGTCTGCGGGGCGACCTGCTGCTCGGCCTCGGCCGGCGGCTCCGGCACGGCGGGGTCGGCGAGGTGGAACAGGTGCCGCTGCTGGTCGTCGTTCAGCAGCAGGGCCCGGCCGATCGCGGACAGGACCGCGCGGGAGGCGGTGCGGATGCGGCCCTGTTCCAGCCGGCTGTAGTAGTCGGTGCTGATGCCGGCGAGCTGGGCGACCTCTTCCCGGCGCAGTCCGGGCACCCGGCGCGGGTAGGCCGGTTCGGGCAGACCGTGCTCGGCTGCGGTGACTGCGGCGCGCCGGGCGGTCAGGAAGTCGGCCAGCACCCCTCTCGGAGAAGCGAGAGGCGGGTTGCCTGGGCTGTCCATGTCAGCCAATGATGGCATCCAGATGGTCAAACTTCCGGGGAAACCCGTTCCCTGGAACAACCGGCTCTTCCAGCTCAGCGCGTTGTCAGTAACGGTAGTGGAGGAAGGGCGGCCGACCCTGCAGTATCTGGAGGGGGGCTGTGGGGCCGGCCGCTCTCCTTGTCCATCTCGGCACGGGAGTCGGGGGCGGCGGCGCGGTTGCCGCTCGTGACGTGGATCCGTGCTGCCGACTTCCCGTGCCGACGGCGGTCCAGTCCTCGGGCGCGTGGTGGACGATGATGTCCCCGCGACGCGGCGTATAACCGTCCTCGGTACGCCGCGCGACGGATCACCGGAACATCGTCCAGGCACCAGTGATCGCCCCCGCCATCAGAAGATCACGATCTCATCCCCGGCGCTCCAGGTGGTAGGCAGGCCGAGGGTTGCCGGGGGCTCGGTGCGCAAGCCGGCCGTGGACCTCAGCCAGGGCTGAACCAGCGGGTGAGGGCCATCTTCAGGCGGTCGGGGTCCGCGCCGGCCCAGGCGACGTAGCCGTCGGGACGGATGAGCAGTGCGGGCGCCGGGGCGTCGTCGGCGGTCGCGATCACGCGGTGCACGCGTCGTTCCAGACTTCCGCGAGGTCGGCGAGGTCGTTCCCGCCGGTGAGGTCGAGCAGCTGGGGCCGGACCCCAGCGAGGCGGAGGTCGCCGGCGAGAAAGAGGCCGGTGGGTCCACCGCCGACGATGATGACGTCTGACATCACTGGCGCTTCCTCAGGATACGCGACTGTATCTAACGGCGGACGCCGCAGGTTACCGCGATAAGGTACGCAAGTGGATCGTAAGCACGAGCAGGTCGAGGGCAAGAGCGGGGCGCAGGCGGTAGAACGGCGAGCCGACGGCGACCCGGCCCGGGACCGTGGCGCCTCCCGTCGGCGCGGCTCCGAGCTAGAGGACGCGATCCTCGACGCCGCGTGGGAGGTCCTGGTCGAGCACGGCTATCTCGGCTTCACCTACGAAGCGGTCGCCGCCCGCGCCGGCACGAGCCGTCCCGTGCTCTACCGGCGCTGGCCGCAGCGCGACGACCTGCTGCTGGCCACCCTCACCAAGTTCTGGCTGCCGATCACGGTGCCCGACACTGGCAGCCTCCGCGATGACGCGATCGGCTTCCTGCACAACGCCGACGCCGACCGCGCGGGCATGATCATGCTGATGAGCGTGCAACTGGTGGACTACTTCCGCGACAGCGGCACCAGCCTCAGCGAGCTACGCGACACCCTCCTCGCGCCGGGTCAGGCGACCCCGTTCGAGATGATCGTCGCCCGTGCGGTTGAGCGGGGTGAGCTGCCCGACGTGCCGCGTTCGTCCCGGGTGGTGAACCTGCCGCTGGACCTGTTGCGCCATGAGATGTTCATGACGATGCGCGCGGTGCCGGAGGAGTCGATCGTCGAGATCGTGGATGCGGTGTGGCTGCCGCTGCTGGGGGTGCCCAGCGCCCCGGCTCCACCGGCGTGACCGGCACCGGCCGTGGTTTTTATTCAGGCCGGCGTGATGTGCGTCCAACCCGCATTGACCTTGCCGTTCTTTAGCCCCGTGAACGTGCCCTGGTCGTCGATCCTGGCAGTGGAGATCCCGCCGTTCCCCTGGTGGTAGAACAGCAGGTTTCTGTTCGTGGGGACGATGCGGCTCCAGCCCGTATTGACCTTGCCGTCCTTCAGGCCCGTGAACGTACCCTGGTCGTCGATCCTGGCCGTCGAAATCCCGCCATTCCCCTGGTGATAGAACAGCAGATTCCCGTTCGTCGGGACAATGTGCGTCCAACCCGTATTGACCTTGCCGTCCTTCAGGCCCGTGAAAGTGCCCTGATCGTCGATCCTGGCCGTCGAAATCCCACCGTTCCCCTGGTGATAGAACAGCAGGTTTCTGTTCGTGGGAACGATACGGCTCCAACCCGTATTGACCTTGCCATCCTTCAGGCCCGTGAACGTACCCTGGTCGTCGATCCTGGCCGTCGAGATGCCGCCATTCCCCTGGTGATAGAACAGCAGATTCCCGTTCGTCGGGACAATGTGCGTCCAACCTGCGTTGACCTTGCCGTTCTTGAGTCCTGTGAACGTGCCCTGGTCGTCGATCCTGGCTGTCGCGATGCCGCCGTTCCCCTGGTGGTAGAAGAGCAGGTTCCTGTTGGTGAGCACGATGTGCGTCCAACCCGCGTTGACCTTGCCATCCTTCAGCCCCGTGAACGTACCCTGATCGTCGACCCTGGCCGTCGAGATCCCGCCGTCACCGTCACGGTAGAACAACAGCTCATCGGACATGGAAACCACCTCTTCAGTGATCGTGGATTTGCCTGCGCTCCGGCGAGCTCGGCGTCCTGGCCGCCACCGAGGCTGCTCGATACGGCTCGTGACGTGTCCCGTCACGCCCGCAAGTGTCCCCGGGCGGCAGTCGCCGAACCTGAGCCCGCGGAACCTTTGCCAGACCACAGGCAAAGTGATCCACCCGTACGACCGGTGCGCGGCGGCGATGTTGCCGACGGCGACGAGCACGCCGATCAGCGCCTTCTCCCGGCCGGCGCGTAATGGTGCCGGCATCGGGATGGGCGTCTGACAGGCTGATCATGTGACAGGGAGCGCATCTGATCCTGATGACCGGTTCCGAGATCGGCGGGAACGGAAGTACGGGTACGACTTCATCGACGAGGTGCTGGTGCGCTGTCCTCGGTGCGACGGGTGCGCTGTCGTCTTGGCGCATCCGGAGCCCCTCGATGACGGCGAGGCGGCTTCCACCGGGGTCATGAGCTTCCGCCGCCGCTTGCGCTGCAGGGAGTGCGGCTACTTCAGGGACGAGACGGTCGGCTCCGCGGCCGTCGGCGGCCCTGTCGATCCGTTCTTTCAGCGGCCGGTTTGGTTGCAGGCGAGTTGCTGCGGACGTGTGCTGTGGGCCTACAACGTCCGGCACCTCGACCTCTTGGCGGCCTACGTGGCCGCGAAGCTGCGCGAACGTGGAGATCTTGTGGCTGGGGCTCCGGCGAGCCTGGTCGAGCGCCTGCCCACGTGGCTCAAGACCGCCAGGAACCGTGCCGAGGTCCTGCGGACGATTGGGCGCTCGCGCTCGACGCTGCCCGCTGATTGATAGCGGGGTCACGAGCCGTCCTCCCGTCTGGCTGGCTTCTGGGATCGCGCAAGCTCTCCCTCGCAGGCGGCCGGGCCGGTGAGGATGCTCTCGCGATCGATGAGAACGTCGATGGTGCGGATCCTCGTTGATGGCCCATCGTCCCGGCGTCAGAGCGAGCCCGGCTGCTCGGGAAGGTCGGGCTCCAACACCCTCGCGCCGCCCGGCCGCGGCAACCGTAGGCGGGGATCAGCGCTCGACCTCGTAGTGGAGATGGGTGACGCCCGGCGCCGGGACGGCTTCGACGAGGCGGAGGCGTACGTGCTCGGGGAGCGCCTGGAAGAAGGGGCGGCCGCCGCCGAGCAGGATCGGCACCTGGTGGAGGATCACCTCGTCGACGAGCCCCGCCCGCAGTGCCTCGGTCGCGACGCCGCCGCCCATCAGGCCGACGTCCTTGCCACCGGCGGCCTGGCGAGCCGCGGCGATCGCATCCTCGATGCCGGTGGTGACGAGGGTCTGGCGCTCGGTCACCTCCGGTGCCGGCCGATGACTGAGGACGAACAGCTGGGCCGCCGGGTGCGGGCTGCCGCCGCCGAAGTGGTCGGAGTCCTCGTACGTGTTGCGTCCCGCGACGACCGCGCCCACGCGTCCGGCGAGGGCGTCGAAGATCCGGGCGCTGTTCCCGCTCAGCCGGAACCCGTCGAACACCTGGCTGGGCGTATCGCCGGCGAAGTACCAGTCGAAGAGCGTCGTTCCGTCGCCGAGGCCGCGACCGGCGCCGGGGTCGCGGCCGATGATGTACCCGTCGACCGACACTGCGGGTGCGCTGATGACCTTGCTCATCTCCGCGATCCTTCCTTGGAGTTCCTTCAAGAGACTCCATGACCGTAGCACCACAGAGTTCCCTAAGGGAACCCCAATTGGTAGGCTGGCTTCCATGCAGCGCACGAACTTCAGCGAGATGGCGTGCTCGATCGCGCGCACGCTCGACGTCATCGGCGAGCCCTGGTCGCCGCTGGTCCTGCGTGACGTGTGGGTCGGGCTCACGCGGTTCGAGCAGATCCAGGCCGACCTCGGCATCTCGCGCAAGGTCCTGACCGAGCGGCTCAACCACCTCGTGGAGCACGGAGTCCTCGAGCGCCGGCCCTACGACCGGCGGCCACGCTACGAGTACGTCCTGACGGAGAAGGGCACCGAGCTCGTCGACCTGCTCATGGTCATGGCCGGGTGGGGGGACAGGTGGCTCGCGGGCGAGGCCGGCCCGCCCGTGCTCTACCGCCATCACGCCTGCGGTGAGATCAGCAGGGGGGAGCTGCGCTGCGCCCACTGCGGCGAGCCGATGCACGCGGGCGACGTCGACGTGCTGCCGGGTCCCGGCGCGGCCGCGTGATCGAGGCGCGGCGGCTGCGCGCGCTGACCACGGGCCTTGCTGTGATCACGCGGCCGTTGCAAGATGTGCAGCGAGTGAAGGCGAGGGCCTTGCGTGCTGCACGGACGATCTCGGGAGACCGCGGCCATCGAGCGGCTCCTCGCACAGGCAAGGGCGGGGCACAGCGGGGTCCTGGTGATCAGGGGCAGGCCCGGCAGCGGCAAGTCGGCGCTGCTCGCCCACGCCGCCCACGCCGCCCGCGCGGCCGGCGGCGCGCGGCGGCTGTCCGCCACGGGCGCCGAGGCGGAGGCCGGGCTGCCGTTCGCGGCCGCGCACCTGCTGCTGCGGCCCGCGCTCGGGCACCTGTCCGCGCTGCCCGACGTGCAGGCCGAGGCGATCAAGGGCGCGTTCGGGCAGGCGCGCAGCCCGCGCAGGGACCGCTTCCTCATCGGGCTGGCCGGTCTCAGCCTGCTGGCGGAGTACGCGGCATCAGGCCCGCTGTTGTGCCTGGTGGACGATGCCCACTGGCTGGATCACGCCTCCGCCGACATGCTGCAGTTCATGGCGCGCCGGCTCGACCGGGAGGGGATCGCGCTCATCTGCGCGGCCCGTGACGGTGACCCCGCCCTGGCCGGGCTGCCCGATCTGACGCTCGGGCCGCTGTCGGACACCGACGCCACCGGGCTGCTCGACGAGCGGCTGGGGCCGCTGCTCGCGCAGGTGGCCGCCGCGGCGCCTGAGACGCGGTTGGAGTTGCGGTCGTAGCCGTAGTCGCGCCTGACGCAGCTGGTGTCGGTGGAGTCCTGTGCCCTGGTCAGGCGTCCGGTGGCGTCGTAGACGTAGTCCTGCCAGCCGCCGTCGGTGCCGGTCCTGCTGACCCACTGGTCGTGGACGGAGGCGTCCACCCAGTCGTAGAGGAGCAGGGTGCCGTCCGCGCGGCGGTAGTCGCGCTCGACGATGCTGCCCGCCTCGTCCCAGAACGAGGTGTAGGTGATGCCGCCGGGCAGGGTCTGCTTGGAGATCATGCCGTCGGAGTCGTACGTGGCCGTGAACGTGCCCGCCACCGAGTCCGTCATCGCGATGGGCAGGCCGCGCGGCTCCTCCTCCACGTCGTAGACGTAGGTGGTCGAGGAGGGCACGTTGTCGCTCACCTTGACCGGGCGGTCCATCGCGTCGTACTCGGTGGTGGTGACGCCGCCGCGGCCGTCGTCGTACTTCGTCCGGCGGCCCAGCGCGTCGAACTCGGTGGAGACGGCGGAGCTGCCGGTGGTCACCTTGGCCGTCCGGCCGGTCGTCTGGTCGTAGGCGATCGTCTGGGCCGGCACCGCCGCGCCGAGGCCGCCGGTAACCGCCATGGTCGTGGCCCGGCCGGCGGCGTCGTAGCCGAACGAGCTGGTCCTGGTGGTGGTCCCGGAGGTCTCGGTGACCTTCGCGGGCCGGCCGTACCTGTTGTACTCGGTGACCTTCGCCGGCGCGCCGGCCGGGCTGATCCGGCAGGCCAGGTCGGCCCACTCCGGCCGGCCCGCGCACGTGCCGGTGCCGGTGGCGCTCCAGTACGTGGTGGTCGTGGCGGCGCCGCTGGGCAGCTTCGTCTCGGTGACCCGGCCCTGGGCGTCGTACGCGGTGGCGCGGACCAGGTTCAGCCCGGCGGGGTCCTGGACGGTGCCGGTCGCCTGGCCGGTGTTCCAGTCGTAGGTGGTGACGGTGGTGCGGACGTCGCGGTCCGCGCTCTCGCCCGGCACGGCGGCGCCGACGGTGACCTTGGTGGGCAGGGCGCTCGCCTTGGCCGTGGCCGGACGGCCCGTGTCGTACTCGGTGACGGTGTGCTCGCGGGCGGCGAGCCAGGCACCGCCGGGCACGACGACGGCGTGCAGCGGGCCGTACCGTTCGAGCTCGCGCTGGCCGTCGTCGCTGTAGACGTAGACGGTGGACATCAGGTCGGCGCGGACGGCCTGGTTCACCTCGGCCAGGCCGAGATGGACGAGCCTCGGCTCCTCCTCGGGCGTGCTGGTGGCCAGCTCACGGTTGCGGGCGGTGAGCTGGCGCACCATGTTGCCCAGGCTGTCGTACTCGGTGACGGACAGGCCGTAACCGGCCGCGAGGTGGTTGACCTCGTTGCCGGCGGCGTTCAGGTAGGACACCTCGGCGTACCAGTAGTCCTCCTTGTACTCCACCTCGGTGCCGGTGTGGGTGCCGGGGTGCGGGCCGGACGGGAAGATCGCCGTACCGGTCACGGCGGTGTCCACCTGTCCCCAGGCGTCCACGTCGCCGGCGCCGAGCTGGACCGGCGCGGTGCCGCGCGCCGTCCAGCGGCGAGGTCATCGCGACCGCCGCGGCGGCCGCGCTCGCGGTGGCGTTCGTCGCGGTGGTCGCGGGACCGAGGGCGGTCCGCCGTGCCACGGCCTTCGGGCGGGCGGCGGCCTTCAGGTCCGCGGCAGAGGTGCCGCCCGCCGTCACCTCGGCCGTGGCGGACCAGGGTGAGACGCGCTCGCCGTCACGCACGCGGGCGCGGAAGGCGTACCCGGCGCCTGCCTGCAGCCTGGCCAGGCCGAAGTCGGCGGGCAGCACGGTCACCGCCGTGCCGCTGGTGACCGTTCTGGTGAAAGTCAGCGTCTTGCCGCCGGTACGGCGCAGCTCGAAGTCCGCCTGGAGCTCGGCGACGTCGGGAACGGCGGCCACGCCGCGGAAGGCGGGAGTGAGGGTGGTGGTGCGCCGCGGCGTGCCCGGGGTGGTGGGCCCGGCGTCGGCCCGTGGCGCGGGCAGCGGACCCGGCGCCGGAGCGCTCTGCCGCAGGCGCACCGTGTCGGCGACGGCGGCCTGCTGGACGGCGAGTAAGAGGATGAGGATGGACACGACGGCGCCCGTTAGACGTCTCATACATGCTCCTGCCCGGAAAACGGGGATCCTGCGAGCAGTTCAGGCGAGCACGATCTTGAGGTCAAGGGATCTTCGAGGAGACCGGCAACGCGTGCTGAAGCCCTACCGGCCGGGGGCCTCATGATGCCTATCCGGCGAGCCGGCGATGCTGATCCGCCCGCGCGCGGCCGCCTCGGTCCAGGATCGTCAGGCGGCCGCGCGGATCGGCCGCCGCGACCGGAGCAGGCGGCTACGGGCCGTTCGTGCCGTCGCGCGCCTCGATGACCGGGGCCATGAATTCCTGGAAACGCGCGAACTGCTGCCGATCCATCTTCAGCGGCACCCCGTTGGCGATCCGGTCTTTGTACCGGGCGCCGATCGTCACCCTGAAACCGTCACCGTGTGGTTTCGCGTCCACTCCGAGGAACGCCACGTGATATCGCCTGGCCTCGGTCAGGCAATGGAAGATTTCGAAGGTCCTGCCGTCCTGCACCAGGATGTACTCGCCGATCGCGAACTCCGCTGCCATGGCTTCCCGTTCATGCCGCCTGCCGTGCCCGGTGTCAGAGCCGTCCCGGGGCACAGGCCATGAAGGGAGACTCCTGCCAATTACACCGCAGATCGGACGGCACAAGATCCGCTTCCCCTCGGGCACCCACCGGCCGGCGAGGTGCTACCCCTGGATGAGGCCGAGTTGCCGCAGCTGCGAGTAGATGTCGACGACTCCCCAGAGGTCGGCGATCTGGCCGTCGGCGAAGCGGGCGATGAAGATCTCGCGGTAGGTGACGGATCTGCCGGTCGGAGGCATGCCCCGGTATTCACCGGTGTTGGTCCCGGTGACCGTCTGCCGAGCGACGATCTTGTCTCCGTCGGCGAGCAGGTCATCGAGCGTGACGTGAATGTCGGGGAACGCGCGCAGGAGCGTCTCCCACACGCGCCTTTGTGCCTGCACCGCGGTCAGGTCAGTCCGCTCCGCCGTGTGGAAGCGCCCCTCCGGGTGGATGAACGCGTCGATCGCCTTCGAGATGACCTCCAGATCGCCGCTGTTGATGGCGTCGTGAAAGCGGTGGTACGTCTCCTTGTTGCGAGCTTCCTGATCTGCCGGCATGTCACTTCTCCTTTGGTCGGGCCGCCTGGCGGCCGTACGAGGTCTCAGGAGTCAAGACGAGACAGCCCCTCGGATTGTGATGCCGGCACCGCACCACCAGGTTGTGCCTGAGCGTCATGCCTCCCACTACATAACGGGATAGCAATACTGATCTTAGACAAGATAACCCGCAAGCCATAACGTCGGAGGTGTTCGCAGCGGAGACAGAGTACGGAGGATCCCTCATGCCCACCGTGGCCGGCCACCTGAGATCCGATGCCACGCATCGGACGACCCCCACGGGGTGGACACTACGGGCCGTCGTCAGCGCGCACGTGGTGGCGATCGTCGGCCAGCCGGTGTTCGCCGGCGCGTATCTGACCGGCGACTTCGACAGTCTGCGCTGGCACGCGGTCGGCGCCGACGTGGTCACCTCCATCGGCTACCTGCAGGTGATCGTCGCTGCCGTGGTGTGGATCCGGCTGCGCCAGGTCTGGCCGTTCCCGGTTACGATGGCGGTGGTGGCAGCCGAGACCGCCCAGTACTTCGCCGGGCTGGACGGCGCGCTGTGGCTGCACATCCCGTTGGGCGTGATGACCGTCGCCGCGCTCGTCGTGCTGTTCATCGCCGTCTGGCGCCGGCCCCTGCCGCGGCGGGAGGCCCGCGATGCGTGAGCGTGGGCTGACCAGGCGGACGGCGCTGGGCATCGGCGGGGCGCTCGGGCTGATGGCGGCCACCGGCCTGTCGGCCTCGGCGGCGCTGGCGCGCAGGCCGTCGATCACCGGCGCCGAGCTGCGCAGTGCCCTGCCACTGCCGCCGCCTTTCCAGGTGCCGCTGCCGATTCCCGCCGTAGCGGCGCCGGTCAGCACCTCGGGCGGCGTCGACCGTTACGCGATCACTCAGCGCGAGGCGAGCGTGGAGATCCTGCCCGGGGTCCGGACGCCGCTGTGGACGTATGGCGGCACCTTCCCGGGTCCGACGATCGAGTCGCGCCGCGGCCGGCCGGTCACCGTGACGCACCGCAACGAGCTGCCCGTGCCGACCGTCGTGCACCTGCACGGCGGACGGACCCCGGCGGCTTCCGACGGATACCCGACCGACCTCGTCCTGCCCGAGGGCCGGCAGGACGCAACCCCGCACATGGGGCACGGCATGCCCGGCATGCACGCCGGCATGCACGATCCGCGGGCCGTGGTGACCAGCCTGACGCGGGACTACACCTTCCCGCTAGACCAGCGGCCGACGCTGCTGTGGTATCACGACCACCGGATGGACTTCACCGCCCCCGCGATCTGGCGCGGCCTGGCCGGGCTGCAGATCGTCCGCGACGACGCGGAAGAGGCGCTCGGCCTGCCCGCCGGGCGGCGCGAACTGCCCCTGATGATCGCCGACCGGGCGTTCGCCGCCGACGGCGGCCTCGCCTACCCCGCACTCGACCCCACCCTGCGGGAGCGGCCGGGCGTGACCGACCCGTATCTCGCCGGCGTCCTCGGCGACGTGATCCTGGTCAACGGCGCCCCCTGGCCCGTGCACGAGGTCGACGCCGTCCGCTACCGGCTGCGCATCCTGAACGCCTCCAACGCCCGCCACTACGAGCTCGAGGCGGTCACCGACGACGGCCGCCGGCTCGATCTCGTCCAGATCGGCGCCGACCAGGGGCTGCTCGCGGCTCCGGTCACCCACCGCGTCCTGCCGATCGCGCCGGCCGAACGCTACGACGTGATCATCGACTTCTCCGGAGTGCCGGTCGGCGGCCGCGTCAGAGTCCTCAACCGGCTCGGCTCCGGCCGTACCCGCGACGTGCTGGCCTTCCGGGTCGCGCGCACCGCCACCGACGGCAGCCGCGTCCCGCGTACGCTCGCGGCCGATCTGCCGGCCTGGCGCAGGTCGGACGCCGTCAGGGTGCGCGAGTTCGCCTTCCGCACCGGGCGGATGCGCGGTGGTCACGGATGGCTGATCGGCGGGCTGCCGTTCGACCCCGCCCGCTCCGACGTCACCGTCGGCCTGGGCGACGTCGAGGTGTGGCGGCTGATCGCCGACGTCCATCATCCCGTCCACCTGCACCTGGTCGGGTTCCGGGTGCTCTCACGCAACGGCCGGCCGCCGCTGCCGCACGATGCGGGGCTCAAGGACACCGTCTCCCTGCGGCCGGGCGAAGCGGTGGAGATCATCACCCGGTTCGACGGTTACCGCGGTCGTTACCTCTTCCACTGCCACAACGCCGAGCACGAGGACATGGGCATGATGGCCAACTTCGAGGTCGTCTGACGTTTCCGCAGCTCGGAAGGGGCCTGTCCGGCCGCGGCGGACGCCCGCGAAAAACAAAGGGCAAGGAGGTCACGCACTCCTTGCCACTCTCAACGTATAGCGCAGCAGGGGGCTTGCGGCAAGACCCGGGTCATGCCGCAGAATCGTCGAGCCGAGGCCGGAACCAGCGGAAATCAGGGGTTCGCCGACATCTACGTCGCGCGGAGGTGCGGGTGGGCGCACCTCCGGACGCGCTGGGCAGCCGGCCGGAGTGCCACCTCGTCGAATGGGAGTTCCATGATTGACGTGATCATCGCCGGCGGCGGGCCGACCGGCCTGTGGCTGGCCAGTGAGCTGCGGCTGGCCGGAGTGCACGTGGTCGTGCTGGAGAGGCTGACCGAGCCGACCAGGCAGTCACGCGGACAGGGCCTGCACACGCGCAGCGTCGAGATGATGGACCAGCGCGGCCTGCTCGGCCGGTTCCTCGCCGTCAGCGAGAAGTTCCAGGCCGGCGGTCTCTTCGGCGGCATCGTCAAGCCGTGGCCGGACCGGCTGGACACGGCCCATCCGTACGGTCTGGCCACTCCGCAGCCGGTCACCGAGCGGCTGCTCAACGAGCGCGCCCTCGAGCTCGGCACCGAGATCCGGCGCGGCTGCGAAGTGACCGGGCTGAGCCAGGACGAGGACGGGGTGAACGTCGAGCTGGCGGACGGCACGCGGCTGCGCTCGCGCTACCTCGTCGGCTGCGACGGCGGGCGCAGCGTGGTGCGCAAGCAGCTCGGCGTCGGCTTCCCCGGCGAGCCCTCCAAGGTCGAGACGCTGCTGGGCGACATGGAGGTGACCGCGGATCCGGCGACGATCGCCGCCGTCGTCGCGGAGGTCCGCAAGACCCAGCTGCGGTTCGGCGTCGTCCCGGCCAAGGATGGGGACGAGGGGACGTACCGCGTCGTCGTGCCCGCCGACGGCGTGGCCGAGGACCGTGCGACCGCGCCGACCCTCGATGACTTCAAGAAGCAGCTGCGGGAGTTCGCGGGCACCGACTTCGGCGTGCACTCGCCGCGCTGGCTGTCCCGGTTCGGCGACGCCACCCGGCAGGCCGAGCGCTACCGGGTGGGCCGGGTGCTGCTGGCCGGCGACGCGGCGCACATCCACTCGCCGACCGGCGGGCAGGGGCTCAACCTCGGCGTGCAGGACGCGTTCAACCTCGGCTGGAAGCTGGCCGCCGCGGTCAACGGCTGGGCGCCGGAGGGGCTGCTGGACAGCTACCACGCCGAACGGCACCCGGTGGGCGCCCGCGTGCTGGAGAACACCCGCGCGCAGATCACGCTGCTGGGGGCCGAGCCTGGTCCGACCGCGCTGCGGGAGCTGTTCTCGAAGCTGATGGACTTCGAGGAGGTGAACCGGTACGTGACCGAGCTCATCACCGCGGTCGGGATCCGCTACGACTTCGGCGAGGGGCACGAGCTGCTCGGCCGGCGGATGCGGGACCTGAAGCTGAAGCAGGGTCGCCTCTACGAGCTGATGCACGGCGGCCGCGGGCTGCTGCTCGACCAGACCGGCCGGCTTTCGGTGGCCGGCTGGGCGGACCGGGTCGACCACGTCGTCGACGTCAGCGAGGAACTGGACGTGCCCGGGGTGCTGCTGCGGCCGGACGGGCACGTGGCGTGGGCCGGCGCGGATCAGCAGGGGCTGCTCGACCGGCTGCCCGCGTGGTTCGGCCCCGCCGTCAGCTGAGAGGGCGGCGCCGAACGGGGCTCGCGCCGCTGGGGGGTGGGCTCTCGGGGAGCCGGAGCGGATCTGCGGCGCGAACGCTAGGCGGACGCCATGACCCACGTCACCCCGTCGGCTCGACCGGCCCGAACCAGGCTTGCAGGTTCTCCGGGTTGAACGGCACGGAGATGTGCTCGTGCGTGATCAGCCAGTTGCCACCTGTCCGCCGGCAGCAAACGGTCGAGCGCACCCATATCGAGCTCTGGAGCCCGTTGTTGCGGGTGCCGCTGTCCAGGTGAAGCATGTGGGCGAACGCGACATCTCCGCTCACCGCGATGGTCAGGTCGTGCGTCTCCAGGCCGATGGGTCCTTCGTACTCGTCGAACCACCGCACGAAGTTGCCGCGGACTGCGTCGGAGCCCGTGAAGTGGAGCGGGGGGACGACATCGTAATAAACGATGTCGGGTGAATACAGTGACATGAGCCGATCGATGTCCTTCTTCTGGCAGGCATCGACTCGGACGTCCAAGAACGCCCTAACCTCGGACTCGTGCGACGTCATCGCATCCTCCGTTCAAGAGATCCGGTCGCCGCCGGCTCATCCGGCGGCGGCCCTCTGTGGTGTCGGCAGTCCGACGACGCAGCCCACCGGAATGTGAGGTGCCGCAGGCCGGCGCGCTCCGGGGGCCGGAGGCCGAGGATGCCGCTGACGTCGCCGCGAACCCCGCGTGAACTGGTCGACGGCGGTCTCCACGATCCCGTCGAGCAGCTCCGGCACCACCAGGTTGCCGTTGATCAGGGTGGCGATGCCCTGCAAGGTCGCGAACAGCACGATCCCCACGCGCTGCGGATCGCCGGGCTCCAGCACGCCCTGTGCCTGCTCCTGCGCGATCAGATCCTGCATCAGCCCGAACGGCGCGGCGGCGGCCTCGCCGAGCCGATCGATGTGCTGATCAACAACGCCGGCCCGATGATCCCGCCGCTCGGCCGTACCGCCGACGGTTTTGACTGGAGGGGCGCGGCGCGCCGAAGCTCGTCGGACGGTCGGGTGCCGCCCGGGACGGTGCGCTGGCCCATCGCCTGTGGACGGTGTCCGAGGAGCTGACCGGCGTCACATTCCCGCTGGCCGCGTCGAAGGCCACGCTATCGGGGGGTCAGCACTCTGAACTCGTTGCCGTCGGGATCGGCCATCAGCACCCCGCCGTCCTCGCCCTGGTCGAGGCCGAGCCGAGTCGCTCCGAGGGAGACGAGCCGGTCGATCTCCGCCTGCAGATCGCCGTGCGCGGGCGGGGCGAGGTCGAAGTGCAGCCTGTTCCTCCCGGTCTTCGGCGCCACTGGCGGGCCGCCCCACGTGATCTTCGGGCCGCCGTGCGGTGAGCGGATCGCGGTCTCTTCGTTCTGGTCCCAGACCAGCGGCCAGTCCAGCGCCTTGCTCCAGAAGTATCCGACCTCCTGGGAGCCGTCGGACGCCAGCGCTCCGACGAATCCGCAGTCGGCCAGGAAGTTGTTGCCCGGCCCGATGACGCAGAACTCGTTGCCTTCGGGGTCGGCGAGCACCACATGGCCCTCTTCGGGGAGCTGCCCGACGTCGATGTGCCGCGCGCCGAGTTCGAGCGACCTCGCCACCGTCTGCTGCTGGTCCTCAAGGGACGTGCTCGTCAGGTCGAAGTGCATCTGGTTCGGGCCGGTCTTCTTGTCCTCGGTCGGAAGACATCGGATCTGGAACCCGGTGTCATCGCTTGGTAGGAGCGTGACGCCCTCGCGGGAGTCGCCGGCCAACTCCCAGCCGAGGACCCCGGCCCAGAAGTTCGCGACACGGAGGGGGTCGTTCGCGTTGAAGCAGAGCGCTACGAGCTGAGAAGTCATCCCGCATCTCCGATCTGTTGGTTCACAGGTGCGGCCAGGGCACGTCCTGCCGCATGACGGAACCACGCTAACCCGATCAAGATTGGTGTCGCCAACGCTTATCGGTCAGCGCGCGACGCCGGCCTCCTCGCAGCGCCGCACCCGGAGTCCCGCCGGCGCATCGCGGCTGTCTCCGGATCGGGGGTCGCCTGACCTCAGAGGTACATCATCGATTGAAGGTTGGCACGCGGTAATGGCGGGCGTTACGCGATAAAGCTTCAACCGAAAGTTCAACGATACCGTTGAGGACATGGACATCAAGGACACAGCCCGTCCGCTCGACGGCCCAGGCATCTCGGCGTTCCTCCGGTCGCTGCCCGCCCGGCCGCTGCTGCTCGGCCTGGGCGAGGCCTCCCATCGCGTGGAGACGCTGCCCGAGCTGCGCAACGAGATCTTCCGGCACCTCGTCGAGCACGAGGGCTACCGGTCGTTCGCCATCGAGAGCGACTGTCTCATGGGCCTGGTCGTGGACGACTACGTCACGACCGGCACGGGCACGCTCGACGACGTCATGGAGCGCGGCTTCAGCCACGGCTTCGGCGCATCGCCGGCCAACCGCGAGCTCGTGCGCTGGATGCGGGCGTACAACGAGGAACATGATGACAAGCTGCGGTTCTTCGGGTTCGACGGCCCGCTGGAGTACTGGGCGGCGAGCCCGCGCCAGGCGCTCACCGGCCTGCACGCCCTCCTCGACGGCCCACTCCCCCACACCAGGCAGACCCTCGACACGCTGCTCGGCCCGGACGACCGGTGGGCGAACGAGGCCACGGCCATGGATCCCGCGCAGTCGATCGGCCAGTCCGCCGAGGCGCAGCGGCTGCGGCTGATCACCGACGACCTGGTGGCGCTGCTCGACACGCAGGCGCCGCGGCTGAGCGCGGAGGACGGCGAGCGGGCCGCACTGTACGCGCGCACCGCCGTCGGCCTGCTCCGCTACCACCACTGGATGGCCGACACCTCCCCGGCCCGCTGGATCCGGCTGTCGGCCCTGCGGGACGCGATGATGGCCGCGAACCTGTGCGCCCTCGCCGAGCACGGCCCGGCCCTGGTCTTCTCCCACAACCTCCACCTGCAGCGGAACAAGAGCTACATGCCGTTCGGCGACCAGTCGCTGGAGTGGTGGAGCGCGGGGGCGATCACCGCGACGCGCCTCGGCGACCGGTACGCCTTCCTGGCCTCGGCCCTCGGCACGGTCGGCGCCGACGTCCCGCCCCCGGACACCGTGGAGGGCATCCTGTCCGCGCTTCCCTGGGACCACTCCCTCATCGACGCCCGGCGCCTGGCCCAGGCCATCACGCGACAGCCGAGCCCGCGCATCTCGCCGGACCACGCCTATATCCCGCTGGACCCGGCCGGCCTCGACATGATCGACGGCATCGTCTTCCTCAAGGAGCCCGTCAGCCGGGAGTGACGGCACATGGCCTCGGGGGGACCGGCCGTTCTCGACGGGCTCCGGAGAGCTGACCTGAAAAACGCAGCCACCCGCCCACCCCCGGGTGGCGGGGGTGGGCGGGTGG
>NZ_VCKX01000390.1 GCF_005889725.1 Nonomuraea zeae
GTTCTTGCGGTACCAGGTCGCCTGCGACACCCCGGCCGCCGCGCATGCCTTGCGGCGCCCGAGCAGCGGGACCAGTTCGGCGATCGCCTCGGCCTGGGCGATCTGAAGGGTCTCGGTCACTGCTCGCCCCGATCCGGCGGCGTCTCGCTGCTGGTGGCGAGCTGAGCCAGCAGCGCGAAGAGCTTTCCCTGCACCTCGATCACCTGGCGGGTCGTGCCGAGCTCGGCGCGCAGCCGCTCGATTTCCGCCTGCAGTGCATCGATCTGCTTGTCCCGAGGATCGGCCTTCGGCCGGCCGACCGGCCGGGCCAGCGCCTGCTCCGCGCCATGGTCCCGCGCCGTGCGCCAGCTGGAGATCAGCGACGAGTACAGGGCCCTCCCGGCGCAGCAACGCACCCTTACCGGCCTTGTCGAGTCGGTCGTACTCCTCCAAGATCCGGGCCTTGTAGGCGGCGGAGTAACGGCGGGCACTGGCCCGTTCGCGTACTTGTGGATCAGGGATCTCCGGATCCGGCTTGCTTGCTCCCACGAAGGGATGTCTCCTTCCCCACCCTCAGCACAGAGTTTCATACCCGTTTGTTACCTATGTCTATTTTGACAGGGAGGGGCCAGTCTCTTCTGAGGCACCGCAGCCCCGGGCAAATCGGTGCCTCAACTCAAGCGGGTGGCGATGGCACACCATTTGCTGAGCGACATGCGCACTACGCCCCGGCCTCGACTGTGGGCGGATGCGTTGTGGTGGCCGGCGCACCTACAACTCGGCGCGGACACGCGTTTCGTCCCCCGCCATCGAACAGCTCCATCGCGACGGCGGGGGACGGTAATGACCAGCCTGAACTCGGCCGCTTCCGGCGGCGGCGGTCAAGCGGCCGGACCCTGACCTGGCTGCCCTGCCGCCCACGCACGATCGGCGGTGGCCGGGCGCCGCCGGGCCAGGTCGACGAACTGCGCGATGGTCTCCGGACGGTCCACGGCCGGGGCGAACAGGATACTCAAGGACCACCGAGCAGCTCGGATCCTGGCCTCGTTCTTCATGGAATGAGGCCAGAGGGAACCTGCCACAGTAGACAGGACGGGCCTGCCTTCCGATGAACCACTACGACCCAGGTCTGAATCCCGAGCCGATCGAAAGAGGGCGCTCCTCATTGACCTGCGCAGCCTCGAAGAGGCGCCGACCGGCCTTGGCGTCGCCGGTGATGGCGAGCCGCCCGCCGGCGATGGCTTTGGCGAGTGCCTCGTGATCGCCGAGGACGCGGGACAGGGTCTCGGGGTCGGAGTCGATGATGGCGTCTGACCGGTCGTGCGGCTCTCCGCGTCTCATGTCGACGAGCCGGCCGTCGGCGATGCGGGTAGTGAAGGGGTACCGGCCGAGGCGTAGCTCGTAGGTGGCGGTCCATGGCCGTTCTGGCTGCGGGCTGAACAAGCTGCGCAACCTGATCATGGCCGAGTCGGCGCTCACCGGGCCTGCGGATGGTTCGACTGCGAGCGCCCCCCAACGTCCCAGCGCAACGATGACGGGATCCAGCTCCGCGCCCCATTCGGTCAGCTCATACACCTGCGAGGCGGCCGGCGGGGGCAGGGTGCGGCGTCGTACGACGCCGGCGCCCTCAAGTTCGCGCAGTCGCTGGGCCAGGATCTTGGGGCCCGCGTTCGGCAGTCCGGCCTGGAGGTCGGTGAACCGTTTCGGACCGAGCAGGAGTTCGCGAACGGTCAGCAGAGCCCAGCGCTCGCCCACGTGGTCGAGTGCGGTCGCGATCGCGCAGCCATCGCCGTACCGACGGTTCGTCGTCATGGTCTTCATCCTACCCATGACCACTTGCTCTTGACCCCCTATCGACTACCTCTTTAGAAGAGTAAGCTTCCTATTAGAAAGGATAGACTACTAGATAGGAATGATGGATCCATCGGAACACACAGCACCCGGGCGACCTGGCCGCCCAACTCGGGTATGGGCTCGACAACCTCGAAACGGTCCTGGCCGGCGCCGCCATGACAACCGCCGACGTGGTCCGGCTCGACCTCTGCACCCCCGACGTCAGCTCTCTGCTGCAGCGCTTCCCTGGTGACAAAGCGCTTCGGGGGGCAAGCGCAGCCACGAACGCCTCACTACTCCCGACGCCAGGACTGCCGAACCAGCTCAGGCGGACTTGCCGCCTCCAAGTACAGGAGCAGGACATGCCCATCGGATACCTCGACGTGCCCACCGGTGCTGACCTCGAGACCAAGCGAGAATTCGTGAAAGCGCTCTACGAAGCCATGCACGAGGCCTACCCCTTTCCCGATGACACGAGGATCTTCCTGCACGAGTGGGCGCCGGACAGCGTGAGCCAGAACGGGCTCCTCGGCTCCGAACCGTTCAGGCCCGCGTTCGTCGCACACGTCCCCCAGGGCGTCGCGAGCGACGTCAAGCGCACCATGATGAGGCAGCTCAACACGGCGGTCGCCAAGGCCTACCAGCTTCCGTGGTTCATCACGTTCCTCCACGAGCACCCCCTCGGCCTCGTGGCGGTCGACGGAGTCGTACTCGCGGACGACCGGCAGCGGGTCGAAGACCAGCAGGGGGCCTACAGCCGATGAGCCACGGGCGTCACTGGAGCGGCCCTTCGTCCCCGAAAGCGAGAGGCGGGAAGCGTTCGGCCATGCGGCGGTAGCCGACGGCGTTGGGATGCAGGCCGTCTGTCAGGTCGGCGACGTCGTCGGCGCCGAAGAGCGTGAGCCCGTCGATGATGTCCAGGTTCGCGTCGCCCTCTTTCTCACGGGCGACGACCTGTTGATGGAGGAGCTCTCGGATCTGGTTCAGGGACAGCGCTTCGGAGGCCAGCGCGGCGGGCCGCTCGACCACGTGGATCCGGTGGTCGCGGCCCACGGGCGTCGGGCCAGGGTGGTCCTCGGCGACCGGGCAGATGATCGGGGTGACGATCACGATGGGCGTGGTGGGGTGGCTGTCGCGGATCATGTCCAGGAAGCCGTGGAAGGCCGACACGAAGACACGCTCGCGCATGGAGTCTGCGTTGACGATATTGAGGCTGATCGCGGTGGCGGGCAGGTCGCGGATGGTCCGGGCCGTGAACTGGTCGAGATGGGACTGACCGGCAACGGCGAGGTTGAGCAGCGACCGGCTGGCCGCCCGGGCGACGATCGCCGGCCACGCCGCGGTCGGGCGATCGGCCTCGGCGCACTGGCTTCAGCATCGCACCGGCTGGAAACCAGATCTCGACCCGTCGTTCGATCCTGGACGCACCGAGGTCGAACCGCACGGTGACTGGCCCGGCCGGCTGGTGCTCCACACTCCCAGTGACCGGGTCCACCACGATCAGCGCCTGTTCTGTGGTGGTCACCGGTGCGCGCAGATCGCCGTCGAGCACGAGATCGAAGGCGCTGCCGGACGGGTCGGTGGTCGTCTCCACCGCGCCGACGACACACGCGAGCGCTGATTCCAGGATGGACTGCACCAGCAGATCCTCTCGAAGGGTTGTGGCATGGTGAGGACGCGCCAGCGCCTCTGGCCCTCGCGGCTCCGCACCGGAGACCTTGATGGCCTTGGCGCCTGCTCGCCCGTTGATCGCAAACCCGGCTCCTTACCCGCGGCAGACGGGCACACCCTCACCCCGTGGTCACTGGGTGCTGACGCCCTTGCCGGTCCGGATCAGGCGAGCTTGCCCAGCAGCTCTTTCTCCTCGACGGCCGTGAGGCCGGCGCTGCTCACCGTGTGGCCGGACTCGCGTAGCCAGGCGAGGGTGTCGAGCGTCGTGTCGGCGATCGGCCGGATATGCAGGCCGGCCGCCAGCGTGGCGGAGGTGTCGCGGGCCATGAAACCAGCGTAATCAGGCAGTGGCACCCACATGGGCAGCGACCGCGGCCCCATCCACGGCGCCACTTTCTGCTCGATGAGGAACTCCTGATCGGCCCAGACCAACTCAGGCTGCACCTTCAGGCCTTCGGCGATCTCCGCCAGCAGTTTGCCCCTGGCGAAGGGCAGGCAGCTCCCGTCGTAGGGCCCGGTAAGCCCTCGCTCCGCCGCATCCAGCATCCAGGTGGTCAGATCCCGCGCGTCGATGAGCTGGACGAGGTCGTCGGGGGAACCAGGTGCCAGCACAGGCCCGTCACGGGTGAACCGGTCGACCCAGTAGGCGAAGCGGTCGAACGGATCCTCCGGCCCCACGATCAGCCCGGCCCGCACCAGGAGGGCGCCGTCACCGACGATCTGCTCGCATGCCACCTTGGCCGGCCCGTAGTTCGCCGGGTCGGCCTCGTCGGCCTCGTCGGCCAGCGGCTCATGCAGGGCCGGGCCGGCCTCGCTGGGGTCGGCGTAGACGCTGGTCGACGACACCAGCGTCCAATGGCCGGCGCGCCCTGCGAGCTCCGCGACGGCTCGCCGGATCAGGCTCGGGTGCCTGGCGACGTCGATGACGAGATCGAATGCCCCTCGCACGGGGGCGAGCCCGCCGTCCTCGCTTCGGTCGACCCGGACGAACTCGACGTCCGGTGGCGGATCTCCGGCGAGTCCGCGGGCCGCGCACACGACCTCGTGCCCACGATCACGTGCTTGCCGTGCGATCTCTCTGGACAGGAATCTCGTACCACCCAAAACCAATGTCCGCATGCCCTTATTTTGATTCATGCGGCGCCGGAAACTCTATCAGTTCACTCCCAGCGCAAATTCGGATCTTTACCGACGAGCAACTGAGGAGAGCGTTCCATATTGAGGCGCGACACGTACATCTTCGACGCAGCGCCATTCTTGCCACGTGACGCATTATTTCTGCCATCTGGTCTCGGTTCACGGCACCGCATGTGATTTAAGCGGCCGCTCATGAGCACAGGGATCGAGATGTTGTGATCCTGTCGGCCGCAGAGGAGGCGACGATGCGGGTGGCGGCAGCGCGCCCGAGCGCGATGGCTCGCGGCCGCGGCCCGAGTGCCGCAGGCATCGCCCGCGGCCAGAGTCGGCAGGTCCGGCAGGTCGCCCAGCGGGTCGGCGGCGGCGATCAAGCCCGTGCGGGTCCCACCAACCGGGAACGCTCCGGCCTAAGGTCCCGCGAGCGCGTCGCGTCGTAGGCAGCCCATGAAAAAGCCCTTGGCGCCGGGGTTCGGTCCCGCGCGTTTGAAAGAAGCCGCCAGCCTGCCATCGTGCCCGCCGGCAGCCACCCGGCCCGTACTCACCGGTCAGCGAAGACGAGCTTACAAGCAGACGATCAGCCGCTACGTCATGGTTCACCTCCGTCCTGTTGAGCGCAGCGAAAGACTAAGGTCGGTGGCCGAAAATATGTGAAACTTGGCAGAATTCACTCTTCACATCTGCATAAAGCCTGGAACAATGAACACGATCATTGAGCTGCCAGCTAAATCAAATTGCCCAGTGTCACGAGCAAGCCATATTCGGTCCTGCTGCCGCACCGAGGGGTGCACAGGAAGAACGAGAAAGAGCGAAGTATGCTCTACCGCAAGCACGCTCTTATTTCGGCGCAGAAGCCGCCGGAAGAGCGCCGCAGGGCTCGACGTGACTCCGTGGGCGCCGGCTGCTGATTTCCAACGCGGTGTCACCTTTGGTGATGACGCTATCCCTGTGGTCCTTTCCCGGTCGTCATTTCGCATGGGCCTTCCGCTTGCTCTGAAAGCCGTACAGCAGCCGCAATAATACAAGCGCCGCGACGCACCCTGCCGCGCGCCTAGTTCAGGGAGGCACATTGACCACCAATCCCTTCGAGGATGAAGCCGGCTATTCCGTCCTTGTCAATGAGGAGGGCCAGCACTCGTTGTGGCCAGAATTCATCGACGTGCCCGCCGGTTGGACCGTCACCTTCGAAGGCAACCGGGAGGACTGCCTGAACCACATCAATGAGACATGGGTGGACATGAGGCCACGGAGTCTTGTGCGAGCGATGAATGGCCAGAACGTGTCGTCGAAGTAGCCGGTAGCGGGGCTGCATACAATTCCGGCTCAAGAACCGATCACCGGCGTGTTCACCGATAATCGTAGGGAAATCCTGAGCCGGAGGACCGGCGCGACACGCTCTAGCGTCACGGTTCATGGAGATCCCTGTATGGCCGGCGCTGTCGGCAACATAACTCGATGATCTGCGTCCGCGTCGCCGTTGTGCGGTCGTGATGCCTACAGCCGAATCGACGGATCAAGCGGGGATCGCCACCTGCTGCGAAAGGACCACTGAGTCCTACCAGGCTGCAGTCGTCCTGGCCATCATGCAAACGCTCCGTGACGCTCCGACGACACGTCCTATAGACGGTTCCTATCGGGTCGCTTCTCGAAGGCGGCAGATTTTCATTGTCAGGCAGCGGTCGCCGCAGAAGTGCTATCAGTTTCAACCGCGAGGAATGCATATGTTGAGAGAAGATCAGGGCATCCCGTCCGTTCCAGGCACCTGTGTGCCGGAATTGCTGGAGGAGCAAGCCACACGAACGCCGAACGGCGTCGCCGTGGTTTTCGGGGACGCCAAGCTGACCTACGCCGAACTCAACGCCCGCGCCAACCGGCTGGCCCGCCACCTGATCGCCGAGGGCATCGGGCCGGAGGACCTCGTGGCGCTGATGCTCCCTCGCGGCCCAGAGTTGATCGTGGCGTTGCTGGGCATCCTGAAGTCCGGTGCCGCTTATCTGCCCATAGACCCAGATCAGCCGGCCGAGCGCAACGCTCTCGTGATTGACGACGCTCGACCGCGGTATCTGCTCACGACCACCGACATCGCCAGTGCGGCGGGCACGTATGGCTTGCCACACCTGATGGTGGACCAGACCGCGCTCGACGACCTGAGGCCGGCGACCGACCCGACCAACGCCGACCGGGTCATGGCGCTCACCTCTGCCAACCCGGCTTATGTCATCTACACCTCCGGTTCCACAGGCAGGCCCAAGGGCGTCGTCGTGCCCCACGGTGCGCTGGTGAACTTCCTTGCCGACATGCGCACGCGCTTCGCACCCGGACCGGCAGACCACGTCTTGGCCGTGACCACCATCGCGTTCGACATCGCCGCTGTGGAAATCTACCTGCCGCTGATCAGCGGTGCCCGGGTCGTGCTCGCTGCCAAGGACGTCGTCCGGGACCCGCACCGGCTCGGCGCGTTGATCGCGGACTCGGGTATTACAATCGCGCAGGCGACGCCGTCGCTGTGGCACGCCCTGTTGAGCACCGATCCGGCGATCGCGCATGGTGTTCGCGTGCTCGTAGGTGGCGAGGCGCTGCCGCCGTCCCTGGCCGCCACGATGGTGGAGCACGCCGCCGAGGTGACCAACTTGTACGGGCCGACCGAGACCACGGTGTGGTCCACCTCTGCTGCGGTCACCAGCTCAGTGGCCCCTGTTTCCATCGGCGGGCCCATTCGGAAGACCCTGGCAAATGTGTTGGACTCGGATCTGCGTCCGGTGCCACCGGGCGTGCCGGGTGAGCTGTACATCGCGGGCGCCGGTGTCACCCGCGGCTATCATCGCAAGCCGGTGCTGACCGCCGAACGCTTCGTGGCCGACCCGTTCGGCCCGCCCGGCACGCGCATGTATCGGACCGGCGACCTGGCCAGTTGGCGGCCCGACGGGCAGTTGGATTTCCTCGGCCGCGTCGACCACCAGGTCAAGATCCGAGGGTTCCGCATAGAACTCGGCGAGATCGAGAACGTCCTCACCACACACGATGACGTCGATCAGGCCGTCGTGACAGTCCGAGAAGACCGGCCCGGCGACAAGCGCGTCATCGCCCATGTCGTCCCGGCCGTCAACCAGGCGCCCGAGAACGACCTGCGGGACCGCCAAGCCATGTACGACTCGACGTACGCGACGGCGGATGGTCCGTTCGGAGACGACTTCGGCATCTGGGTCTCCAGCTACGACCGGAAGCCGATCCCGCTGGAGGACATGCGAGAGTGGCGCGATGCCGCCGTCGCGCACATCCGAGAGCTACAGCCGCAGCGTGTCCTCGACGTCGGGGTGGGCACTGGCCTCGTACTAGCCCGCCTCGCGCCCGAGTGCGAAGCCTATTGGGGCACCGATTTCTCTGCTGCGGCGATCGGCCATCTCGGTGAGCGGATCGCCGACCGACCCGAACTCGCCGGTCACGTCCGGCTGCTCGCTCAGCCCGCCCATGTCATCACCGGACTTCCCGAGCAGTTCTTTGACACCGTCGTGCTCAACTCCGTGGTGCAGTACTTCCCCAGCGTCAGGTACCTGCTGGAGGTGTTGGAGCAGGCGGTCGACCTGCTTGCGCCCGGCGGCTCGGTGTTCGTCGGCGATGTGCGCAACCTCCGGCTGCTGCCTCATCTCCAGATCGGGGTGCGGTCAGTGCACACCACCGACGCGACACAACTGCGCAACGCGATCGACCGGGCAGTGGCGCACGAGGAAGAGCTGCTGCTCGACCCAGAATTCTTCACCCTGCTGCCGCGTGTGATCCCGGCGATCGGCGGGGTGGACGTCCGCGTCAAGCGCGCGAGCTATGACAACGAGCTGAGCCGCTACCGGTACGACGTCGTCCTGCACAAGAAGCCCGCGGTAGAGCTGACCTCGTTGGCCGACGCCCCGACGGTGAGGTGGATCGACGACGTCGAGGATGTCGCGGCGCTGGCCGAGCGACTCGCGTCGCGGCGACCGGTCCAGCTGAGGGTGGCCGGAGTCCCCAACCGCCGCACGTCCCGCGAGTCTGCCGCCCTGCGCGCGCTTGAGCTCGGTGGCACCGCCGCCGACGCGGCGCGCGAACTGAATCGCGACGAGCCGGCCGGGCTCGACCCTGAGGTGTTCCACGCTCTCGGCGACGAACTCAGCTACCGGGTGGCTGTCACTTGGTCCCCCTCCACCGTTGACGGCAGTGTCGACGTGCTGTTCTATGACTCGTCCGCAGGGATCATCCCGGTTGACCTGTACCCCGGTGCCGAAGGCGACCTGGAACGGCTGGCGTCCTACGCGAACGACCCAGCCTCAACGGCCAAGGTCGGCTCGATGGTGTCGGAACTGCGGGCTTTCGCGGCGGCTCGCCTGCCGGACTACATGGTGCCCGCCGCGTTCGTCGTGATGGACGCCCTTCCGTTGAACGCCAACGGAAAGGTTGATCGGCGGGCGTTGCCTGCGCCGGAGTTCATGGTTGTCGATGGTCGTGCTCCGCGTTCGCCGCGTGAGGAGATCTTGTGCGGGCTGTTCGCCGAGGTGCTCGGCGTCGATCGGGTGGGTGTCTATGACGCGTTCTTCGAGCTGGGCGGGCATTCGCTGCTGGCGACCAGGCTGATCAGCCGGATCCGTTCGGTGCTGGGCGTGGAGGTGAGCGTCGGCCAGGTGTTCGAGCATCCCACCGTCGCCGAGCTCGCGCGATCACTAGAGACGGCACTCGACGCACGTCCGGCGGTGACCGCCCAGCCGCGACCGGACACCATCGCCTTGTCACACGCCCAGCAACGCCTGTGGTTCCTCAACCAGATCGAAGGACCCGACGCCACCTACAACGTCCCCCTCGTCCTGCGCCTGACCGGCCCCCTGAACACCACAGCCCTGCACCAAGCCCTCAACGACCTCATCGCCCGACACGAATCCCTGCGCACCATCTTCCCCGACGTCGACGGCCGGCCCCACCAGGTCGTACTCCACCCCGAACAACTCACCACGATCCTCACCACGGCCCAAGCCACCGAAGACGACCTCGACGCCCAACTGAACACCCTGGTAAGCCAAGGATTCGACCTGGCCACCGAGATCCCGCTGCGGACCACCCTGTTCACCCTCAACCCCCAACAGCACCTGCTGGTCCTGCTCACCCACCACATCGCCAGCGACGGCTGGTCACTCACCCCGCTCGCCGACGACCTGACCACCGCCTACAACCGCCGCGCCCACGGCCACGAACCCACCTGGACAGCCCTGCCCGTCCAATACGCCGACTACGCCCTATGGCAACGCCACTGGCTCGGCGACCCCGCCGACCCCACCAGCGTCATCGCCGAACAAGCCGCCTACTGGACCACAACACTGGCCGACCTGCCCGAAGAACTCCCCCTGCCCACCGACCGGCCC
>NZ_VCKX01000391.1 GCF_005889725.1 Nonomuraea zeae
AGATGTGTATAGGAGACAGGTGGTGGCCGCCAGCCGGCGACCGGCTGGACGGCCAGGGCGGTGGCCGTTAGGCGTCGACCGGCTGCGCGGCCGTCTTCGCCGCGAGCAGGGAGGCGTGGGTCGGCGCGTCCGGCACCTCGGCCGGCCGGTCCTTGGCGAGCTCCTTGCGCAGCACCGGCACGACCTCCTCGCCGAGCAGGTCGAGCTGCTCCAGCACGGTCTTCAGCGGCAGCCCCGCGTGGTCCATGAGGAAGAGCTGGCGCTGGTAGTCGCCGAAGAACTCCCTGAACTCGAGGGTCCGGTCGATGACCTGCTGCGGGCTGCCCACGGTGAGCGGGGTCTCCTCGGTGAACTCCTCCAGGGACGGCCCGTGGCCGTACACGGGGGCGTTGTCGAAGTACGGCCGGAACTCGCGCACCGCGTCCTGCGAGTTCTTGCGCATGAACACCTGGCCGCCCAGCCCCACGATGGCCTGCTCCGGCGTGCCGTGCCCGTAGTGGGCGTAGCGCTGACGGTAGAGGTTGATCAGGCGGATGAAGTGCTCCTTCGGCCAGAAGATGTTGTTGGCGAAGAAGCCGTCCCCGTAGTACGCGGCCTGCTCGGCGATCTCTGGGCTGCGGATCGAGCCGTGCCACACGAACGGCGGCACCCCGTCGAGCGGGCGCGGCGTCGAGGTGAAGCCCTGCAGCGGGGTGCGGAAGCGCCCCTCCCAGTCCACGACGTCCTCGCGCCACAGGCGGCGCAGCAGCGCGTAGTTCTCGATGGCCAGCGGGATGCCCTGCCTGATGTCCTGCCCGAACCAGGGGTAGACCGGTCCGGTGTTGCCCCGGCCCATCATCACGTCCACCCGGCCCTCCGCCAGGTGCTGGAGCATGGCGAAGTCCTCGGCGATCTTCACCGGGTCGCTGGTGGTGATCAGCGTGGTGGCGGTGGACAGGACCAGGCGCTCGGTCTTGGCCGCGATGTAGCCGAGCATCGTGGTCGGGGAGGACGGCACGAACGGCGGGTTGTGGTGCTCGCCCGTCGCGAACACGTCGAGGCCCACCTCCTCCGCCTTGAGCGCGATCGTCACCATCGCCTTGATCCGCTCGTGCTCGGTCGGCGTCCTGCCCGTGGTGGGGTCCATGGTCACGTCGCCCACACTGAAGATTCCGAACTGCACTTTAGTCACCATCCATGACTGTTGAATCTTTGACGGCTACGGTAGCGCTGAGGGACGCTCAGATATTCCATCATCCCCTGATCGCCCGGACGCCGCCTCAGCCCTGGCGGTGGCCCCGGGCGCGGAACGCGGCCGCCTTGGCGCGGTTGCCGCAGCCGCGCATGTCGCACCAGCGCCGGGTGCGCCGGTGCGAGGTGTCGATGTAGAGCCGGGTGCAGGGGGCGGCCTCGCACTCCCTGATCAGCGCGGCGTGCGGGCCGCCGAGCAGCTCGGCGGCGGCGCGGGCGGTGCTGGAGAGCGCGGAACGAAGATCGCCCCGGCGCTCCAGCCCGCCGGCTCCCAGCAGGACCCCGGCGGGCGGGCGGCCGGCGACCTCGTTGAGCACGAGCCGGTCCGCCTCCTCGTACGCCGATCCCGTACGGGCCGAGGTGGCCAGCCGGTAGATCGCCTCGCGCAGCCGTGCCGCCAGGGCGAGGTCGTCGTCGTCCGCGGCGGGCGGCTCGTCGAGGAGCCCGGCCGACACCGCCCACCTGGCCAGATCCTCGGGGGAGCCCAGCAGGTCGATGTGCTCGCCGCGCCGGCGGCCGACGGTTCCCGCGAGGTCGAGGCCGAGGTTTCCGCTGACGAAGGTGAAGTCCACGGTCCCCATAGTAACCGGATTGACAAGTTACTTTGGAGGCTGCCAAGGTTCGTAACCGATAAGTCCGGTTATTTCGTGAAAGGTGTGGTCGTGGCGACGACGATCTCCGCCACGGCGGGCGGCGCCCGCCGATACGGCTCGCGGCACCGCTGGGTCGTCCTGGCCGTGGGGGTGGGGGCGCAGGGGAGCTTCTCGGCGATGTTCTCCGGCATCCCGGTCACCGGGATCGCGATGCGGTCCGGCTACCACCTGTCCACCAGCGCGCTCGGCATCGTCCTGGCCTGCCTGGGGCTGGGGGTGGCGGTGTCGGATCTCGTGTGGGGGCTGCTGACCGACAGGTACGGCGACCGGCGCATCCTGCTCATCGGACTGACCTCCACCGGGGCGGTGCTGAGCCTGATGGCCGTGGCCGCCACCCCGGCGGACGGCGCCGGGATCGTCGCGCTGGGCGCCGGCCTGCTGGTCGCCGGCGCGCTGGGCGGCAGCGTCAACGGCGCGTCCGGGCGGGCGATCATGACCTGGTTCGCGGACGGGGAGCGCGGGCTGGCGATGAGCATCCGCCAGACGGCCATCCCCGCAGGGGGCGCGGTGGGCGTCGCGCTGCTGCCCTGGCTGGCGGACGTGTACGGCTTCCGCGCCGTCTACGCGCTGCCGTCGGCGTTCTGCCTCCTGGCGGCGGCGGCGACCTGGCGCTGGCTCCACGAGCCGGACCAGCCGCCCGCCCCGGCGACCGCTGAGGCCGCCCTTGGGACAGGCGAGAAGGCCGGAAGCGGTGCGGGCCGGGCTGCAGAGCCGGGCACGGGACCGGCCGTGGAGCCGGGGGTGGGGCGCTCGCCGCTGCGGCGCTGGGACGTCTGGCGGCTGGCCTTGTCGTGTGCCCTGCTCACGGTCCCGCAGTTCGCCGTCCTGTCGTTCACGGCGATCTTCCTGCACGACGTCAAGGGCGGTGGCGCGACCCTGGCCAGCGTCACGGTCCTGATCGCCCAGATCGGCGGGGGCGCGGCCCGGATCTGGACCGGCCGGCGGACCGACCGGCGCGGCGGCCGGCGGGCCTACCTGCGCGGCATCGGCGCGCTGACCGGGATCGCCATGGCGGCGGCGGCCGTGCTCACCGGCGCCCCCACCCCGGTCACCGTCGCCGCCCTCGCCATCGGCGGCCTGCTGGCCAACTCCTGGCACGGCGTGGCCTACACCGAGATCGCCGCCATGGCGGGCGCGGCCAGGGCGGGAACGGCGCTGGGGCTCCTCGGCACGGCGCTCTTCGGCGCCGGATTCCTCACCCCGCTGCTGATCCCGGCGGTCCTCGGCCACACCTCCTGGCCGGTCGTCTGGGCGCTCACGGCGGCGCTGTCACTGCTGGCCATCCCGCTGGCCCCCGGCCGACCGCGCGCTACCGGGCCAGCTCGTTGATGTCGGACGGGCCCAGGATCCGCTTGGGCGCACCCCGCTCGGCCACGTTGATCATGGCCCGCCCGATCCGCTCCGTAGTCGTCACCATCGCCGGGAACAACCGGTTGATCAGGGGGAAGATCGGCCTGGTCACGACATAAGCCAGCCGGTAGAGCCGGGTACGGGACGTCACGCCGTACATCGGCTGGATGTAGCCGGGGCGGAACATGAAGGCCCGGAGCGGCAGCTCCAGCAGGGCGTTCTCGGTCTCGCCCTTCACCCGGGCCCACATCGCCCGCCCGTCCGCGTCGGTCCCGGCGCCGGAGACGTACAGGAAGGCCGAGCCGGGGCTGAGCCGCGCGAGCGTGCCCGCCACGGACAGCGTGAAGTCGTAGGTGACCAGCCGGTACGCCTGCTCGCTCAGCCCGGCCGACGACACCCCGAGGCAGAAGAAGCACGCGTCGTAACCGGCCAGCGCGCCCTCGACCGCGGCCAGGTCGAGCAGGTCGTCGTGGCGCAGCTCGCGCAGCTTGCCCCCCACCGGCCCCACGGGGGAGCGGCCGACCGCGAGCACCTCGCTCACCCGGTCGTCGGCCAGGCACTCCCGCAGGACCCCGCGCCCGACCATGCCGGTGGCCCCGAAAAGGATCACTCGCACGCGTCCTCCCAGTCCCGTCCCGGCGCCTTCCCATCCTAGGCCGCCGACCGGCCACGTTCCCGCAGGCGTCCGCACGCCACGGGGAGCGGCTCACCTCGGGGTCGCTCCGATCGTCTCCTCCAACTCGCCGGTCAGCGGGTAGGGCCGCTCGACCGGCAGCAGCGCGCCCACGTCCGCGCCGCCCCTGAGCGCCGCGTGCACCTCGCGCACCCGCTCCGTGATGTCGGCGATCCCCAGCGTCCACTCCGCCACGTAACGCCGCACCGCCTCCCCGGACAGCCCGATCTGGATCGACCGGTACGGCAGCGCCTCGTGCCCGGTCCCGCGCTCGGGATCCCACTGGATCCGCACCGGGCTGCGGCGCAGCCGGGCGGGCCAGCCGGGACGCCCGTCGTCATGGCTCAGGCACGAGTGCGCCAGCGCCCAGGCGAATCCCTCCCGGCTGAGCGAGATCGCCAGCACCCGCTCCTGCCCCGGCTTGGTCGCGTAGCCGCACCGGTACATCATCCAGAGGAACGACGGCTTGATCCACGTCATCCGCTCCATCCTGAACGGCGCCACGAACCGCTGCGCCGCGACGGCCGGGGCCGCGATCGCGGCGTCGTAAGCCTGGTAGACGGTGATCGACTCGTCGGTGTAGGCGGCCCGGATCTGCCGGTGGGGCACGTTCATGCCGTCCAGCCTGGCGAAGATCCGCATCGGCGGGCAAACGGATTATGCCCGGGCCAGATCCCTGACGGCGGCCCCGAGGCGGGCGGCCGCCCGTGGCGGGATGGTCAGGCCGCGGGCCGAGATGCCGATCGCCCACTGCGTGCCGGGCACCACGGCGCCCGCGCACGCGACCTGGTCCCTGAACTGCCCGTGCTCCTCCACCACCTGGCCGGGCCGCAGCCCCGCCAGCTCCTCCTCCAGGTCCTCCACGCTCGAAGGGGTCGAGGGGGTGAAGCGGCGCAGGCCGTACCCGGTAAGGACGCCGCGGCGGACACGGGAGGGGAGGGCGAGCAGGAGCGCCTTGCCGAGCGCGGTGGCGTGCGGCGCCGTCTCCAGGCCCGCCTGGAGGTCCTCCAGCCAGGGCGAGCGCGGCCCCTCGGCGACGTCCACCACGATCAGCCGCCCTTCGGCGAGCTGGGCCAGGTAGGCCGTGTGGCCGGAGTCGGCGGCCAGGTGCCGCAGCACCGCCGAGGCCATCGGTGGACGCTCGAACGCCCCCAGCATCTCGTGGAAGCGCTCGGCCACCTGCGAGCCGAGCAGATAGTCGCCGTCGGGCCGCCGGTGCAGGTAGCCCTCGTAACACAGGGTGCGGACCAGGTGGTAGGAGGTGGACAGGTTCAGGCCGCAGCGGCGGGCGATGACCTTGACCGACAGCGGCCGGTCGGCCCGCGCGACCTCCTCCAGCACGCGGAGCGCGCGCGAGACGCTGCGGATCAGATCGCTGGGTTGTTCGCCGGTCATCCATTCAGCATGTGCGCCATCTGAAAATCGGCCGCCTACCCCGGGCGGCACACCCGTCCGACGATGAGGCCATGCCGGAGATACCGCAGTGGGCCAGTCAGGCGCTGTCCGGGGTCTACGACCCGTGCTGCAGGGAGAAGGGCATCTCGGTCGTGGAGATGGGCCTGATCAGGTCCGTCGAGGTGGACGGCGGCGGCCGGGCCCGGGTGGAGCTGCTGCTGACGTCGGGCTGGTGCCCGTTCGCCGCCCGGGTGCTCACCGAGGTACGCGACCGCATCGAGGAGCAGCCGGGCGTCAGCGAGGCGGAGGTGGAGGTCGTCTGGGACGAGGCGTGGACGGTGGAGCGGCTCTCCCCGCGAGCGGCCCGCCTGCTGCGCTTCCTGCCCGCCCCCGCCGACGTCCCCGACCGGGAGGCCTACATCAGGGAGGAACTGCGATGATCGACGACTTCTTCGTGTTCGACAGCGTGGCCCACGTGTTCAACTTCGAGCCCAAGAACGCCTTCGGCTCGGCGGGCCAGATGTTCTCCAACCACCTGTACGCCTTCCACACCACGCTCACCCCGGAAGGCGAGACCAAGCTGCCGGCCGAGGAGTTCCTGCGGCAGTGGACGATCGACGACATCCGGCGCATGGTCTACGACGAGTCCGACACGGACATGCTGGTGGCGATGCCGCTGCCGCTCACCGACCTCTACCACGACGGCCTGTCGCCGTGGCAGGAGTGCGCGGAGCTGGCCGCCCGCGATCCGGACCGCACGATCTTCTGGGGCACGGTCAACCCGCTCGAAGGCCGCAAGGCGCTCGACCTGATGGAACGCCAGGTGGGGGAGTACAACGCCCGCGCGTTCAAGCTGTACAACGTCCGCTACGACTACGGCTCGCCCTACCCGTGGCGCATGGACGACCCGCGGGTCGCCTTCCCCATCTTCGAAAAGGCCCGCGACCTGGGCATCAACCTGATCGGCGTGCACAAGGGCGTCCCGCTGGGCCCGCAGCCGATCGAGCACACCCAGACGTGGGACATGGACGGCGCCGCCGCGAACTTCCCCGACATCAACTTCGTCATCTTCCACGTCGGCCTGCCGTTCCTGGACGAGACCTGCTGGCAGCTCATCCGCTACCCCAACCTGTACGCCGACCTCGCGGCCACGATCAACTTCATCGTCCGGGCGCCCAGGATGTTCGCCGAGATCATCGGCAAGCTGCTCTTCTGGTGCGGCGAAGACAAGATCATCTACGGCTCGGAGGCGCCGATCTTCCACCCGCAGTGGGCGCTGCGGGCGTTCAGGGACTTCACGATCCCGCAGGATCTGTGCGACGGGTACGGCTACCCGCAGCTCACCGACCAGGCCAAGCGCAAGATCCTGGGCGAGAACCTGCTAAGGCTGCATGGCCTTGGTCCGGTGCACGGCCTGTAGGAGCCCGATCGCGAGCAGCCCGGCGACCGTGGCCGAGCCGCCGTACGACACGAACGGCAGCGGCACCCCCACGATCGGCATGAGCCCCACCGTCATGCCCACGTTCAGGAACGTCTGGAACGCGATCCACGACACGATGCCGCCCGCCAGCACGCTCCCGTACGCCGAGTGGCTGCGCCGCGCGATCGCCAGCCCGCGCCACAGCAGTGCACCGATGGCCAGCACGATGAGCGCCGCCCCGGCGAACCCCAGCTCCTCGCCCGCCACGGTGAAGATGAAGTCGGTGTGCTGCTCGGGGACGAAGTGCCCGGCGGTCTGCTCGCCGTTGAACAGCCCCTTGCCGTAGAGACCGCCGGATCCGATGGCGATGCGCGCCTGGGCGGCGTTGTACCCCACGCCGCCCGGGTCGGCTCCGGGATCGGCCAGCACGAGCAGCCGTTCCAGCTGGTACGGGCGGACGAACCCGAGCCGCCACGCCGCCGCCCCCGCCCCCACGGCGCCGGCCGCGAGCACCAGCAGCCACCGCTTGGGCGCCCCCGACACCAGCAGCGCCCCCGCGACCATGGCCGCGAACACCAGCATCGTCCCCAGGTCCGGCTGCAACGCGATCAACCCGATCGGCACCGCCGCCAGCACCAGCGCGAGCAGCACCCCGCCGAACCCCGGCCGCCGCTGCCCGTCGCGCAGCTCGCCGAGCGGCACCGCGAACGCCAGCGCGAGCGCCACCTTCGCGAACTCCGACGGCTGGAACTGCACCCCGGGGACCAGCACGATCCACGAGTGCGCCCCGTTCACCCGCACGCCCAGAGGGGTCAGCACGCCCGCCAGCGACACCAGCGCCAGCACGTACGCCGGCGGCACGTACGCCCGCAGCACCCGCAGATCGACCCGCGACACCAGCCACATCAGCACGAGCCCCGCGCCGACGGCCACCGCCTGCCGCACGAGCAGCGCGTGCCCGCCCCCCATCCGAGTAGCCGACCACACCAGCAGCAGCCCGGTCGCGGACAGGGCCAGCGCGAGCAGCGTCAGCACCCGGTCGGGCGCGGCCAGCGACGGCGCCCACACGACCCGCCTCTTCCCGGAGATCGCGATCATCGCCGCTCCCGCAGCCCGAGTATGCCCTCCCAGATGGCCCGGGCCGCCGGTGCCGCGCCCTCGGCCCCCCTGCCGCCCTCCGACAGCACGACGACCACGGTGTAGGCGGGATCGGGCGCGAACGAGGCGAACCAGGAGGTGTCCCGGCGGCCGAACGACTCCGCCGTCCCCGTCTTCCCGGCCACCGCGATCTTGTCGAACGGGAACCCCTTGAACGCCCCTTCCGCCGTCCCCGACCGGGGCACCTGGCTGAGCGCCTGCCGCATGAACCGCAGCGTCCCGGCCGAGGCGGGCAGCCGGCCGGCGACCGGAGGCGTGATCGTCTCGACCGGCGTCCCGTCGGCCCCCACGACCCGCAGGCCCACCCGCGGGCTGTGCAGCGTGCCGCCGTTGGCGATGGCCGCGTACGCCCGCGCGAGCTGCAGCGGCGTCACCAGCACGCCGCCCTGCCCGATGGCGAAGTTGGCCGCGTCACCGCCCCGCCACACGCCGCCGCCCCGGCAGCTCTCGGCGGCGACCGCCGTCAGGTACGCCGCCCGCCCCCGGTCGGCCAGCTCCGGATAGCCCTGGTCCGCCCGCCGGCAGCTGTCCTTGCGCGTGGCCTGCCACAGGGCCTTCTTCGACGCCCGGTCGGGCACCGCTCCGGCCGCCTCGCCCGGCAGGTCCACGCCGGTCGGCCGGCCGAAGCCGAACCCGCGCGCGGTCTCCTGCATGACGTCGGACCCGCGCGCCCAGAGCTCGCCGGCGATCCGGTAGAAGATCGTGTCGCACGACCGCACCAGCGCCCCGTGCATGGTCATGACGCCCAGGTCGGCGTCGGCGAAGTTGCCGAACATCCGGTCGCCCACCCGGTAGCCGCTCGGGCAGTCGTAGGAGGCGTCCAGCGCGTACCCGGCGGTCGCGGCGGCGGCCACGGAGGCGACCTTCCACGTGGAGCCGGGCGCCCATTCGCCCTGCACGGCCCGCGACAGCAGCGGCAGCGCCGCATACTCGCGGGCCGTCACGCCGTCGGTCCAGACCGCCGGGTCGTAGGCGGGCCGCCCGGCCAGCGCGACGACCCGGCCGGTGCCCGACTCCAGCACGACGGCCGCACCCGACGAGCCGCCCGTGCCGGCCAGGCCGCGGCCCAGCGCCTGCTCGGCGATGGCCTGGATGCGGGAGTCGATGCTGGTCACGAGCGTGTCGCCGGGCACGGGCGGATCGTGGCGGACGATCCTGGTGACGCGGCCGGTGTGGTCCACCGCCACGTCGCGCCGGCCCGGCTGTCCCGCCAGGCGGGAGTCGTACACCGCTTCGAGCCCGTCGCGGCCCTTGGCGCCCTGCACGTACCCGAGGGTGTGCGCCGCCGCCGCGCCGGACGGGTAGACGCGGACCGGCCGCAGCTCCGTGCGCACGCCGGGGAAGTCCTGCGGCCGCTCGCTGATCTGCAGCGCCGCCGGCACGGCGACGCCCCCGGCGACCGGGATCGGCTCGTACGGCGAGCCCTGCCAGCACGGCTGTGCCACCTCCGGCCCGCACAGCCGGACCTTCTCCGCGATCTGCCGGTACGGCTGCCCCAGCACCTTCCCCAGCCGGGTGAGCACCGCCCGGCCGCCGTCGGGCTGGTGCGCCAGCTCGACGGCGTTCACCGTGACCACGGGCCTGGTCCTGTTCGTCACGAGCGGGCGACCCGCCACGTCGAGGATCTGGCCTCTGACCGGCGGCAGCGACACGGTCCTGATCCGCACGTCGGCCGCCGCCCGCACGTATTCGGCACCGCTGACCACTTGCAGGAACCACAGCCGCCCGACCAGCGTGAGCAGCATCGACACGACGACCAGCCGCAGCACGAACAGCCTGGCCCTAGACACGGCGCGCTACCGGCCGGGGCTCCGGGCCCGCGGGCCTGCGCCGCAGCAGCAGCGCGCCCACCGGCGCCCCGATCGCCACCGTCCACGCGAGCGTCGGCGGGAGCCAGGCCGCCACCGACGCCCAGGGCTCGTCGCCGAGCGCCACGGCCGCCCCGGCCTGCAGGAGCGTGCCCAGCGCCGCACCCGCCCCGCTCAGCAGCCTGGCTCTTATACACATCTGACGCTGCCGACGATACCCCGTT
>NZ_VCKX01000392.1 GCF_005889725.1 Nonomuraea zeae
TTGTCTTAGGGTCTCGTGGGCTCGGAGATGTGTATAAGGGACAGCGGCTGTTCAACGACATCCTCGCGGGGCAGATCTCCTGGCTTCTGCCGTTCTGCGTGATCGCGCTGGCGTTCGCCGCGTTCATGCGCGTCGCCCACATGCGGCGGGGGTTCATGAGGCTGCGGCTGGTGTCCGCGCCGGACGACGGGCCCTCGGGGGCGGCCTGGCTGGTCTGGGGCGGCTGGCTGGCCGTTCACTACGTGGTGTTCAGCTTCTCCAGCGGCACCTTCCACCCGTACTACACGACCGCCATGGCTCCTGCCGTGGCCGCGCTGTGCGGGATGGGCGCTGTGGTGATGTGGCAGGCGTACCGGCGGTCGCGGGTGTGGGCCTGGGTGCTGCCGCTGGCGGTGGCGGTCACGGGTGTGTGGTCGTTCGTGGTGCTCCGCCGTACGCCCGACTGGGCGCCGTGGCTGGCCTGGGTCGTGCTCGGGGCGACCCTGGTGGCCGTGGTGGTGCTCGTCGTGGCCAGGGTGCGGGCACAGGTGACGGCACGGATCGCGGCGCTCGCACTGGCCGCCACGGTGGTCGCCGGGCTGGCCGGGCCGGCGGCGTACGCGGTGACGCCGCTGCAGTCACAGGTCAACGGTACGAACCCGACGGCGGGGCCGTCGAGCGGCGGGATGGGCGGATTCGGGCGGCCGGGCGGCATGCCCGGCGGCGGCCAGTTCCCGGGCGGCGGCCCCGGCCAGCCGGGCACCGGCAACCGCCAGAACGCGGAACCCGGCACTGCGGACTCCGGTGTTACGGGTCGTGGTGGGCGGTCCGGTTTCATGGGCCGCGGAGGACCGGGCGGCGGCGTCAGTGACGCGATGACCAAATACCTGGTGGCCAACCAGGGCAAGGCCACGTGGCTGGTGGCGGTGAACAGCGCCCAGCAGGCGTCCGGCCTCATCCTGTCCACCGGCAAGCCCGTGATCGCGATGGGCGGCTTCACCGGCAGCGACCCCGCGATGACCGTGGAGCGGCTGCAGTCGCTGGTCTCCTCGGGGCAGTTGCGGTACGTCATGGCCGGAAGCGAAGGCGGCGGGCCCGGCCGGGGGAACACGGAGGTGACGACCTGGGTGCAGGCGAACTGCACGGCGGTGGACGGTCAGGACGGTTTGTACGACTGTGCCACGTGATGGGAGAGGGGCGCCGCAAATGGCGCCCCGCCCATTGCCCTATGGGGCGGAGTATTTTGTCTGGTATAGAAAAATCTCTGGTTTGAAATAGGGCGATTGGTCCGGATTTATATCGCCAATCTGCCCTCTGACCTGCCGATTCTCATCTTGTTTTTGTTGGGGGCGCGCTACTCGAAGGCGTATTCTCTTGGTCAAGAAGCGGGACCGGAGATCGCTACCATCCCCGGTCCCTTACCCCCCAAGGTAAGGGAGATCATCATGGGCTTCAAGGAGATCTGCTGCACGCTCGGCACCGAGTTGGACAACGAGGTCATCCGGATCCGGGCAGATCAGACCGAGCTGGGGCAGCAGCTGACCGAGCGGATCAACGGCGTGGCCAACCAGGTCAAGGCCCTTGACGGGAAGGTCACCCTGCTCGACACCAGGGTCGGCCGACTGGAGACCAAGGTCGACTCACTGGAGACGAAGGTCGACTCACTGGAGACGAAGGTCGACCGGCTCGACACGCGGCTCACCGCGGTGGAGACCAAGGTCGACGCGCTGGAGACCAAGGTGGACGCCCTCGATGTCAAGTTCACCGGCAAGTTCGATGCGTTGCAGAGCAACCAGAGCGAGATGATGCAGATCCTCATCGCCATCCAGCGCAAGCTCGACGTCAACTAGACCAGACCCCCATCCGAAGGGCGGGCCCGCGCACTACGCGGGCCTGCCCTTCGGATGCCCGGCCCGAGCGGGTGGGCCTCTTGACAACGATGTCAGGGGGATTCTTGATGGTCGTATGGCCGTACCGCTGATCGACGCCCGCGGGATCGTGAAGAGCTACGGCCAGGTAGAGGCGCTGCGCGGCGCGGACTTCAGCCTGCGGGCCGGTGAAGTGGTCGCGCTGATCGGCGACAACGGGGCGGGCAAGTCCACGCTGGCGAAAATCCTGTCCGGGGTCGAGCGGCCCGACAGCGGGACGATCGAGCTCGACGGTGCGGCCGTCGCGTTCGGGGCTGTGGAGGAGGCGAGACGGGCCGGGATCGAGACCGTTTACCAGGATCTCGCGCTCTGCGCCGATCTCAGCCCCGCCGCCAACTTCTTCCTCGGCAGGGAGCGACTCAAGCCCGGCCTGCTCGGGCTGCTCGGCGTGCTGGACAACACGACCATGCGCAAGGAGACCCGGCAGGCGTGCGAGCGGCTCGGCGTGCGGCTGGCGTCCCAGAGCGCGCCGGTCTCCACGTTGTCCGGCGGGCAGCGGCAGGGGGTCGCGGTGGCCAGGGCCGTGACCTGGGCGCGGCGCGTGGTGTTCATGGACGAGCCGACCGCGGCGCTCGGCGTGGTGCAGACGCGGCGGGTGCTCGATCTCATCAGGACGGTCCGCGACTCCGGCGTGTCCGTGGTGCTCATCAGCCACAACATGCAGGACGTCATGGCGGTGTCGGATCGGGTCGAGGTGCTGCGGCTGGGTCGCAGGGTCGCGCGGTTCGAGACGGCGCGGGCATCGATGGAGGAGCTCGTCGGCGCCATGACGGGGGCGCTGGAGCAGCAGCTTGAGAGCGAGCCGCGGCAGGAGCGCGACGCATGAGGGAGCTGGGACGGCTGCAGGTCGTCTGGATCGGGCTCGTGCTGGCGGGGCTGCTGGTGGCGTTCGCGGTGCTGGCGCCGCGCTCGTTCCCCACTTCGTTCAACCTGCTCAACCTGGTGAGCGACGCCGCCATCCTGCTGCTGCTGGCCACCGGCATGACGTTCGTGATCATCACGGCGGGCATCGACCTGTCGGTGGGCGGGGTGCTGGTGTTCTCGGCCGTGGTTGCGGCCAAGGTCATCGAGGGTACGGGCTCGCTCGTGCTGGGGGCGGTGGGCGCTCTCGTCACCGGGCTGGCGTGGGGGGTGGTGAACGGGGTGCTGGTCGCGCTGGGACGGATCCCGGCGCTGATCGTGACGCTGGGGACCCTCGGCATGTCCCTGGGCGGGGCGTTGCTGCTCACCGGGGGCGTCGATCTGCGGGCGCCGGCGGAGCTGAACCTGGGCCTGGGGCTGGACAGATGGCTCGGCGTGCCGCAGATCGTATGGATCTGTGCCGCCATCACCGCCGTGCTCGCCCTCGCGCTCGCCCGCACCCGTTTCGGTCGCCACACGTACGCGATCGGCTCCAATGCCGAGGCGGCCAGGCGCGGCGGCGTGGCCGTGCGCAGACATCTGATCAAGGTGTACGGCCTGGCCGGGCTGCTGGCCGGGCTGGCCGGTCACCTGTCGCTGGCCAAGTACGGGATCACCGGCGTGTCCGCGCACTCCACCGACAACCTCCAGGCGATCGCGGCCGTAGTGATCGGCGGGACGTCGTTGTTCGGCGGGGCGGGCACGGTGGCCGGCACGGTCATCGGCGTGTTCATCCCCGTCGTGCTGCAGAACGGCTTCCAGATCCTCGGCGTGCGGCCGTTCTGGCAGCAGGTGGTGGTGGGCGCGGTGCTCGTCGCCGCCGTCTACGTCGACCAGTGGCGGCGCAGGGCCCGTGACCGGTAGCGCGAGCAGGAGAAGGAGGCACCACCATGCGTAAGGTCATGGCCGCTCTCGGAGCGGCGCTGCTGACGGTCACCGCGTGCGGCGGGCAGGGCGGGGAGGCCGGCGGCGACGGCCAGATCCGGATCACGCTCGTGCAGGGCCTGGCCGGTGAGGAGTTCTACGAGACCATGGCCTGCGGAGCGCGGGCCAAGGCCAAGGAACTGGGCGTGACGCTCGACGTGCAGGGGCCGCAGAAGTTCGACCCGACGCTGCAGACCCCGATCGTCAACTCGGTCGTGGCGAGCAAGCCCAGCGCCATGCTCATCGCCCCGACCGACGTCAAAGCCATGATCGCGCCGCTGACCCAGGCGAAGCAGCAGGACATCAAGATCATTCTGGTGGACACGGTGGTCGAGGACCAGAGCATCGGCCTGTCCAGGATCAGCACCGACAACCTCAAGGGCGGCGCCGCGGCCGCCAAGGCGCTGTCGGAGCAGGTCGGCGGGAAGGGCAAGGTGCTGGTCATCTCCACCGACCCGGGCGTCAGCACCGTGGACGCGCGGATCAAGGGCTTCGAGGAGGAGGTCAAGGCGAACCATCGGGGGATCGCCTACCTGGGCGTTCAGTACTCGCACAACGACGTCACCGAGGCGTCGAAGATCGTCAATGCGGCGCTGGCCAAGGACTCCGACCTGGCCGGGGTGTTCGCCACGAACCTCAACTCGGCCACGGGGGCCGGGTCGGCGCTCCAGCAGGCGGGCAAGCTGGGCCAGGTCAAGATGGTCGGGTTCGACGCGGGGCCCGCACAGGTCAAGCAGCTCAAGGACGGCGTCGTACAGGCGCTGATCGCGCAGTTGCCCGGGGACATCGGTGCCAAGGGGGTCGAGCAGGCCGTCGCGGCCGTCAGGGGTCAGCAAGTCACGCCGTCGATCCCGACGGACGCCACCATCGTCACGGCGCAGAACGTGGATCAGCCAGAGGTGCAGAAGGTCCTCTACAAGGCCGGGTGCTGAGGCCCGGACGAGTTCCGTTTGAGTTCGGTCCGGGTCCGGTTGTTGAGGCCCGCACCCGCGCGGATGGGTCCGGTTGTTGAGGCCCGCACCCGCGCGGATGGGTCTGGTTGCTGAGGCCCGCACAAGCCCGTTCGAGTCCGGTTGCTGAGGCCCGCACAAGGCCGGATGAGTTCGGTGCTAAGGCCTGCACAAGGTCGGTCCGAGTCGCGGACGGGGCCGGACGCGTACTCGGCGGCTCGTCAGCCCGGCCTGGGTAGCTTCTCGTCGTCCGGAGGGTGGAATCCGATCATGCGTGCCGCACTGCCGGCCGGGGCGCTCCTGCCGGCCCTGGACGCCGCGGCGTAGTCGGCTAGGCCGGGAGGGCGGCCAGGAGGAAGGCGAGGCGGGCGGCGGCGGACTCGATGTCGTCCGCGGTGCCCAGGCGATAACCCCACGAGGTGATGTAGGCCCCCTCGTCGGAGCAGGTCACCGTCTCGATGAGGGTGGCCGAGAATCGGTTACGGACCGACACGTACGCCGGGTCGCTCGACAGAGCCAAGCTCTGGACCGACAGGTCAGCGTGACGACCCGCGTGCCAGGCGAACCTTTCGAGGCAGAGCGCGGTATCGAGCATCATGCGTCACCTCCGCAACGTCTCGCGACAGAATTGCACGATCTTGGGGTGGGAGGCAAGCAATTGCTGCGGTTAATGTGAGTTTTGTTTGCGAAATTGGTTAAGAATGCCGATGATGACCTCCCGTCCGGTTTCATCAAATTCTGCGGCTTTTGCGTAGTCGTCGAAGGCCCGGACGTAGAAGGCGATGTCATCGGGATCGCGGAGGGTCAGGTCTTTTGTCATGGTGGCGACGGCGACCATGGCCTCGTTGTAGATCCAGAAGCCGTTGATGGGATTGGACGGCAGCTCGGTGCCGAACGGGATGACGCCGAAGTCCACGTTCGGCAGCGTGCTGACCGCGAGCAGGCGGTCGAACTGGCCGCGCATCACCTCCGGTGGCGCCAGGCAGGTGCGCAGCGCCGCCTCCGTCACCACGAACCTGAACGTCCGCGTCCGGTCGTAGAGGATCTCCTGGCGCTGCATGCGTACCCGTACCGCCGCGTCGATCTGGTCGGCCGCGCTGTAGAGCCGCTTGACCTTGCGGAACACGTGTCTGGCGTATTCGGAGGTCTGCAGCAGGCCCGCGATGATCCCCGGCTCGAAGACCCTGAACAGCTTCGTCCTGGACTCCAGGTCGCGGACGTCCTCCTGGATGGCGGCCAGGCCGCTGCGGTGGCGCTGCTTCCAGTCGTCGTGCCGCTCCAGCAGTGCGATGGCCTGCCGGAGCAGCCCGTCGGTCGTGTCGGGCGAGGCGCGTACGGCCTGCGCCCACACGACCACGTCATCCTCGGTGGCCGTCTGGCGGGCGTTCTCCAGGCGGGAGACCTTGGACGGCTGCCAGCGCAACCGCTCCGCCAGCTCCTTGCCCGACAGATGGGCTCCCTCGCGCAGCTGACGTAACTGGCTGCCGAGGTCGATGCGCGCCTGCTGAAACGACGTCACGCCGCAAGAGGCTAGCCCTGCCCGTACCGATCAAGCCAGTGGCAGTCGCAATTGTGATCAACCGGTTGCCGACGGTGTTCCTCCGCTGCCAGAGAAAACGGTTGTCGAGTCATTGAACAGGACGCGGCGGGCGATTTCGGTGAGGAGCTCGCGGGGCACTTCGACGGCGCCTTCGCCGTCGAGAACGTCGCGGAGGTCCGCGAGTGCCTCCGCGTCGGTGACCTGGAGTCCTTGCACGACAATCGTGCCACGGTCGGTCTCGTACAGAGTGGGACAGGCGCCCGCCTCCGAGGTGGAGCCAAGGAACCGCATTCGCATGACGATCCTTCCCCGATACAGATGCAATTGCGCGCAATTGTACGGCTCACGGGGAACCATGTGATCGTTTGTCCAGAAATCGTGATATTAGGTCAGTCCAGGGCGCCTCCCATGAACTCCCGAGCCCGCTCGAACAGCCCCAAAGTCGTCGCGTGCAGCAAATCCCCGATCTCCTTGGGCGCCTTGCCGGCGAACGCCCGCGCGTGACTGCCCTCCAGCACGATGCCGAGCTTGAAGCAGGCCATGACCGCGTACCAGCCGATGGCCGACAGATCGCGGTCGGACAGGGCCGCGTAGTAGGCGATGATCTCCCGTGGCTGCGGCAGCCCCGGCACGTGGCCGTTGTTGCTGGGCCAGGTGGCCAGCAGCCACCCGAGGTCCACCAGCGGGTCGCCGATCGTGCACATCTCCCAGTCGACGATCGCGGCCACGCGCGGCCCGTCGCAGGCGAACATCAGGTTCGCGAAGTGGTAGTCGCCGTGCATGACGCCCGGTGTGAACGAGCGGGGCAGATTGCGGGTGAGCCAGTCGGCCGTCTCCGGCAATCCGGGAATGTCGGGGCCCGGGTAACCGTCGAGCTCCCCGTACGAGTCGAGCTCCTTGAGCCAGCGCGGCACCTGCCGCTCCAGGAACCCCTCCGGCCGGCCGAACCCCGGCAGCACCCCCGGATCGACCCGCCCCAGCTCGGCCAGCGCGGCGGCGGCCTCCAGCCCCATCCGGTGCCTGATCGCCGGATCGGAGGCGTGCGGCTCGGGCAGCCCGGTCGAGGGGTTGAAGCCCTCGACCGGCTCCATCAGGTAGAACACCGGCTCCTGCGTGGTCTGCGCGGCCACCAGCCTGGGCGCGGCCACGGGCGTGTCCCGCAGCGCGGCCAGCACCCTGGCCTCGCGCCGCAGCACCTCGTTGCTCTTGCGCCGGGCGTGCAGGGGCGGGCGGCGCAGGATGTACGGGCGCCCGCCGCGCTCGAAGCGGACCATGACGTTCTGCGTGCCGCCGGGCACCGGCGCGATGCCGGTGATCGGGCCGCCGGGCAGCCCTTCGGCGTCCATCCACGCGCCGAGCGCGTCGAAGTCGATGACGCTGACGTCGATGTGGGTGGAGGTCATGACCGCCCTTCGACAGAACGATATTCTAGTGGCGACCCTATGAGAGCGCCGTCCGGACGGTCAACCCAGGGCCTGCATGAACGGCAGGAACTGGCAGGCCCGGTCGCCTGGCAGGTCGCCGCCGCGCACCATCTTCGAGACCCGCCACGGGGAGCCGATGCCGTGCTCGCCCGCCCATCTGACCAGGTCGTCCATGGCCAGGTCGAAGTCCATCCGCACCTCGCCGCCCGCGTCCAGCGCCAGATCGCCGATCAGGGCCCGCGCGGTCGCCTCGTCCCGCGCCACGACCGGGCCGATGACCGTGTTGTCGTCGTTGCGCCAGCAGTGGCCGAAGCCGCCCTCGGCGATCCGCACCTGCTCGCCGAACGCGAACATCCGCCGCAGCACCGCCGACCTGTCCGTGCCGAACAGCTCGGCGTCGAGATCGAGGATCCATCCGAGGTCGGCCTCCGTGGCGGGGCGCGTCCGGCCCGACGGCTCGCCCTCGAAGACGCCGGTGTGCTTGGCCGCCGTGCCGACGACGCGGAAGCCGAGCTGCTCGTAGAGCGGGCGGCCGTTGTCGGTCGCGTAGAGCGAGACGGTACGGTCGCCGGCCTGCTCCAGCACGTGCTCCATGAGCGCGCGGGCCAGGCCGCGCCTGGCGTACCTGGACGCCGTGAGGACCATGCTGATCACCGCGTGGTCGTCGCCGTAGCGGGTCAGGATGTTCGTCGCGGCCAGGCCGTCGCCGTCGGGGGCGTCGATGCCGTACGCCTCTCCGACCTCGAACAACAGGCGCCACTTGTGCCGTTCGGGCAGCCAGTCGCGGTCCTTGGCCAGGCGGGCGCAGTCGTCGAGGTCGCTGGTGGTCAGGCGGCGGAAGGTCATGGTGGACATTCTTCCTGAAGGTGGTGGTTGGGAGAGGATGGAGGGATGGAATGCGTTGTGGCGGTGGATGTTGGCGGAACCACCATGAAAGGGGGACTTGTCGCCCGGGATGGGACAATTCTCCATTTTGAGCGCCGGGTCACACCTCGGGCCGAAGGGGCCGATCGGGTGATCGCCGCCATCTCCGCCTTCGTCGCCGACCTCGCCCGTCCCCGCACCATCGCGCACCCCGCCACCATCGCGCACCCCGCCACGGACGTGCACCCGGCCACGGCGGTGAGGCCGGGTATCGAGGTGCGGCCGGTCGCGGTGGGGCTGGCTGTGCCGGGGCTGGTGACCGCGACGCACGCCGTCTTCTCTGCGGCGTTCGGGTGGCGGGACGTGCCCGCGTCGGCGTTCACGGACGTGGATCTGCCGGTGGCACTGGGGCACGACGTCCGCTCGGCGGGAGAGGCGGAGCTCGCCTACGGGGCGGGCGGGGAGAACGTCCTGTTCCTGCCCATCGGCACGGGCATCGCGGGCGCGGTCGTGCTGTCGGGATCCCTGTACGGGGGTGCGGGCGGCTGGGCCGGGCAGATCGGGCACATCCCCGTCTGGCCGGACGGCCTCGCGTGCGGGTGCGGCCAGCAGGGCTGCCTGGCGGCGTACGCGTCCGGCTCGGCGGTCGCGACCCGGGGCGGCGCGGACACGGCGGAGGAGGTCGTGCGACGGGCCGCAGCGGGGGAGCCGCGGGCGGCGGAGGTATGGGGCGAGGCGGTCGAGGCGCTCGCGCTCGCCCTGGCCACGTACACGCTGCTGCTGGACCCCACGCGGATCGTCATCGGCGGCGGGGTCGCGCAGGCGGGCGACGCGCTGCTTGTCCCGCTGCGGGCGCGGCTGGCGGCGCGGCTGGCGTTCCGGCAGCCGCCGGAGGTGCTGGCCTCGTCGCTCGGCGTCCGGGCGGGGCTCATGGGGGCCGCGCTGCTGGGGACACGGCTGCTGGACGGCCCGGCGGCCGGGTCAGCCGTACAGGTCGGCGGGCAGGTCCACGAGGCACGCCCGTAGCTCCTCGCCCAGGGCCTTGGCCTGCGGGTCCAGGCGAGGGCTCGCCGCCACGCCCCGGCCGAGGAGCCCGTGGACGACGAAGTTGAGCGCCTTGAGGTTGGGCAGTTCGTAGCGGTCGATGTGATGGTCTGCCAGGTCCGGGAGGAGCTCCTTCAGGGTGTCGGCGGTCAGGTGGGCGGCCAGCCAGTCGTAGCGGGCCGCCGTGGTGGTCCACACACCCAGGTTCGCGTTGCCGCCCTTGTCGCCCGACCGGGCCCCGGCGATCCGGCCCAGAGGCACCCGCACGGTCGGCCGGTCGTCGGAGGTGCCCGAGGCAGTCTGGACTGTGCGCGCGTCTGGAGATGTGTCCGAAGCGGCCCGGATGGGGGCGGGTGG
>NZ_VCKX01000393.1 GCF_005889725.1 Nonomuraea zeae
ACCCCCGGCCCCGGCTGATCGTCAGCGCGGGCCCACAAGCCGTCGGGCCGCGCCCGGCCCCGGCTGACCGTCAGGGTGAGCCGACCAAGCCGTCGGGCCGCGCCCCCGGCTGGCCCTCAGCGCCGGCCGGTCAGGATTCCGGTCGCTCGATGAGCGGCGTGTCCACCAGGTGCTCGATCAGGAACCAGGTCTGCAGCTCGCCGGTCCGGATGACGTCGGAGACCAGCAGGTCGTTGGTGCCGTCGTCACCCATCTCCTGCGCGCGGGCGGCCGCGTCGTGGCTGGCGATGAGGATGGTCTCGTGCGCCTCGATCAGGCGCGACAGCATGGCCGGCACCTCCTCGGCGCCGTTCGGCGGGCGCGGGATCACGGTGATCTCGGCCACGTGCCTCGGGTCGCCGATCGCGACGCCGCCGAGGGTCTGGACCCGTTCGGCGATCTTGTCCACCAGCTCCAGCTGCTCGTCCGCGTGCTTGTCCAGCAGCAGGTGCAGCTGGTAGAAGGTCGGCCCGCGCATCAGCCAGTGGTGCTTCTTGTAGAGGCTGTAGAGGATCTGCGTGTCCGCCAGGATCTGGTTGAGCCGCTGGCAGGAGTACATGCGCGCGTCACGGGTGAGCCCGAGCGGGAACATCCGCACGGAGCCGAACTCCTGGATCTCGATGCCGTTGACGTGCAGCCAGGGCTGGCTGTCCGCCTTGGGCCGGGTTGCCTTGGTCGAGCGTCTGATGGGCACGCGTGACTCCTTGGGATGCGGGCGAACGGGAACGGTCCCCATGAACCTCCCCTGCGCCGCGCCAAGAGTCTCTGCGAGTCCCCACAAAAGCCGGTCAAACGTCCGTAAGCCAGGTCACGGGCGCGGGAAGGCGGCGCGGTCCGGCTCGGGCAGCCACTGGCGGCGCGGGTCGTACGGCGGGCAGGCGTCCGTGACGTGCGCGGCGAGCAGGCCCAGCGTCGGGTGCGGATTCTGCTGGTGGCGCAGCAGCCACCACGGATAGACCGGTACGGGATCGACGAGCGGGAGCCGGACGGTGTCCGGATGCCAGGGCACCCGGGTGCTCTCGCCGATGAAGCTCACCCGCCGGTTCGCCGCGATCTCCTGGACGAAGTGCTCGTAGCCGAAGTCGGGCCCCGAGGTGTCCATCGTGATGCCGAACTCCGCGCCCAGGAAGCGGTAGAACTCGGCCCACTCGCTGCCCTCGGTGTTGCCGGGCATCCACGCGGTGGTGCCGGACAGCTCCGCCATCCGCAGGCGCGACCGGCCAGCGAGCGGGTGGCCGGCGGCGACCAGCAGGTGCAGCGGTTCGAGGTAGGCGGGCAGGGCGCCCAGGTCTTCCTCCAGCGTGCCGCTGATCCGGCCGAACGCCGCGTCGACCAGCCCGTGGGCGAGGGAGACGCGGGCCGTCCTGAAGCCGTCGGAGGTGACGATGTCGATGTCCGCCCCCTCGACGGCCTGGTGGAACGCGCGGATCAGATCGATGGAGGCCAGCCGGGTGTCCAGCACGTCCACCCGGAGCGCGCGCCGCCGCCCGCGCAGAGCCTCGAGCGCCTGGTCGGCGATGCCGGTCAGGGCGCGCGCGTGCGGCAGGAACGCCCGGCCGTCCTCGGTCAGCCCGGCCCCGTTGCGCGAGCGGAAGAACAGCCGCAGGCCCAGGTCGGCCTCCAGCTTCGCGATCCGCTTGGAGATGGCCTGCTGGCTGATGCCGAGCCGGACGGCGGCCTCGCTGAAATAGCGCTCCTCGGTGATGGCGACGAAGGCGCGCACCGCGCCCAGATCGAAGTCCGCAGGTACGGCCCCTTCGACAACTGTTGGTTGTGCCGAGTCGGCGTGTCGATTGTTGGACAACCAGGCCTTCTCTCGGGTCGAATGCTCCGCGTCGCGTCAGACACTACAACCAGGAGGCGTGGTCGCCGGTGAAATCCTTCGTACACCTGCACGTGCACACCGAGTACAGCATGCTGGACGGCGCCGCCAAGGTCGGCCTGCTGATGAACGAGGTGTCCCGGCTGGGGATGCCCGCCGTGGCGATGAGCGACCACGGCAACGTGCACGGCGCGTACGAGTTCTACCAGTCGGCCCGCAAGGCAGGCGTCAAGCCGATCATCGGCATCGAGAGCTACGTCGCCCCGGCCTCCCGGCGCCACCGGCAGGCGGTCTACTACAGCGACAACCTGGCGCTGCGCCGGTCCGACGACGACACCGGCGAGGGCGGCGACGTGTCCGGGCGCGGCCTGTACACGCACATGACGATGTGGGCGGCCGACGCCCAGGGCCTGCGTAACCTGTTCCGGCTGCAGACGCGCGCCTGGCTCGAAGGCCATGTCCAGAAATATCCGCGTATGGATGATGAGCTGTTCGCCGAGCACGGCCAGGGCGTCATCGCCACGACCGGATGCCCCTCAGGCGAGGTGCAGACCAGGCTGCGACTCGGCCAGTACGACCAGGCCGTCGAGGCCGCCGCCCGCTACCGCGACCTCTTCGGCGCGGACAACTACTACCTGGAGCTGATGGACCACGGCCTGGCCATCGAGCGCCGGGTCCGTGAAGACCTCCTGCGCCTGGGCCGGCGGCTCGGCCTGCCGCCCCTGGCCACCAACGACTCCCACTACGTCACCGAGGACCAGGCCGGGGCGCACGACGCCCTGCTGTGCGTCGGCACCGGCAAACGGCTCGCCGACGAGGCCCGCTTCCGCTTCAGCGGCAGCGGCTACTACGTCAAGACCGCCGAGGCGATGCGCGCGCTGTGGGACGACGAGGTGCCGGGCGCCTGCGACAACACGCTGCTGATCGCCGAGCGGATCGGCGACTACGGAGAGGTGTTCGCCCACCGCGATCTGACGCCGCGCTTCCCCGTGCCGGAGGGCGAGAGCGAGTCGAGCTGGCTGCGCAAGGAGGCCCTGGACGGAGCGCGGGAGCGCTACGGCGAGCACCCGTCGCAGGAGGTGCTCGACCGCATCGACTACGAGCTGTCGGTCATCGACGCCATGGGCTTCCCCGGCTACTTCCTCGTGGTCGCCGACATCTGCCGGCACGCCCGCCGGAGCGGCATCGGGCTGGGCCCGGGGCGCGGCTCGGCCACCGGCTCCATCGTCGCCTACTGCACGGGCATCACCCAGCTCGACCCCATCGAGCACAAGCTCATCTTCGAGCGCTTCCTCAACCCCGAGCGCGTCACCATGCCCGACGTCGACCTCGACTTCGACGACCGGCGGCGGGACGAGATGATCGACTACGTCACCCGCAGGTACGGCGACGACCGGGTCTGCCAGATCGTCACGTTCGGCACCATCAAGGCCAAGGCCGCCATCAAGGACTCCTGCCGCGTGCTCGGCCTGCCGTACGCGCTCGGCGACCGCATCACCAAGGCCTTCCCCGCGGCCGCGGGCGGCAAGGAGATCCCGCTGGCCGCCATCCACGACACCCGGCACCCGCGCCACGGCGAGGCGGCCGAGCTGAGGGGGATGTACGACCAGGACCCCGACGTCAAACGGGTCGTCGACACGGCGCTCGGCATCGAGGGGCTGACCAGGGGCACCGGCATCCACGCGGCCGGCGTGATCCTGTCCAGCGAGCCGCTGATCGACGTGATCCCGCTGGTCAAGCCCAAGGCGGACGGCCCGGTCATCACCGGCTTCCCCTTCACCCAGGCCGAGGACATGGGCCTGCTGAAGATGGACTTCCTGGGCCTGCGCAACCTCACGGTCATCGGCGACGCGATCGCGAACGTCCGCGCCAACAAGGGCATCGACATCGACATCCTGGAGGTCCCGCTCGACGACGCCACCACGTACGAGCTGCTGGCGCGCGGCGACACGCTCGGCGTCTTCCAGCTCGACAGCGGCGGCATGCGGGTGCTGCTGAAGCTGATGCAGCCCACCAACTTCACCGACATCGCCGCGGTGAACGCGCTTTACCGGCCGGGCCCGATGGAGATGAACGCCCACACCAACTACGCGCTGCGCAAGACCGGCAAGCAGCCGATCGAGCCCATCCACCCCGAGCTGGCCGAGGCGCTGGAGCCGATCCTGGGCGACACCTACCACCTGGTCGTCTTCCAGGAGCAGGTCATGGCCATCGCCCAGCAGCTGGCCGGCTACTCACTCGGCGCCGCCGACATGCTGCGCCGGGCCATGGGCAAGAAGAAGAAGGAGGTCCTGGACGCCGAGTGGGACAGGTTCTCGGCGGGCATGCGCGGCCGCGGCTTCTCCGACGAGGCGATAAAGGCGGTCTGGGACGTCCTCGTGCCCTTCAGCGGCTACGGCTTCAACAAGTCGCACACCGCCGGCTACGGCCTGGTCTCCTACTGGACCGCCTACCTCAAGGCCAACCACCCGTGCGAGTACCTGGCCGCGCTGCTCACCTCGGTCGGGGACGACAAGGACAAGATGGCCGTCTACCTGTCCGACTGCCGGCGGCTGGGCATCAAGGTGCTGCCGCCCGACGTCAACGCCAGCCAGCTCGACTTCGCCGCCGTCGGCGCCGACATCCGCTTCGGCCTGGGTGCCGTACGCAATGTCGGAGCGAACGTCGTGGACGCGATCGTCACCACGCGCGCGGCCAAGGGCGCCTACACCGGCTTCAACGACTTCCTGTCCAAGGTCCCGTCCGTCGTCTGCAACAAGCGCGTCATCGAGTCGCTGGCCAAGTCAGGCGCGTTCGACAGCCTCGGCCACCACCGCGCGGCCCTGGTCGCGGTACACGAGCAGGCCGTGGACGCGGTCATCCAGGTCAAGCGGAACGAGGCCCACGGCCAGGACTCGCTGTTCGGGGAGCCGGGCCAGAGCGCCGTCTTCTCGATCGCGATCCCGGAGGGGGAGTGGGACAAGGCGGCCCTGCTCGCGTTCGAGCGCGAGATGCTCGGCCTGTACGTCTCCAGCCACCCCCTCGACTCGGCGGAACACGTGCTGAGCGCCAACCGCGACACCACCATCGCGGGCCTGCTGGCCTCCGGCCGCCAGGACGGCGTGACCCGGGTGAGCGGCATCGTCTCCGGCCTCCAGCGCAAGGTCACCAAGCAGGGCAGCCCGTGGGCGATCCTCACTCTGGAGGACCATGACGCCTCCGTGGAGTGCCTCATCTTCCCCAAGACCTACCTGCTGTACGGGGAGGAGCTGGCCGAGGACCGGGTGATCTCCGTACGCGGCCGGATCAACGTGCGCGACGAGACGGTCAGCGTGTACGGCGAGGAGATCGTCCAGCTCGACGTCTCCGGCTCCGGCACCGAGTCGCCGGTGGTGATCTCGATCAGGGAGACGCAGCTCAATCCCCGGCTCGTGCGGGAGTTCAAGCACATCCTGAGCACCCATCCTGGACGTGCGCCCGTACACGTGTGCCTGCACCGGCGCGGCGCGGGGAGCGTGCTGCTGAACCTGGAGCCCTTCCACGTCGCCGCGGAGCCGGCCTTCTTCGGCGACATCAAGGCGCTGCTCGGCGCCGCCGCGATCGGCGGCTCATGAGCGTCGCCCCGGCCTGCCCCCGCTGCCGCGCCGGCGAGGTGCTCGCCGTCCTGCGCCTGCCGCACACCTGGGCGAACGCCTCGGGCGGCCCGGTCAGGGGGATGAGCGAGATCGTCGTGTGCGCCCGGTGCGACGCCGGCGATCCCCTCACCGGCCCGATCGTCGCGTACTTCGCGGCACACGATCAGGTGCGTCCCGAGAGCCTGGACCAGCTCGCCCGACCGCTGCGCCGCTGGCTCGACCGGGCCCGCCCGCCAGAGCCGGACGAGCAGGCACTGGAAGCGGAGATCGAGGCCTGGTACCGGGGCGATCTCTGACGGCCGGGGCGGACCCGGCTGCAAGCCCTGCAAAAGCTTGCAGCCGGGTTGCCGCCCGAGCGGCGTGACAGGAGCGGCACGGGCGGTAGGCTGAGCGGCGTGACTATGCGCCTCGCCGATGTCGCCGCTCAAGCGGGCGTGAGCGAGGCGACCGTGAGCCGCGTGCTCAACGGCCGGCCGGGCGTGGCGGCCGACACCCGCCAGGCCGTGCTGACCGCGCTCGACGTGCTGGGCTACGAGCGCCCCGTCAAGCTCCGGCACAGCCACACCGGGCTGATCGGCCTCATCCTGCCCGAGCTCAACAACCCGATCTTCCCCGCGTTCGCCCAGGTCATCGAGAACGCCCTGGGGCTGTCCGGCTACACGGCCGTGCTGTGCACGCAGACCCCCGGCGGCATCACCGAGGACGACTACACCGCCCTGCTGCTCGAACGCGGCGTCGCCGGCATCATCTTCGTCAACGGCCTGCACGCCGACTCCCGCTCCGACCGCGCCCGCTACATCCGGCTGATCGAGCTGGGCCTGCCGATGGTGCTGATCAACGGCTACCGCGCCGACATCGAGGGCCACTACATCTCCAACGACGACGTCGCCGCGCTCGACATGGCCGTCAACCACCTGGTCTCGCTCGGGCACCGGCGCATCGGCCTCGCGGTCGGCCAGGAGCGGTTCGTGCCCACCATCCGCAAGACCGAGGGGTTCAAGCGGGCGATGGCCGCCTACGCGGGCGTGGCCGACGCCTCCGACCTGGTGGCCAACACGCTCTACACGGTCGAGGGCGGCCAGTCGGCGGCGCAGCGGCTGCTGGAGCAGGGCTGCACGGCCATCTGCTGCGGCAGCGACATCATGGCCATCGGCGCGATCAGGGGAGCGCGCAGCCTCGGGCTGCGGGTGCCCGAGGACGTGTCGGTCGTGGGATTCGACGACACGCCGATGACGGCCTACCTCGACCCGCCGCTGACCACGATCCGCCAGTCCGTGCGCGAGATGGGCCTGGCCGCCGTCGCCGGCCTGCTGGACGAGATCCGCGGCCTGCCCGCGCCGCGCGGGGAGCTGGTGCACCGGCCGGAGCTGGTCGTCCGCCGTTCCAGCGCGCCGGTGCGGGCCGCGCTGCACGCCACCGGCTCCTGAGGCCCGCGCCCCGGCGAGCGGCACGGCCAGGGCAGCAAATCTCGGGGCATCGGTCTCAGGGGCGTCGATCTCGGGGGCACCGGTCTCGGGGGCGCCGGTCTCGGGGGCGTCAGACCGGATAGCCGGGCGTGAACTCGACCGGCAGCGCCTCCAGGCTGCGCATCTGGATGGACGAGCGCCACTCCAGCAGCTCGGGCGGCACCGCGAGCACCACGTCGGGCAGCCGGTCGAGCAGCGTCTCCACCGCGATGTGCGCGATGAGCTCGGCCAGCTCCGGCGCGGGATGCGGGCAGCCGTGCGCGCCGTACCCGAACGACATGTGCGCGTGATTGCCCACGGAGCCCCCGTAGAAGTCGGGACGTACCTGGGGGTCGAGATTGGCCGCGGCCAGGCCGCAGACGAGCAGGTCGCCGGCCTTGATCCGGCGCCCGCCGAGCTGGGTGTCCATGACCGGCCAGCGCCCGATGCTGATCTGCCCGGGCGCCTCCTTCCACAGCACCTCGTTCAGCGCCTGGCCGATGCTGCGCCGGCCGCCCGACAGCGTCATGGCGAACCGGTCGTCGGTCAGCATGAGCTGGAGCGTGTTGCCGATCCAGGTGGCCGTCGGATCGTGCCCCGCGGTCAGGGTCAGGAGCAGGTCCTGGGTGAGCTCCTCGTCGGTGAGCCCGGCGGGATGGGCGAGCAGCCGCGAGGGAAGGTCGGGCCCTGGGGCGCTCCGCTTCATCTCCAGCAGCCCGGCCATGATGTTCTGGACCCGCTGGTAGGCCTCCATCGCGGCCGGCCCGCCGTTCAGCGTCGTGGCCACCTCGCCGACCAGCGCGCGGGTGTCGGCGTCCGGCAGGCCGAGCAGCGAGGCGAGGACGAGCAGCGGGATCGGGTTGGCGTACTGCGCCATCAGGTCGGCCCGGCCGGAGCCGATGAACGTGTTGATCAGACCTTCGGTGACCCGCTCGCAGCGAGAGCGCAGCTCGAACTGGTCGGCCGCGGCGAGCGCGTCGCTCACGGCGCCCGCGCGGCGCTCGTGTGCCGCGCCCACCTCGAACAGCATCGACGGCTGGTAGCCGACGTACGCCATGAGGGGCCAGTCGGGCGGGATGTTGCTCCACTGGTTCCAGTGGCGCGAGTCGCGGACGAACAGCTTCGGATTGCTGAGCACGTACCGCAGCTCGCGGTAGCCGAGGACCAGCCAGCCCGGCACCTCGCCCTGGAGCAGCACCGGCACCACCGGGCCGTGCCGTCGCATCTCCTCGAAGGCCTTGGCGGGGTTCTGGTGGTAGTCCCTGCCGTACATGGGGAAGGCGCCCTCGAACGCGCTCTGCTCCTGCCCGCCCGGCCGGGCGGCGAACCACGAGGTGGCGTCGGTGGGATCCTGGAAATCGGTCATGAGGTCACCTGTCGGGCAGCGGACAAAGCATGTAGGTGGTTGACGAGCTTGATCAGCACGGCCTTGCTGGAGTCCCGCTGCCGCGCGTCGCACGCGATCAGCGGGACGTCACTGGCCAGGTCGAGCGCGCCCCGTATCTGGTCGAGGGAGTGCGTGGGCTCGCCGAAGCGGTTGTGGGCCACGACGAACGGCATGCCGTGGTGTTCGAGCCGGTCGATGGCGTACCACGAGTCGGCCAGGCGGCGCGTGTCCACCAGGACGACGGCCCCGAGCGTCCCGGTGAACAGGCGGTCCCACAGGAACCAGAACCGCTCCTGACCCGGCGCGCCGAACAGGTAGAGCACGAGCTCCTCGTTGAGGCTGATCCGGCCGAAGTCGAACGCGACCGTGGTCGTGGACTTCGCCTCCACGCCGCGCGCGTCGTCGATCTCGGCCCCTGCCCGGGTCAGCGTCTCCTCGGTGCTCAGCGGGCGGATCTCGCTGACCGACCGGACCATGGTCGTCTTCCCCACGCCGAACCCGCCGACGATCACGATCTTGAGCCCGGCGGCCGCTGTGCTCGCCAGCGGAGTCCGCGCGGCCAGTTCAGAGCTTCTCGAGTCCAACGAGCACCTGCTTCAGCAGTTCGGGGTCGGGCAGAGTCGTCTCGGCAGGCGCCGGACGCGGATTGCGGGCAGAGACGCGGCTCGTGTCGAGCAGGTCGCACAGCAGGATGCGGACGACGCTGACCGGCATCCGCAGCTCGGCCGCGATCTCCACGACCGCCGCCGGGCTCGTGCAGAACCGCAGGATCCGGACGTGCTCGGACTGCATCCCGGGAGTGGGCTCGCACTCGCTCACGATCAGCGTGACCAGGTCAAGACCGTCGTCGGTCACGTCGCTGCGCCCGCCGGTCACCATGTAGAGGCGGTCCGGATTCTCATCCTCCAGGCGCGGCGACATCAGAGCCGGCTGCTCGTCTGAGGCGTACGGGGTGGCGCGGTCAGATATTCGCCGATCTGCTCGACCAGCTCGTTCATGTTGTGGCCGATGACGCCCGGATCGGCGTCGTCGCCGGCCACCACGGCGAGGTGCGCGCCCTCTCCCGCCTCCACGATGAACAGCAACCCGCCGTGGAACTCGGTCATGGACTGACGCAGCCCGCCCGTGCCGTCGCCGAACTCGATGGAGGCCCCGTACGACAGGCTCTGGATCCCGGAGGCGATCGCGGCGAGCTGGTCGGCGCGGTCCACGGACAGCGCGGCGGTGTGCGCGAGCCGCAGGCCGTCTCTCGACAGCACCACCGCGTGCCTGGCCTGCGGAGTGCGCTCCAGGAGGTTCTCGAGCAACCAGGCGAGTTGCTGATCTGCGCTTCTCATCGAGATTCGTCCTCACCAATCTGTCGTGCCCTGCGTGCCTGGTGGAAGGCGGTGAACTTGGCTGCTGAGTCGGAAGGGGGCCGCGAGCCCCTGGGCTCCTGGCCGGCGGCCGGTCTCGGCGGCGTCTGCGCGGGCGAGGCGGCGGCCAGGGTCTGCCCGCGGCGGCGCCGCGGCAGCCCGTGCAGCTCCCCGTCCCCGGCCGGAACCGATTCCTGGGCCGGCGGCGCGGCAGGTTGGGGGGCGGCCTGCTGGACGGC
>NZ_VCKX01000394.1 GCF_005889725.1 Nonomuraea zeae
CGCCAGCGCCGCCCCCGCCTCCTGCCCGGGGAACCAGGTGAGCAGCACCGCCGCCACCTCCTCCGCCCACGGCATCTCGACCGGGGAGCCCGCGTTGACCACCACCACGGTGCGCGGGTTCGCGGCGGCGACGGCACGCACCAGCTCGTCCTGCCGTCCGGGCAGCCTGAGGTCCTTGCGGTCGAAGCCCTCGCTCTCCACCTCGGGCGTCGTCGAGACCACGACCACCGCCACGTCGCACTCGGCGGCCACGCGGACGGCCTCGGCCAGGAGCTCCTCCTCGTCGCGGGCCGGGACGGCGTGGCCGAGCGCGAAGGAGACCAACGCCATGCCGCCGAACGCCCCCGTGGGGTGCGTCACGGCGAGCTCGTACGCCTGACCGGCCGTCATCGGCACCCGCATCCGGTGCTCGGGCGGCGACAGGAACGACATCGCCGGGTCGTCGCCCGCCGCTTCCACGCTCCCGTCGAAGACGCTCTCGCCGTTCACGGTGACGGTGAAGGCACCCATCCCGACGACGGAGAGCTGGTGGTCGCCGGAGACCTCCGGCGTGTACGACGCCAGCAGCCGCACCGCCTTGAGCCGCTCGCCGTCCACGCCGGGCGGCAGCTGGCCGAGCCACCGCGCCTCGGCGGTGACCAGCGGCTGCTCGGCCAGCACGCCGCCGGCCTCGTCCAGGAACTCGGCGGTCGCCGGGCGGGCGAGCGGGGACAGGCGGATGCGCGGATCGGTGCCGAGCGCGTACCGGACCTCGGCGCGCCCGGCGAGACCGGCCAGCGGGGAGACGACCCGGTCGGGGAAGACCTGCGCGCTGCCCCCGCCCATGACGCGCGCCTCGTCGGCGGCCGAGCCGATCACGGCCAGCGTGCGGACGTCCGCCAGGGGCAGCAGGCCGTCGTTGGTGAGCAGGGTGAACCCGCGCTCGGCCACCTCCCGCGCCAGCGCCACCCCGTCCACGGGAGTGCCCGCGTCGGGCGCGGATCCGCCCAGGGCGCCGACCCGCTCGGCCAGGCGCAGGATGCGGCGGACGCGGTCGTCCACCGCCGACTCGGGCACCCGCCCCTCGCGGACGGCGGCCTCCAGCCGCTCGCCCCAGGGCCCGAACGGGCCGGGCATCGCCACATCGGTCCCGCCCAGTGCGGCGGCCTCGGTGGAGCGCACCGCCGTCCAGTCGGACACCACGAACCCGTCGAACCCCCACTCGCCCTTCAGCACCCCGTGCACCAGGCCGGCGTGCTCGGTCATGGTCGTGCCGTTCACCGAGTTGTAGGCGGTCATGACGCCCCACGCGCCCGCCCGCACCACGCGCTCGAACGGCCGCAGGTACACCTCGCGCAGCGTCCTGTCGTCCACCTCGACGCTCACGGTGAAGCGGTCGGTCTCGAAGTCGTTGGCCACGAAGTGCTTGGGCGTGGTGCCCACGCCGCCCTCCTGGACGCCCTCGACGTACGCCGCGCCGATCTCGCCCGTCAGGTACGGATCCTCCGAGAAGCACTCGAAGTGCCGCCCGCCGAGCGGGGACCTGTGCAGGTTCAGCGTGGGCGCGAGCAGGACGTGCACGCCCTTGCGCCGGGCCTCCTGGGCGAGCAGCCGGCCCGCCCGCCTGACCAGGTCCACGTCCCACGACGCGGCCAGCGCGGTCGGGCTCGGCAGGGCGATCGAGGGGTCCGCCGAGCTCCACTGTTCACCGCGTACGCCGATGGGGCCATCGCTCATCACGAGCCGGTCGAGGCCGATCTCGGGGAGTGGCGGGAGAGACCACATGTCCGCGCCGGTGAGCAGCCGGATCTTGGTGCTGAGGTCGAGCCTGCCGAGCAGTTCGTCGATGTCCACGATCACAGTGTTCACCAGAAAACCGAGCGATCAATAGGTTTGTGGCCTTTGCGTTATGCAAAGACGGCGATCGACCCATGAGTCCCGGCATCCGGCTCCAGGCTCAGGCGAAGAACTCCAGCAGCTCGGGGGCCAGCGCCTCGGGGGTGACGTTGTGCGACTGGCCCTTCAGGACGCGCCGCACCGCGCCGGGCACGGCCGCCGCGACCGCCGCCCCCGCGTTCGTCATCCAGGCGGGGCTGTCGCCGCCGTTGAGCACGAGCGTCGGCCGCGCGATGGCGGCCAGCCGGGCGGCGGGCAGCGCGTTGCCCGGCCCCAGCACGGCCGCCTCGTAGGAGAGGGTCTGCGCGATCGTCTCGGCCTGCGCCCAGAACGGCTGCGCGCGCATCGCCCCCACGGCCCCCGCGGGCACCTCGGCCGCCTCCACCATGAACCGCTCCACCGCCTCGCCCGGCCGGCCCGCCCGTACCAGCGCGTCGAGCCGCTCGGCGAAGTCGGCCGGCAGCGCGGGCGCGCTGTCGTCCACGTGGTAGGGGGGCTCCCACACGGCCAGCCGTTCCATGGCCGGCCCGCTGGGGGAGGCGGCGGCCTCCAGGACGAGGGCCGCGCCCGACGAGCCGCCGAACACCATCACCGGCCCGTCCGCCGCCGCGACGACCGCCGCCAGGTCCTCGATCTCCCGCTCGACGGCGTACGGCCGGGTGTCCCCGCTGGCGCCGCGCCCTCTGCGGTCGTAGTTGAACACCGTGAACCACGGCGACAGGGCGGCCGCCACGCCCGCCAGCGTGGCGTGCGCCTTGTCGGTGAACGCGCCGTGGACCAGCACCACCGCCGGTCCGGCGCCGTACCTGTCGAAGGCGATCGGGGTGCCGTCCGCCGAGATCGCCGCGCCGCTCAGCCGGCCGGCTGCACCAGGCACAGCGCCTCCCAGTGGTGGCCGTCGAGGTCGGCGAAGCCGCGCTGGTAGCGGTACTCGTCCTTGTGCTGCACGCCGGCGGGTGCGGCCCCGGCGGCGAGCGCCTTGTCCACCAGCTCGTCGACCTGGGCCGGGTTCTCCATCCCGAGCACCAGCACCGCCCCGGTGGTCTTGGTGGCGTCGGCGATCTCCTTGGTGACGTACGAGGCGAACGTCGGCTCGGTCAGCAACATGACCTGCGTCTGCTCGCTGATGATCACCGAAGCCATGCCCTCGGCCATGCCGAACAGGGTGAACCCGAGCTCGGTGAAGAACTGCGTCGACCGGTCCAGATCCTTCACCGGCAGGTTGACGAAGAGCTGCATCTCCTGATCCCTTCCATCGATCGGGCGAACACCGTCAGTCTGCCGGGCGGCGGTCTGCCGGGTCTTGGATCTGGGCGCCAGGACGATTGACGTTCAGTGCACAGCTGTCCCGGCCGCTCCCGCGCGGCGGTATTCGGCGGGCGGCACCCCGTACGTACTGCGGAAGAGCCTGCTGAAGTGCGCCGAGTCGGGCAGCCCCCACCTGGCCGCGATCTCGCTCACGGGACGGGCGCCGCCCGCGGCCAGCTCCGCGCGGCAGCGTTCGAGCCGCCGTCGCCTGATCCAGGCGGCCACCGTGGTGTTCTCCGACTCGAACAGCCGGTGCAGGTAGCGCACGGAGATGTGGTGCGCCGCCGCGACGGTCGCGGGATCGAGCTCCATCTCGCCCAGGCGCTGCTCGATGAAGGCGTGGATGCTGAGCAGGAGCACCCGGCGGCGCGAGTCGGCGGGCAGGGCCGGCTCCTGCTCGGCGCGTTCGGCGAGGGCGGTGCTGATCAGGTCGGTCACCACGGTGGACAGCCTGGCGGCGCTGCTCGGCTGGTAGGTCTGGTGATCGGTGGCCACCCGGCGCATCAGCGGCACCGCCAGCGCGGCCGCGCCGGACTCGGCCGAGAACGGGAGCGCGGTGAGATCGGCGGGCAGCGTGAGCAGCTCGTGCGGGAAGCTGAACACCGCGAGCCGCACGGCCGAGTCGTAGGCCAGCTCATAGGGGCGGTTGAAGTCGTAGACCGCGAACTCGCCCGGCCGGAGCCTGGCCTGCCGGTCGCCCTGGCTCAGGCGCGGGTTGCCCGACACGGCCAGCACCACCCGGTAGAGCTCGGGGTTGTCGCGGTGGATCAGCCCCTGGGTGCGGTGGATGCTGTGCGGGGTGGAAGTGCGGATCCGGCCGACGCCGACGGGGCCGAGCCGGCCGATCTCGATCTCGCCCCGCAGCGGGGCGCTGGGGTGGATGCGCAGGTCGAGCGGGCCGAGGACGTCGCACACGATGCCTCGCCACTCGTCGTGGCGGCGCTTGGCGGGCAGGTCGCTGGTGCGGATCAGAACGGTCATGCCCCCGGCCACCTCCGTCGCTCGCGATGCCATGCTAGCCACGCCCTCCGGCCCGCGGTAGCCACCCGGCGCGACGCTCCCCGTGCGACGCTCGCGGCACGCGCAGGAGCCCCGGGCCGCAGCGCAGCGGCCCGGGGCTCCCCGTCTGCTTCGCTCAGGCGGTCTGGCGGGCCTCGATGGCCTGCCGGTAGAGCCGGCCCGCCCGGTACGACGAGCGCACCAGCGGCCCGGACAGCACCCCGGCGAACCCGATCGCCTCGGCCTCGGCCTGCAGCTCCACGAACTCCTCCGGCTTCACCCACCGCTCCACCGGGTGGTGGCGCGGCGTCGGCCGCAGGTATTGGGTGATCGTCAGCAGGTCGGTGCCGGCCTCGTGCAGGTCGCGCATGGCCTCGACGACCTCTTCGCGGGTCTCGCCCATGCCCAGGATCAGGTTGGACTTGGTGACCAGCCCGGCCTCGCGGGCCGTCGTGATCACTCCGAGCGAGCGCTCGTAGCGGAACGCCGGGCGGATGCGCTTGAAGATCCGCGGCACCGTCTCGACGTTGTGCGCGAACACCTCCGGCTTGCTGGAGAAGACCTCCTCCAGCTGGTCGCGGTTGCCGTTGAAGTCGGGCACCAGCAGCTCGACACCGCATCCCGGCAGCAGGCCGTGGATCTGCCGCGCGGTCTCGGCGTAGAGCCAGGCCCCGCCGTCGGGCAGGTCGTCGCGGGCCACGCCGGTCACGGTCGCGTATTTCAGGCCCATCTGCTGGACGGACTCGGCCACCCGGCGGGGCTCGTCGCGGTCGTATTCCTTCGGCTTGCCCGTGTCGATCTGGCAGAAGTCGCAGCGGCGCGTGCACTGGTCGCCGCCGATGAGGAAGGTCGCCTCGCGGTCTTCCCAGCACTCGTAGATATTGGGACAGCCCGCCTCTTCACAGACCGTGTGCAGGCCCTCCCGGCGCACGAGCGATTTCAGCTCGGTGTATTCGGGGCCCGTCCTCAGCTTGGTCTTGATCCACGGGGGCTTGCGCTCGATAGGGGTTTCGGCGTTACGCACCTCCAGGCGGAGGAGCTTTCGGCCTTCAGGAGCAACGGTCACGTTCTCAGCTTACGTCTCCCGGGAAGCCGGACCGTTCGAGGGTCAGGAGATGAGGCCGAAACCGCGGATCGCCCGGGAGTAGCAGGCACGCAGCTCCTCGTCGATCAGGTCGGACTCCCGTGTTCCGAGCAGCTCGGAGTGCGGGACGGAGGTGAGCACGCCGTCCTCCGTCAGCCGGAACCTGGACAGCGCCCCCTGCCTGATCGACGCCACGCTCTCGCCGCGCAGCGCCGCCGCCTGCATCGGCGCCAGGTAGCCGCTGTCCGCCACGAGCCCGCGCAGCTCCGCCAGCTCCCGCTCCGAGGCGGCCCGCAGCGCCCGCGCCTCGTGCCTGGCCGCGGTACGCGCCTCTCCGGCGCGGGCGAGGCGGCCCAGGCCGTACTGGAGCAGCAGCAAGGGGCCGCCGAGCACCCGGCCCAGCAGCCGGCCGAACATGCCCATGACCTCGTAACCCGTGCCCGGCTGGTCCGCGATGCCGATCGAGGCGGCGACGATCTTGGTTTGCGCCTCCTCCCTGACCCGCAGCGGCCCCGCCGCTCCCACCAGCGCGTCACGCCAGGACTCCAGCGTGTCCAGGGCGCCCGACACCACCAGCTCGTCGCCGGTGGGGACGCGGGCGTACGCGGTGGCCAGCAGGACGGCCCGCTGCCTGGGCGGCAGCGCCAGCCACAGCGGCAGGCCGACGACCAGCACCGGGGTGCGCGCCGGGCCGACGCGCTCGTAGCGGGTCTCGGGGTCCAGGTCGCTGATCGCGACCTTCCGTGGCCGCTTGACCCCGATGCGGTCGGCCACGCGGTCCGCGACGGCGTACAGCTCCGGGGCCGACGAGCGGCCGAGCACCTCGGCGTCGGCGGGCAGCCGGCCCAGGCGCGGGCGCAGCGCCCAGCCAACGGCCAGGCTCACGCCGCCGAGCAGCCACGCGAGCAGAGAGCCGGTGTTACCCGCGATGACCCAGACGCCGAGCGCGACGAAGCCCAGGGTCAGCAGGTGCACGATGAGCGCGAGCACGAGAGCGAGAAGGCGCTTCACAGGGGCGATAGTAAACCGGAGATATCCGGATAATCGCCGCTGTCAGATGCCGATTCGGTTACCGCCGGACAAGGTCCTCTTCATGGAGCTCGTACGACTCCAGCCCGAGCGCCTCCGCCAGCCGTTTCTCCGCGATCGGCATGACCTCCTCCACCACGATGCGCCGGCCCGTCTCCGCCGACAGCGACGACACGCCCACGTCGGGCAGGCCGCACGGCGCGATGCGGTTGAACCAGCGGGGGTCGTTGGCGCAGTTGAGTGCGAAGCCGTGCATCGTGACGCCGCGCGAGAAGCGCAGGCCCACCGCGCCCAGCTGGCGGTCGGGCAGGCCGAGGCTGGCGTCGCCGGCCGCCCAGACGCCGCCGCGGCCGCGCACGCGCCTGGCCGTGACGCCGAAGTCGGCGCAGACCTGGATCATCGTGTCCTCCAGCCGGCAGGCGTAGGAGACCACGTCGGTGACGGCCACGATCGGATAGGCGACGAGCTGGCCGGGGCCGTGCCAGGTGAGGCGGCCGCCCCGGTCGACGTCGACGACCGGGGTGCCGTCGGAGGGACGCTCGTGCGGGGCGGTGCGCTTGCCCGCGGTGTAGACCGGGGCGTGCTCGAGGAACAGCACGGTGTCGGTCACCTCGCCGGCGACACGTTTGCCGTGCACCCAGCGCTGCAGCGACCAGGCCTGCTCGTAGGGGACGTCGACACCAAGGCGGACGATGGCGAGTGCGTGGGGATCGTCCCCGGGGATGGGGCGCATGAGCCTATTGTGCCGTTGCCTCACCCTTGAAGGGTAATCAGGGGGTCAGGAGACGGGGCTCGATCCTGAGCTCCTTGACCCCGCCGACCCCGTCGCCCTCCACCTTGTACGCGTAACCGCCCGGCTCGACGGTCACCGCCTGGATGAACTCCGTGCCCACGTAGTGCAGGCCCACGCCCTCGTCGGCCGCGTAGCCGCCGGGCAACTCGCCCTCGGCCACCGACCGCTGCAGCAGCGCGCGGCGCTGGGGGTCGGAGTCGTAGTGGACGCCGCACGAGTAGGGGAGCAGGGCCAGGCCCTCGGCCCACACCCGCAGCTCGGGACCGAAGGAGTCGGTGTTGCCGCCGACGTGCCAGCACAGGGCCCCTGCGCTCTGCCCCGACAGCACCACGCCGGACCGCCAGGCCTCCTCGAACGCCTCGTCGAGGCCGTGCAAGCGCCACAACGCCATAAGGTTGGCCGCGCTGCCACCGCTGACGTAGATCATGTCCTGTTCGAGCATCCAGGCGCGCGGATCGGCCACGTTGGGCATCGGGAACACCGTCAGATGGCTCAACTCGACGTCCCAGCCCGCGAAGGCGCCGTACATCTTCAGCAGCCAGTCCGCCGAGTCGCCGACCGCGGTGGCGACCAGGCCCAGCTTGGGCCGGTCCTGGCCGGTCAGGTCGAGGCCGTAGCGCAGCAACGGGCTGGCCTCGATGAAGCTGTAACGCCTGCTCGGACGGAACGATCCGCCCCCGATGGCAAGAATGTGCGACTGTCCCGACCGGCTCACGTTCAGATCTCCCACCTGCTAAAAGGAACGGCACACTAGAGTACGGCGCTCAGCGCCGCGTCGAGGCTGGTATGCGTGAAGCTGTAGTCACCGGCTGTCAGCTTGCCTGGTAGCACGCGGTGACTGGGCAGCAGACCCTCGCGGGCGAACTCGCCGAGCCCCGCCGAGAGCGCGAACCCCGGCACGGGCACCGGCATGGTCCCCTTACGCAGGGCTTTTCCGAGTGTACGAGTGAACTCGGCGTTGGTGACGGGGGAGGGTGAGGTGAGATTGACCGGCCCCACGATGTCCTGATTTTTCAGGATGTGCAGCACGGCCCCCACCCAGTCGTCCACCGAGATCCACGACCAGTACTGCTTGCCCGACCCCAGCGGCGCCCCGAGCCCCATCCGGAAGATCGGCAGCATCCGCCCGAGCGCCCCGCCCCGGCCGAGCGCCAGCCCCGTGCGCAACTGGACCGCCCGGACGCCGTGCTCCTCCGCCCGGCCCGCCTCGCCCTCCCACAGCCCGCACAGATCCGCCAGGAAGCCCGTTCCCCTGCCCCTGGTCTCATCCACCACCAGGTCGCCCGTGTCGCCGTAGAAGTCCACTCCAGAGGCGCAGACGAACACCTCAGGCGGACGCGACAGCCGGCCCAGCGCGTCGACGAGGACCCGCGTGCCCTCCACCCGGCTGCCGACCAGCTCCCGCTTGTACGCCGCGCTCCACCGCTTGTCGCCGATCGGCGCGCCGGCCAGGTGGACCACGGCCTCGGCGCCTTCGAGCGCGGCCAGGTCGACCACCTGCTCGGCGGGCTGCCAGAACGCCTCGTCCGGCCCCTGCGGCTGTCGCCGTACGAGCCTGACGACCTCACGTCCCCCGGCCCGCAGTTTCTCGGTCAGAGCGCTCCCCAGCAGGCCCGACGCCCCACTCACGATGATCGCCATGACCCCACAGTACGCCCGGGGGACCGCGCGGCCGGGCAGCGAAAAGCCGGGCGGCCCGAAACAACGGGCCGCCCGGCCGGAGATCCGCCGGAATCCCTACGCGAGGCCGAGCTGAGCCTCGAAACGGCCCTCTTCGAGACGGCGCTTCACCGTCGTCAGGAACCGGGCCGCGTCGGCGCCGTCCACCAGGCGGTGGTCGTAGGTCAGCGCCAGGTAGACCATCGACCGCACCGCGATGACCTCGCCCTCAGCCGTGTCGATCACCACGGGCCGCTTCACGACGGCGCCCGTGCCGAGCATGCCGACCTGCGGCTGGTTGAGGATCGGCGTGTCGAACAGGGCGCCGCGGCTGCCCGTGTTCGTCAGCGTGAAGGTGCCGCCGGTGATCTCGTCGGGCGTCACCTTGTTGGCGCGCGTGCGCTCGGCCAGGTCGGCCGTCTTGCGGGCGAGTCCGGCGAGGTTGAGGTCGCCGGCGTTCTTGATGACCGCCGCGATCAGGCCGCGCTCGGTGTCGACCGCCAGGCCCAGGTGCTCGACGTCGAAGTACGTGACCTCCATGGTCTCGTTGTTGATCGTCGCGTTGAGCTTGGGGTGCTGCTTGAGCGCCTCGATGGCGGCCATCTCGAAGAACGGCATGAACGACAGCTTCACGCCCTCACGGCGCAGGAAGTCCGCCTTCGCCTGCTCGCGCAGCCGCGCGATCTTCGTGACGTCGACCTCGACCACCGTGGTGAGCTGGGCCGCCGTCTGCAGCGACTCGACCAGGCGCTTCGACATCGTCTGCCGCAGGCGCGACATCTTCTCCGTGCGGCCGCGCAGCGTCGTGTCGACCTCCACGGCCTCGGGCGCGGCGGCGACCTGAGCCGGCGCGGCCTGAGCCTGGGCGGGGGCCGCGGCGGCGGGCTGCGCGGCGGGAGCCGGGGCCGCCTGGGCCGCGCTGGCCTGCTCGCGCTGCGCCTTGGCCGCCTCCAGCACGTCCTGCTTGCGGATGCGGCCGCCCACGCCGGTGCCGTTGATCGAGTCGAGGTCGACACCGTGCTCGTTGGCGAGCTTGCGCACCAGCGGCGTCACGTAGGGGCTGTCACCCGACGACGGCAGCGAAGCGGGCTCGCTGGCCGGCGTGGTGGCGATCGGCGACGGCTGGGCCGGGGGAGCGGCCTGCTGCGC
>NZ_VCKX01000395.1 GCF_005889725.1 Nonomuraea zeae
GGCCCCTGGAGGGCGCGCCGACCTCCGCCGCCCCGACGAGGGCCGGGGGAGACCGACGCGCGCGTAGCCCGCGCGAGGGCCGGGAGACCGTCGGCGCTTGATCACGGCCGCCCCCGGCATGCGCCGGGAGGCTGGGCCGGGTTGCTTGGGGCCGCGGGGGTCAGGTCAGGTAGCGCACGAGCATGACCTTCAGCTCGGTGACGAGCTCGGCGCCGCCCTCCGCCGTCGTCGAGGCGATCATGGGCATCACCGCCTTCACCATGGCCAGCGCCATCGTCCCCATGAGCTGTGCGCGATCGTCCGGCAGCTCCGGGCTGCGGCGCTGGAGCATGGCGGCGATCTGCCGGGCGATGTCGGCGTGCAGCCGTAGCGAGGCCGCCGCGAGCTGGTCGCCGGTGGCCGTCCCGTACAGCAGCGACCAGTACGCCGGCGACTCGCTCTTGAACCGGACGCTCTCGTCCACGAGCTGCCCGACCAGCGCCTCCAGCGGGATGTCCGGCGTGACGACGGCCAGCCGGGCGGCCCAGAACTCCTGGCGGTCATCGGTGTAGCGGACCACCAGCCCGTCGAGGATCTCCTCCTTGTTGCGGAAGAACTGATACAGCGACCCCGGCGACATCCCCGCCCGCGCGGCGACCTGGTTCGTGGTCATGTCGGGGTAGCCGACCTCGGCGATCACCGTCTCGGCGGCGTCGAGGATCTCGGCCATGCGCTTCAGGCCGCGCGCCTGCCGACGGACCGTGCGTTCGGGCATGGGTCTCCTCGTTGACAAATGCGAGCATTTACTTGTATTTCTGATCCAGGAACACAAACGCGAGTAGTTTACCGAGTTTTGGATCGGGAGACCCATGAGAACCGTCCTCGTCACGGGGTGCGGCAGCGGGTTCGGCCTGCTGACGGCGCTCACACTGGCCAGGCGGGGCGATCGCGTGATCGCCACCGTCCGCGACCCGCACGCGGAAGGCGCGCAACGGCTCCGCCGCACCGCCGCCGACGAGGGCCTGCCCCTCCAGGTGACCCGTCTCGACGTCACGGAACCAGGCGTCACGGAGGCGCTGGAAGGAACGCGGGCCATCGACGCGCTGGTGAACAACGCCGGATACATCCTGCGCGGCCCCGTCGTGACCCTGTCGGACGACGAGCTGCGCGCCCAGTTCGAGACCAACGTCCTCGGCCCCGTCCGCCTCATCCGCGCCCTCGCCCCGCACATGACGCCGGGCGGCGTGATCGTCAACGTCTCGTCCATCGCCGGCTCCGTCGGCGTCCCCTTCGAAGGCGCCTACTCGGCCAGCAAGGCCGCCCTGGAGTCGCTGTCGGCCGCCCTGCGCTTCGAGCTCAGGCCGTACGGACTGCGGGTCGTCCTCGTCGCGCCCGGCAACTACAGCACCTCGATCCGCGGCCGCTCCCGCCAGGCCGCCGCGTTCACCCGGGACCACCGCGACCACGAGGCGTACGAGCGCTTCTGGGCGGCGTTCGACGGCTCCCTGGCGGGCAGGGGCGACCCCCAGGAGGTGGCCGACGCCATCGCCGGGGCGATCGACGACCCGGAGGCGGTCTACCGCCGGCTGGTGGGCACGGACGCCCAGTTCATCTACCGGCTGTGGCACGACAACTCCCAGGAGGACTTCGAACGCCTGGTCACCGACGCGCTGGGACTCGGACGATGACCCCCGCGGTCCCGGCGACCCCCGCGGCCCTCGCGGCCCCCGCGACCCCGATGGCGGTGCCGGCATGGCGGTGAACACGCGGGCCCGCCCGTCCCGCGCGGCCACGACCGGGCCGCCGCTGCGCAGGCTCGGCCACCTCCTGGTGCGCCGCCGCAAGCTCGTCCTCGCGCTCTCCCTGGCCATGCTGATCGTCGCGGCCGTGCTCGCGGCGGGCGCGGCGTCAGGGCTGTCGCTGGCCAGGTTCGAGGCGCCGGGCTCGGAGTCCGACAGGGCGCAGGCCGAGCTGGTCAAGCGGTTCGGCACCGGCAGCCCGGACATGATCTTCCTGGTGACCGCGAGGAGCGGCACGGTGGACGACCCCGCCGTCGAGGCCGCGGGCAGGGAGCTCACGGCGCGGATCGGCCGCGAGGACGGCGTCGCCGAGGCCGGCTCGTACTGGACCCGCGGCAAGCCCGCCACCCTGCGCAGCGACGACGCCAGGCACGCCCTGATCGTGGTGCGCATCCCGGGAGACGCCGACCACGTGCGGGCCCAGGTGCTGCCCAGGCTCGTGCCCGAGATCACCGAGGGCACCGGCCTGCTCCAGGTGCGCGCCGGGGGAGGGGAGGAGGTCTTCAGGGAGACCGTGCCGCTGGCCAGGCAGGACTTCGTCCGGGCCGAGCTGGTGATCTTCCCCCTGGCGTTCGTGCTGCTCTGGCTCTACCAGCGGCGGGCCATGGCGGCCCTGGTGCCGATCCTGGCCGGGGTGGTCGCCATGGTGATCGGGCTGGCACTGCTGAGCGGCGTGCTGCTGTTCGCCGAGATCTCCACGTTCGCCCTGAACCTCACCCTGGCCATGGGCCTCGGCCTCGGCATCGACTACTGCCTGTTCGTGATCCAGCGCTTCCGCGAGGAGACGCGGGACGGGAAGGACCGCGCGAGCGCGGTGGCCGGGGCCGTCGAGCACGCGGGCCGGACCGTGCTGTTCAGCGGGCTCACCGTGGCCTCGTCCCTGGCCGTGCTGTTCGCGCTGCCGTTCGACTTCCTGCGCTCCTTCGCGTACGCGGGCATCGCCGTCGTCGCGGGCGGCCTGTTCGCGGCCGTGATCGTGCTGCCCGCCGTGCTCGCCACGATCGGCGGCACGATGCTGCCCAAGCGCGTCAGGCCCGAGCGCGACGCGGGGTTCTGGCATCGGCTGGCCCTGCTGGTGATGCGCAGGCCGCTGGTGTTCGGCGGGGTGGCCACGGCCGTGCTGCTGGTGCTCGCCGCGCCGTTCCTCGGCCTGCGCTTCGGCGTGGCCGACGACCGCATCCTGCCGGTGGAGGCGTCGTCCAGGCAGACCCAGGAGGTGATCCGCCAGTCCTTCCCGGCGGAGGAGACCGACGCCATCCAGCTCATCGCGCCGGCCGCCGCGCCGGGCGACGTCCCCGGATACGCGCTCACCCTGTCGCGGCTCCCCGGCGTCGCCCAGGTGGACACGGTCGCCGGCTCGTTCGCGGACGGGCGGCGGGTGGGCGACGGCGAGCCGTCCAGGTTCCGGCCGCAGGGCGGCGGCCAGGGCACGTGGCTGTCCGTGGTCCCCTCCGCCGCGGCCCTGGCCGACGACCCCGTACGCCTGGTCGAGTCCGTACGCTCGGTCGAGCCGCCCTTCGCGGTCATGGTCGGCGGCTACCCGGCCGAGCTGGCCGACTACCGCGCCTCGGTCGTGGACCGCCTCCCCCTGGTGCTGGCGCTCATGCTCGGCGTGACGTTCCTGGTCCTGTTCGGGATGACCAGAAGCCTGATCATCCCGATCAAGGCGACCCTGCTGAACGTCCTGAGCCTCGGCGTCATGTTCGGCGCCATCGTCTGGATCTTCCAGGACGGCAACCTGTCCGGGCTGCTCGGCTTCACCCCGACGGGCACGCTCGACCCGAGCATCCCGATCCTGATGCTCTGCGTCGCCTACGGCCTGTCGATGGACTACGAGGTGTTCCTGCTGTCGCGCATCAAGGAGGAGTACGACAGGACGGGTGACACGGAGCTGGCCGTGGCCACCGGCCTGCAGCGGGGCGCGCCGCTGATCACGGCGGCCGGCGGCATCCTGGCGCTCACGTTCGCCGCCTACGCCACGGCCCAGGTGACGTTCGTGCAGATGCTGGGCGTCGGCATGGCGGTCGCGGTGCTGGTGGACGCGACGGTGATCAGGGCGGTGCTGGTGCCCAGCCTGATGCGCCTGGCCGGCCCGCTCAACTGGTGGCCTAGAGGTCGCGCGACCACATCTGCTCGGTGACCTCGATCCCGTTCTCCATCCCCTTCTCCTCGGAGTCCAGCTCGAACCCGGCTGTCTGGTAGATGCGCCGCGCGCTCTCCAGGCAGTCGCGCGTCCAGAGCACGATCCGCCGGTAGCCCTCGGCCCGCGCGTGCCGCAGGCACTCCTCCACGAGCCGCCGTCCGAGGCCGAGACCGCGGGCGGACGGCTCGACGAGCAGTATCCGCAGCTTGGCCGTCGTCTCGTCCACGTGGACGCAGAACACGCACCCGACCGGCTCCCCGCCCACCTCGGCGATCCACCCGGCGTCCCTGGAGAAGTCGAGGTCGCCGACGATCCTGGCGACGAGCTGCTCGAAGTCGATGCCCCAGCCGTACTCGGCGCCGTAGAGCGCCCCGTGCCGGTGGACGACCCAGCCCAGGTCGCCCGGGCGCGGGGCCCTGATCACGTACGGCTCGCGCTCGCCGGCCCCGCCGAGCAGTCTCCTGATCTCCGTCATGCCGGCGACCAGCCGCCGCTGCTCCTCCTCGGACAGGCCGGACAGCAGCCGCTCGATCTCGCCGCCCGAGCGCTCGTCGAGCCCGCCGAAGGTCTCGGAGCCCGCGGCGGTGAGGCGGACGACCTGCTTGCGCGCGTCCGACGCCGACCGCTCGCGCGAGATCAGCCCGTCGACCTCGAAGCGCGTCAGGATCCGGCTGAGGTAGCCCGCGTCCAGGTCGAGCAGGCCGCGCAGCTCGCCGGTCTCCATCTGCTCCGTCTGCGCCAGCTCGAACAGCACCCTCACCTCGGTCAAGGAGTAGGGCGAGTCGAGCATGCCCGCCTGGAGCGCGCCGATCACCTTCGTATAGAACCGGTTGAAGGCTCTGATCTCAGAGACCATTGCTTTTGTCAACGAACTCATTGCCTTAGTCAACCATAGGAGGATCCCCACTGTGAAGCACGTGTACATAGGCGGGTACGGCCCCGGCATCGTCACCCTGGGCGGAGAGCTCACGAGGGTGGCGGCGCCGTCGTTCCTGGCCGCGCATCCCTCGCTCCCGGTGCTGTACGCGGTGGGCGAGCTCGAACGCGGCTGGCTCACGGCGTTCAGCGCCGGGGAGCGGCTCGCGCCGCTGGACGAGCGGCCGAGCGAGGGCGACAGCCCCTGCCACGTCGCCGTGGACCCGTCGGGAAGCCTGCTCGCGGTGGCCAACTACGGCGACGGCACGGCCCTGCTGTGCCGGCTCGACACGCGCGGAGCGTTCACCGGCGAGCCGATCGTGCTGCGTCACGAGGGCTCGGGGCCGGACCCCGAGCGCCAGGAGCGCTCGCACGCCCACCAGGCCGTCTTCCACGACGACGTGCTGCACGTCTCCGACCTCGGCACCGACGAGATCCGCCGCTACCGCTACGACGGCACCGCGCTGGAGCCGATCAAGATGCACGCCGGCTCGGGCCCGCGCCACTTCGCCTTCGCCGGCTCGCGCCTGTACGTGGCGGGCGAGCTCGACGGCACCGTCACGCTCATCGAGGGCGAGCTCCGCACGACCGTGCCCGCCTCCCGCGAGAGCGGCCCGAACTTCCCCTCACACCTCCAGGTCGAGGGCGACTTCGTCTACGTCGGCAACCGCGGCCCCGACACGGTCTCCGTGCTGCGCGCCGAGGACCTGTCGCCGGTGGCCGAGATCCCCACCGGCGGTGAGTGGCCCAGGCACTTCGCGATCGACGGCGAGCGCATGTACGTGGCCGACCAGCGCTCGAACGTCGTGACCGTCTTCGAGCTCGAACAGGGCATTCCCGAGCCCACCGGTCAGGCGCACGAGGTGGAAAGCCCGGCCTGTGTGCTGATCATGTAAGGAGTTCGCCAAGTCGCGGCTCCCCGGGGCGGCCGATCCTGACCATGGGCCTGTGCTGAAGATCCTCGCCGTCCTCGTCCTGCTGGTCGCCGGCTGCTCCGCGCCGTCCGTGCCCGCCCCCTCGGCCGCCCCCTCGGCCGCCGCCGGGGACGCCGCCCCGGCACCGGACGCGGGCGTGGACGTGCAGGAGTCCTGGCGCATCACCCGGCGCGGCGCGGAGCACGAGATCGAGGGCTACGCCGACCAGGTGAGCGTCCTGCCCGGCGAGCGGTTCAGGCTGCACGTCTCCACCACCGCGCCGCGCTTCTCGGCCAGCGCCTTCCGCATGGGCGCGAACCCGGTCAAGGTGTGGCAGTCGGCGCAGGTCCGGGGGGTACGGCAGGCGCCGATGCGGATCGTGGGCGGCACCGTGACGGCCGCCCACTGGAAGCCCTCGCTGACCGTGGAGACCGGGAGGTGGGCGGAGGGCGCGTACCTGATCAGGCTCGACGCCTCCTCCGGGGCGCAGCGCTACGTCCCGATCACCGTGCGCTCGGCCTCGGCCGCGGGCCGCGTGGTGCTGGTGAACGCGGTGACCACCTGGCAGGCCTACAACCTGTGGGGCGGGCGCAGCCTCTACAAGGGCCCCGGCGGGTACGAGGACCGCTCGCGCACCGTCACCTTCGACCGCCCCTACGACGGCCCCGGCGCCCGCCTCTTCCTGGACTTCGAGAAGGACGCGCTGGCCGTGGCCGAGCGCAGCGGCGTGCCGCTGGCGTACCTGACCAGCCTCGACCTGGAGCGGGGCGCGCTCGACGGCGCCCGCGCGGTGGTCTCGCTCGGCCACGACGAGTACTGGTCGCCCGGCATGCGCAGGGCGGTCACCGCGGCCAGGGACCACGGTACGAACCTGGCCTTCCTCGGCGCGAACGCCGTCTACTGGCGGATCGCCCTGCACGGCAGGAACGTCGCCTGCGACAAGGAGCGCCTGTGCGAGCTGTGGCGCGCGTCGGAGCCGGAGAGCGCGCTGGTGGGGCAGATGTACGACTGCTTCCCGGCCGAGGGCGTCTACCGGGTGCGCAGGCCCGGCCACTGGATCTTCGCCGGCACCCGGGGACGGCGCTTCCCCGGGATGGCCGGGGTGGAGACCGACAAGGTCTCGCCGGGCTCGCCGCGCAACGTCGAGGTGCTGGCCGAGTCGCCGCTGTCCTGCGGCGGCCGGGCGACCGTCAGCCACAGCACCTACTACACGGCCCGAGGAGGCGCGGGGGTGTTCGCCTCGGGCACGATGCGCTGGGTGTGCGCGATGCGGGGAAGGCGGTGCGGGCACGGGGTCACCGAGCGGGCCGCCGCCTTCACCCGCCGCTCCACGGTCAATCTGCTGACGAGGTTCGCCGAGGGGCCGGCCGGCCTGCCCTAACGCTCCTTCTCGCCGAGCGCCCGCAGGATCTCCCGCTCGGCGGGCTCCTTGGTCACGCCGAGCCCCTTCAGCGCGTCCACCAGCGGGCCCTCCTCCAGCGACAGGACGCCGAGCAGGATGTGCTCGGTGCCCACGAAGTCGTGGCCCAGCCGCAGCGCCTCGCGCAGGGTCAGCTCCAGGACCTTCTTGCCCTGCGCGGCGAACGGGATGTACTCCGTCGGGCTGCCGCCGCCGGGCCCGAGCACCGCCGTGACGGCCTCCCTGACCGCCTCGGGCGACGCGCCGAACGTGACCATGGTCCTGACCGCGAGCCCTTCCGGCTCGTGCAGCAGGCCGAGCACGATGTGGCCGGCCTCGATGTGGTCGTGGTCGGAGGCACGGGCCTCCTGCTGGCTGCGCACCACGGCGGCGCGGGCGTGGTCGGTGTAACGGGCGTAGGCGCGCAGGTCGTCGGCCATCGACCCGGAGCCGCCGCCGTCCTTGGGCACGAACCGCTTCTGCGCGGCCTGCTTGGTGACGCCCATGCTGCGCCCGATGTCGGTCCAGGACGCGCCGGAGCGCCTGGCCTGGTCGACGAAGTGGCCGATGAGATGGTCGGCCACCTCGCCCATGCGCTCGCCCAGCGTCACGGCGTCGGTCAGCTCGCCGAGCGGGTCGCCGTCGGGGTGCCGGCTCTTGATCACGGTGATGAGGTCGTCGAGACGTATGCTGCTGTCCATGCGTCAACCTTAGGTTGACGATCGACTATCGTCAACCCTGGGTTGACGCTGCCGTGCTCACGTCTCGGTCACCACGACGTCCTCGCTCCTGACGAACATGAGGCGGTGGCCGAACTGGATCTGGTGGTACTCCTGGGTGCCGCGGACCACGCGATGCAGCGTGGGGTCGAAGGTCGTCGCCTTGAAGAACTCGCCGGTGGTGGTCAGGCCGACCGTGTACGACTGCCCGGCCGGGAGCTCGTACTGCAGCGGGACCAGCGGCTGCACCTCCACGTCCGGCGGGTACGCCGCCGCCTCCGGCTGCGGGCGGCCGTACACCGGGATCTTCTTCAGCCCCGGCCGGGGCGTGGCGATGCGGGTACGACTGGGCACGGCCACGGGATCGGACTCCGGGTTGTGGAACCACGCCTTCTGGCCCAGGTACCAGATGGCCGTCCAGTCCCCTCGCCGCTCGGCGACGACGTAGCGCTGGCCGGTGGAGGCGCGGGCGGAGTGGTCGTACACGCTGTAGGAGGACTCGCCCGTGGCGTGCTTGCCGATGTCCTTCACGAGGGGCGACTCCCCGCGCGGCGCGGTGTGCAGCCAGACCGAGGCGGACCCGTGCGGCGGGCAGGTGGCCTCGGGGTGCTCGTCGTCGCAGCCGATGTAGTGCGGACGGTTGCGGTCGTAGTCGGGCAGGATCATGACCGTGGCCGTGCCGGCGTCGCCGTCGGGGCACAGGGGAGCGCCCATCAGGTCGAAGAAGTGGGCCCAGTCCCAGTACGGGCCCGGGTCTTCATGCATCTTCGGCACCCTTTCCGGCGTCAGGCCGGGCACGTTGTCATGGCCGACGATGTGGGCGCGATCCAGCGGTATGCCGAACTTGCCGGCCAGGTGACGCACCAGCTTGGCGGACGTGCGGTACATCGCCTCGGTGTACCAGAGGCCGCCGGCGGCGAGGAAGCCCTCGTGCTCCAGGCCGATCGACGTGGAGTTGAAGTACGAGTTGCCGGCGTGCCAGGCCACGTCCTTGGTGAGCAGGTGCTGGGCGAGGTGACCGTCGGACGAGCGCAGCGAGTAGTGCCAGCTGAACCTCGCCGGGTCCTGAACGAGGCTGAGCGTCGTGTCGAACGACTCCTCGGTGTCGTGGATGACGATGTACCGGATGGCCGGGCCGCCGGGGCGGTCGGCGATGTCGTGGTTGCCGTACTTGCCGTCCGGGACCCTCTTGTAGGGCGCCGGTACCCACTCGCAGCAGATCTCGGCGGGGGCCTCGACGGCGTCGGCGCGGGCCAGGTGGGGCAGGTCCAGCCCGGCCAGCCAGGAGCGGGACGGGTGCACCTCGGGAGCGGGCGGCAGCGTCACCCTCGCACCGGTGTCGGTCATCCGGGCGGCGCCCTCGTGGATGACCTCGTACACCTCGTCGGCGAAGCCCGCCGCGACCTCCTCGGCCGAAGCGCCCGAGTAGCGCGCCACCGCGCCGTACCAGTCGGCGGGGTCGGCGCTCGGCGGGGCGCCGAGTGCCTGCTGGTAGTCGGCCAGCAGCGCCGCTCCGCCGTCGATGTTGGCCGCCGGGTCCTCGCGCAGGCGCTCGAGGCTCTCCCCGGTCAGCTCCGCGGCCCGCTCCAGGGTGTGCAGGGACGCGGAAAAGCCGTTGTGCGCCGGCACGGTGGGATGCGGCGGGGGACGGGAGTCGTCGCCGCGCAGGTCCTCTTCGCCGTCCAGGTGATGGCGGCGCGACATGCTCATCGCGGGGCCGTCGGTGAGGTGCATGGGGCCGAATCCGGCGCCCGTGCTGGGCCGGCCGCCGTTGCAGTCCCAGCGCGACTCCAGGTAGGACACGGCGAGCAGGATGCTCTCCGGTACGCCATGTCTCCGTGCGGCCTGTGCGAACGCTTGCGGCATCGTGGTCATCACAACCACCTCCACCTGCACCGTCGCACGGCCGCCTGCTCAACCGGGGGCGAAATGTGATGATTTTCCGGTTTCTTGTGGCAATTTCGGACGGTCGGGCCGGCCCGGCGGCGGGGAAACAG
>NZ_VCKX01000396.1 GCF_005889725.1 Nonomuraea zeae
CCTTCGCCGCTCGACCCCAGCCCCCCGACCCCAGCACAAGCCACCCGCACGCCGGCCGACACGAACCTGACGGACGACACTGCCCCGACGGACCCGGCAAACGACACGGACCTTCCAGACCCGCTGAACCCGACGGACGACACAGCCCTGACGGACGACACCGCACCAGCAGCCGACCCCGCATCAACAGCCGGCCCCGGCCTCCGGTCCGAGGCGGCGGGGCACACCCGTGCCGCGGGGCACACCCCTGCCGCGGCGGACAGCCCCCTCAGCTGGGCGATCCCCGACCCTCCGGACCTGGTGGCCGACCTCCCCAACAAGATCGCCGCCTACCGAGCCGGCTACCTGGCCGAAGACCGCAGGCTCCTGGAGAAGGCCCTGCGCGCAGGCACGCTGATGGGCCTCGCCACCACGAACGCCCTCGAACTGGGCGTGGACGTCTCCGGCCTGGACGCTGTCCTGATCGCGGGCTGGCCAGGAACCCGGGCCTCCCTCTGGCAGCAGGCAGGCAGGGCCGGCCGCGACGGCCAGGACGCCCTCGCCGTGCTGATCGCCCGAGACGACCCCCTGGACACCTACCTCGTGCACCACCCCCAGGCCCTCTTCGGCCAGCCCGTGGAGGCGATCGTCCTCGATCCCGACAACCCCTACGTGCTGGGCCCCCATCTCTGCGCCGCCGCCGCCGAGATCCCGCTGACCGAGGACGACCTGCCCACCTTCGGCGCCACCGCCCCGGACCTACTCTCCGACCTGGTCGCCCAGGGCCTGCTCAGAAGGCGTCCGGCAGGCTGGTTCTGGACCAGGCGCGAGCGCGCCACCGACCTCGCCGACATCCGCGGCGGCGGAGGCGCCCCCATCCAGGTCGTGGAGTCGTCCACCGGCCGTCTCCTCGGCAGCGTGGACGAGTCCGCCGCCCACACCACCGTGCACACGGGCGCGATCTATCTCCATCAGGGCGAGACCTTCCTGGTGGAAGAACTCGATCTGGAGGCCGGGGTGGCGTTGGTCGCCGGCGCCAACCCCGACTACTCGACGTTCGCTCGCGACATTACGGACATCTCCATCCTCGGCACTCAACGTTCCCAACCCCTGGGCCCCGGGACGCTCCACTTCGGCGAGGTGGAGGTGACCCGGCAAGTGGTCTCATATCTCATGCGACGCCTCCAATCAGGCGAGATGCTCGGCGACGAACCCCTGGACCTGCCGCCCCGCACCCTCCGCACCCGCGCGGTCTGGTGGACGCTCCCCGCCTCAGCGGTGGCCCCCCTGGCCGAGGCAGGCATCGACCTGGGCGGCGCCGCCCATGCCGCCGAACACGCCGCCATCGGCCTGCTCCCTCTCTTCGCCACCTGCGACCGCTGGGACATCGGCGGCGTCTCCACCGAACTGCACGCCGACACGGGCCTGCTCACAGTCTTCGTGTACGACGGCCACGAGGGCGGCGCCGGCTTCGCCGAACGCGGCTACGCCCGCGCCACCGACTGGCTGACGGCCACCCGCGAGGCCATAGCCTCCTGTGAATGCGAACGCGGCTGCCCGTCCTGCATCCAATCCCCGAAATGCGGCAACGGCAACGAACCCCTGCACAAACGCGGCGCCATCCGGCTTCTCAACACGCTATTGGGTACCGAGTGAACGAAATGCGAATAACACGTCTCACTGCTCAATAATCCATGCCCGCCCGCGGAGCCATTCCATATCAGGCGCGAGCCACCACACGCTCACGTCAACCACAACTCGGCCCGCATCGACCTGCCCTCACCTCGTGAGGCAGCAGCCCCGAACGCGCGACCAAGCCGAACCCAGCCGCCAAGCAAATCAGCATCGCCGGCCCTTCCCATCACGGCACAGATTCCGATGCCACAACAGGCACATCTAACAACGCCCCTGTATCTCTCCCGCCGAAACCAGCCCACCGATCTCGCACCTGGGGACAGCAGTCAACCCCCCAACCGGACTAGGACACGCACAGAGAGGAGACATGACCAATCCACAGATCCCCAGGGCCGCCACAAATTCCATAGAATCGCGACATGACCCTCGACTTATTTGCCGGAATTCCAGTCACCGACTACCCGGCGGCACTGAAGTGGTACGAACGGCTGCTGGGCTCCCCGCCGACGTTCATCGCGAGCGACACGGAAGCCGTGTGGGAACTGGCAGAACACCGGTACGTGTACGTCGAGCAGCGGCCCGAGCACGCCGGCCATGCGATGCACACAATCTTCATCGAAGACCTCGATACGCGTGTGGCGCAGATCGCTGAGCGAGGAATCGACCCCGCCCAACAGGAGACTTACTCCAACGGCGTACGCAAGACCACCTACCGCGATCCGGACGGCAACGAAATCGGGTTCGGCGGCGCCCCCTTGTGACCCGTACGGGGTCCGCATCCGCGCTCGCTACCTGCACCCGGACGACTCACCACCCGCCACCGCCTAACTCAGGTACAAGCGGGAGGCCCGCCGAACCCACGCCCAGCCACCAACCGACCTCGCACCCCGCAACCACACCCAGCCGCCAACCGACCTCTCACCGATCGCAGCGGCCAGCGTCAGCCACCGACTCCGCGCAGACCCGCAGGGGCCAGCGTCAGCCGACAAACCCAGCGACGATGGCGGGGACCCTCTGCCACCCCAACCAACCCGGCAATGACGGCGGGGGCCGCGCCACTAAACCAATCCCGCAGCGACGGCGGGGGCCTGCGCCAGCCACCCCCACGCCGACAGCAGGAGCCTGCCCAGCCAACCAGCCCCACGCCGACGACGGGCAGCCTATGTCGGGTGGCGGGCAACCCATGTCGGCCGAACCAGCCCTTCCACACCGACGGCGAGAGCTTATGCCAGCCACCCATCCCCGCAACGACGCCGGAGCCATGCCCCAGCCAGCTCGCAGCAACGGCAGGAGCCTGGAGTCCACTGACCGCACCCCGGGCCGGTCAAGCGGGCAGTATCCCCATCACTCGCACCGATAATCGGCGATCGGCTGCCGTCTCAGCTGTCGCCATCCCCGCGGCGACGGCTGGCATAAGCCTGTTCGCCGCCGTCCTCGTTGCTGTCGGCCGCCCAGAAGTCAGCGGAGCCAGGCTGCGGTCGCTCCCAGAACCCGCTGTCCTCCATGGACCTGGGCGACGGCGGCAGGTAGTCGTCCCAGCGATCCTCGATCCGGACAGCGGGCGGGGTAACAGGCGTGGCGGCCGACGCGGGAACGTCGGTCACCGCAGAGCTGGGCAGTGATATGCGAACCGGCCCACGCGCCTCGCCCTCCACATCGAGGTATCGCGGAAGGGCGACGGGCACTTCCCCGCGCCCCTGGGTGTCTCCAGACGACTGCCCGCCCGGGGCGACACCACCGGAATGCTGAGCAGCTGTAGATCTCAAGGCATCTGCCGGTTGCTGCCGGATGGAAGCCGCCTGCTGGGTGGCCGTGGACTGCTGATCGGATCCGGATTGCTGCGCAACAGCCCCCTGCTCGTCGGATGACACCCGCTGAGGGGTCGTCGGCACGTCCCCGGCAGACGGTCGTGGCACGGACGCCGGCTGCTGACCAGGCCGCAGATCCTGGACCCCCAGCCGCGCCGCAGCCGATGCCTGCTCCTGGCCCGACGCTGGCTGCAGGGTGACCGTCGACTGCCCGAGAACCTCCGGATGTTGAGCTGTTTCCGGCTGTTCTGCGACAAACGGCTGTTGGGCCGCCGACTGCCGGGCGGTCAGTTGCTGGGCGGTCAGTTGCCCGGCGGTCAGTTGCCCGGCGGTCAGTTGCTGGGCGGACGGCGGCGGCCGATGAGCGGACGGCGGTTGGCTGGGCGAGGCCTGTTGGTAGCCGGACGGCAACCGGTCGGCCGACGTCAACTGGTAGCCGGACGGCGGCCGATAGGGGGACGCCAGTTGGTGGGTGGACGGCGACTGCCCGGCCGACGAGGGCTGATGGGCGGACGTTGCCTGGTTCCCGGACGGTGCCTGGTCCCTGGACGGCGACTGCTCGGCCGACGCCAAGTCGTAGCCGGACGACGGCCGCTCGGCCGACACCGACTGATGGGCGGACAGCGGCCGATCGGCCGCCGCCAGCTCATGGGGGGACGCGAGCCGGTCGGCCGACGCCGACTGGTGTGGCGACGCCGACCGTTCGGTCGATGCCAGCTGATGTGCAGATGACGGCCGGTCTGCCGACGACGGCTGGCGGGTTGCGGGCGCTTCCTGGGCGTGGCTCTGGGCGGGGACGCGGGTCTTTGCGACGGCGAGAATCACCGCGGGCCGCCGAGGCGTTGTCCCCCCATGCGGGGCACTTTCATTCACCGGCTTCGTCGCCGGAACCGTTTCGCCAGGCGGCGAGACAGCAGCGGATGCGGGTGCGGGTGCGACAGGTCCGGGTGCGGGGCCACCGGGGCTGGAGGCAAGTGCGCGGCGGCGGGCCCAAGCGCCTGCGTGGGCGCCGAGGAGCAGCAGGAGGAGTCCGCCCGCGACATACAGGCCGTATTGGCCGATGTTCCCCATGGGCGACTCGCTCGACTGTGCCTTCACATCACTGGTCTGTACGGGATCGGCTTCCGTGTCGTCCTTCGCGCCGTCTTTCGTACCGTCCTTCGTCCCGGCCGGCGCCAAGCCGTCCGTTTCGTCTTGATCGCCGGTTGACGTGTCGGCGGTCGGGATCGGGAGATTGCCCTTTGCGTCGGTGTCGGGGATCTGCGGCAGCTTGGAGGTCTTCGGCTTGTGGGCCGTCGGCTTGCTCGTGGGCAGCGTCTGCTTCTTGGCGGGCAGGGTGGGCAGGGCGTCGACGCTCTTGGTGTCCTTGTTCTTCGGCGTCTGCTGAGTGCTGGTCGTCTTCTTCGGCTGGGCAGCGGGCGGGGCGGGGAAGGTGATGTATGCGGCGGCCGAATTGCCCGACCCGATCGAACCGCCGTCGCCATCACCCCTGAACGCCTGAACCGTGAACCCCACCTTCTGCCCCGCCGCCTTGCTCGGCACGGCGAGCGTCGCCTTGCACGAGGAGCCCGAGCACGCGCTGTCGGCGGCGAGCCGGCCGACGATGCCGGACTGGCTGTTGGAGACTTCGTACGACTGCAGGTCGGGCTCCGAACCCCTGCTCCAGGTCACGACAACCTTGGTGGTGCCCTGGAGGCTCGCGTTCACGTTGCCCGGGGCCTCCGCAGGTCGCCGCAGCTTGAACGTGCTGCTCGCGTACCTGGTCTGAGTGATCTCTCCCTTGAGCGTCACGGTGAAGGTGCCGTTCGGAGCGCTGCCGGCGTCGAACGTACCGGAGATCTCCTGGTTCGCGCCGCCGCCGGCCACCTTCTGGCTCGGCGTGGACGGTCCTTCTACGTACAGACCCATGCGGAGCTGCATGAGGCCGGTACGCGCGGAGATCGTGACCGAGGAACCCGAGACCACCTGACCGTCAGAGGGCGAGGTGATCTGCCCGGCGGAACCGGCCTGCTGCACCGCTACGGCGGCCTGCGCGGATCCGCTGCCGAGCATGATGGATCCCGCCACGATCATCCCTGCGGCCACCACTCTGCCGACTACCGTCACGACGCTTCCCTCCATCGAGAGCCTCGCGCCGCATGACCGCCGGGGAGCGCTCACGCGACGACCGGAAGTGCAGTCCGCCCGGCCGATACGGTCACCGACCGTCCCCGAGCCCCGCTCGCCTTAGCGACCTTCGTTCCGGCTCTCCCAGACTTCCTGTCACAGACGGCATGAACTGAGGGTAAGCGGAACCTTACGGGAGATATCCAACTCTTGGACACCATGTCTAAGAAGTCGTGACGGGATTGCGACATTGCCCCTCAGGCCCCAACGACCACACCGTTCGCGTCGACTGACCTTGCTCCTGGTTGAGGGCGTTCTCAATGCATTCCACGTCGTTGGCCAGCCTGTGCTTTCCTCTGCGTGCGTCCTTATCGGCCGGGTGCCTTTGCAGGGTTTCGGCGTTTCGCTGTTACGCATGCCTCTGTGATTGACCGTTCCACTTGTCCTCGTCTTCGGTCTTCTAGGGACGCCTCGTGCTCGTGCTCGCGCTCGCGCTCAGGTGACTCGGCGGTCGGCGGTCGGCGGTCGGCGGTCGGCGGTCGGCGTATCGTGCTCTGCCGGGCTGGATTTCGCTGGTCCGCATCGTCCGAGGAATGAGGATGGGCGTGTCCGCCGATCTACACTCCTTGGCCGTGGCGGGAAAGCAACGCGGTGGATCCTTCTATGACTCGCCTGAGGTCTTCGAGCGATATCTCGGTCATCGGCACAGTGGCGTATCGAGCCCCAATCATGTGATGGAGGAGCCGGCCCTCCTGGACGAGTTGGGGATCGTTACGGGGCTGCGGGTGCTGGATCTCGGGTGCGGTGATGCGGCCATCGGCCCGCTGCTGTTGAACGCCGGGTGCCGTAGCTACTTGGGCTTGGATGGCTCGGCGGCGATGGTCGAGGCGGGCAACAGGGCTCTGGCCGGCATGTCGGGACGGGCTGCACTACTCGATATGGAGGACTTCGCGGCACCGCCGTCGTCGTTCGATCTGATCGTTTCGCGTCTCGCGTTCCACTATGTCGAGGATCTCGCGCCGGTCCTGGCCGCCTGTCGCGCGAGCCTCTCGCCTGGTGGGCGCATCGTGTTCACCGTTGTCCATCCCGTATTGACCTCCCACGACCCCGGTGGGCAGGGACCGCGCGGAAATTGGGTCGTCGACGACTATTTCCGTCAGGGGCCGCGGGAGCGGAGTTGGCTGGGCAGCACTGTCACCTGGTTTCACCGCACGGTCGAGGATTACGTGGCCATTCTGGCGAGCTCCGGATTCGTTCTGACTTCTCTGCGTGAGTGTGCGCCCAGGGCTGATCGCTTCGATGGGGATGCTGACGAGCTGGCGCGTCGTCGTCGTGTTCCGCTGTTTCTGCTGCTTGCGGGTAAATGCGGCTGATGGTGACTGTCGGAGTGGTGGCCGCCTCTTCAGCGTGGTGTCGAGGCTGCTGGGCCTGCGCGTGATCTGCCGGTCAGGGTGCGGGTGCCCACCACTGGTAGCGAGATCGACAGGGAGGTCCGGACGTCGGCGATCTCATTGGTGATCTCGCATTCGGCGAGTTGGACGCCGTTGCTCGTGGCAAGGGCCGCTGCTTTCTGGCAGGCAGCTTCCGGGTCGATCAACGCGAGCCTCGCCGCTGCCAGAGCGCTCAGGTCGGCGGCGTTGCTGACGCGGTGGCGGGCCACACGGGCAGCGCCCACGGTGGCGAGCGCCGTGGCGACTGCCATCAGCAGGCCCATGAGGGCCACACCCCAGAGCGTGGCCGAGCCTCGTTCTGCGTACCGAATCGATGCCTCCGTGGTTTTGGGATCGGTGCCTCCGTGGTTTTGGCGATCGGTGCCTCCGTGGTTTTGGGATCGGTGCCTCCGTGGTTTGGGCTGTGGGCGTCATTGCTAGGGGCTACAGCCCTGCTGTCAGGGTTCGGTGTCGGCGGTGGCTGACGCGGATACGCGTACGGCGGGTAACGACGGGCCCCAGGCTGGTCTTACTTCTACGGTGATCCGCACTTTTGTGGTCTCTAGGTCGCGGGTCACTTCTACGTGTGCGTTCGAGCGGGTGGCTGAACGGGCGAAATCGCGTACCTGGGACAGTGACTCGCCACGGGCGGCGGCTCGTGCTGCGGCGCGGGCCGCGTCCACGCATTCCAGCTGAGCGCCAACCGCTTGGATGGCCCAAAGTGCGGCCGCCAGGACGACCATGAGCGCGGGCAGCATCGCGGCCGTCTCAGCTGTCACCGAACCTCGCGATGCCGGCCTTTCACCGGTCTCGAAGGTCCGCGCGTGGCGGGGGGTCATGCGCTAATCGGTTGTCTTGAGTGCTCGGTCGATCAGGGCTGTCAGCATTTCCTGCACCTCTGGGCTGCTCACCACTTTGAACAGCAGTGCTGCGAAAGCGCAGGCCGCTATGGTCCCGACGGCGTATTCGGCTGTTGACATGCCTCGCTCTCGGTTCGCGGCCGCGTAGTGGAGCCATTTGCCGAAGCGCCGCTTGTCGAAGCGTCGTGTCGAGGTGTCGGCCTGGCCGTGGCCCAGCGCAATCGGCCGCGCTGGGATCAGGTGACTGCGGTGGCGCGGTGTGGTGGGGGCGGCTTTGATGTCGTCGTCTGGCGTGATGGCGGGACTTTGCATCGGGCCCTCCAGGTGAGTCGGAGCCGGGGTCTTGTCCGGCGGGAGTCCAAGGGTCGCCGAAGCGGGGTGATCGGCGAGGGGCCGAGCGGCGTTCTGTGGAGAACGATCGGTTGTCCACAACCAGCGGATTGACCTGAGGTTTTGGGTTAGTCCGTCCTCCTTCGGCCCGTATGCGGCCATTGTGTAGCCCGTCTCAGGCGCTTTCGCTGGTCAGCGCCCCATCCGTGGCCGTTTCGGCCGATGGAGTCGCCTCGACCAGGGCGTTCGCTGGATCCATGACCGTTTCGACCGATAGGGCAGCCTCGATCAGGGCGTTCGCTGGATCTTCGCCGCCTTTGACCCAAGGAGCGTAGGTACTGAGCAGGATGCGGATGGAAGGGCCCAGCGCCACCGAGCAATCTCAGCGGCGCCCGCACTCGTCGCTGTCAGCATGCTGGCGTTCGGCTGCCGTAGGTCGTAGGACCCGCCTCGCGATGGCGGAGGCCTGCTCTGCGAGGCAAGAGCGGCTTTGCGGGCTCGCTTCCACACCGACCCGGGCCTGGCCGGACACCTTGTCCTGGACGGGGCTCTTGCGGAACAGCCGCCCGTCCGGGGTGCGGGGGTCAGCAGGTGCAGGCGCAGGATGACCCCAGCCCAGGCGAGATCAGGAGCATACGGACCCTCTTGGTGCTGCGGGGCGTGAGCCCGCGGGTGTCGTGCCATTCGCCGTCGTTGGTCCACAGTTCGCCGACGTCAGGGCATGCCTCATGAGGTGGAGACTCGGGAACGGAGTCGACAGGCGAAGGGCTTCGGCGGGTGCTGGCTTCGCGGACGGGGGCTCGGAGGGAAGGGCTCGATGGCGGGCTCAGTGGTGGAAACCATGCGGCGCGGACTCGGGGCGGCGCGGACTCGGGGCGGCGCGGACTTAAGAGTGGCGGGCGCGAGGGTGCAGGGCGTCAGCTCAGGAGCGGGGCGGGGGCGAGAGCCCTTCAGATGCAGGCTTTACGGGATGATGATCGTGGAGGCGAGACCGGCTATGACCGGGATGATGCCGAGTAGCACGAAGGCGGGCAAAAAGCAGAGGCCTAGAGGGGCTACTGCCATTACGCCGACTCTTCTGGCCGAGGCTACGGATTCGGCTCTCAGTGCTTCGCGGGCGTCGTCGGCCAGGCGGGTCAGGACGTCCGCCACAGGTGCGCCGCTTTGGGCGGCTCGGCTCATCGCTCGAGAGAGCCGGCCCATCGCGGGGTCTCTGGCCAGGCCGGCCCAGGTGGTTTCCGGGTCGGCGCCCAGGCGTAGCTGACTGCTCACCCAGCTGAGTCGTTGACCGAGGGGACCGCCGATCGCAGTGGCGGCGACTTCGGTGGCGGCGCTCACCGGGCGTCCTGCGCGTAGGCAGGCGGTCATCAGGTCCGCGGCGAAAGGCAGGTCGATGGCGATGCGCTTTTGGTCTTGGCGGGCCTGCTGGGGCTGGCGCTTCTTGCGCAGGAAGGTCGCGACCGCGGGGGTGGCCAAGAGGCCGGTGATGATTCCGGCTGTGCCGCCTATCAGGAGAGCGAAGATCAGTCCGGTGCATAGGGCGGGGACGGCGGATTTGCGGGCTATCGGGAGTCGTGGCTGATGGTGGGTGGGTTGTAGCCACGTTGGTGGTTGCTGCTCTTCCGGGCGTAGCTGTGTGGGGTTGCTTGGAGGATGGCGTTGGAGGGTTGCGGGGAGGGTTGCTGTTGATGAGGGT
>NZ_VCKX01000397.1 GCF_005889725.1 Nonomuraea zeae
GGGCCCACGAGGGAGACCATGAGCTGCTGTGCCGTCGGGCGGCGCGCGGGATCCTTGTCCAGGCAGGCCGCGATCGGCCCGCGCAGCCGTGGCGGCAGCGCCGACAGGTCCGGCTCGGCGTGCAGCACCCGGTGCAGCACGGCCGGTACGGTGTCCGCCCCGAACGGGCTCGTTCCCGTGGCCGCGTACAGCATCGACGCCGCCCAGGCGAAGACGTCGGAGGCGGGCGCCGCGGGCATGCCGCTGATCTGCTCGGGCGCCAGGTAGGCCGGCGTGCCGATCAGCCCCGACGTCATCGTCGCCGCCCCCTCGGCCCTGGCGATGCCGAAGTCCACAACCCTGGGCCCGTCGGGACCGAGCAGCACGTTGGCCGGCTTGAAGTCGCGGTGCACGATCCCGGCCGCGTGGATGGCCGCCAGCGCGGTGGCCGTGCCGACCATCAGCCGTTCGAGCTCGCCGCCGCGCAGCGGGCCGCGCTCGCGCACCCGGTCGGCCACCGACGGGCCGTCCACGAACTCGCTGACCACGAACGGCCTGGGCCCGCCGGTCGAGACGTCGAGCACGCGCGCCGTGCAGAAGGACGCGACGCCCTCCAGCGCCTCCAGCTCGCGCGCCAGCCGCGCCCGCGTCTGCTTGTCACCCGCGCTGAGCAGCTTGATCGCGACCGGCTCGCCGGAGGGGGCGTGCGCGAGGTAGACCACGCCCTGCCCGCCCTCGCCGAGCCGGCCCGCCAGGCGGAAGCCGCCCAGCGCTGCCGGATCGTCTGGTGTCAGGGGGATCACCATGGCCGATACGTTACCGGTCGCGCTGCGGAAGCCAAGATCCACCGGTACCTTGTGTCGTCGGGTCAAATCACTCCTTACACGGAGGTATCGGGGAAGTGTCGAAGGTCACGTTCCGCGAAAGAATGCGGTACTGGTTCGACAACACCATGTCCAAGGGGACGGCGTCGCTGATCGGGTGGCTGGCGCTGGTTTCGGTCGGGTTGATCGTGGTGGTGGCGGCGCTCACGCTCTGGCTCGCGCCTGACGAACCGGAAGGCGTGACGGGGGCCGGGCACGTGCTGTGGGTGGCGCTCATGCACGCCCTCACCCCCAGCAAGGTCGCCAGCGACAAGGGCTCGACCGCTTACATGGCGGTGATGTTCGCCGGGTCGCTCGGCGGGCTCTTCATCGTCAGCATGCTCGTCGGCCTGCTGTCCAACGGGCTGAAGCAGAAGGTGGACCGCCTGCGCAGGGGACGCTCGCGGATCGTGGAGTCCGGTCACACGGTGGTGCTGGGCTGGTCTGACCAGGTGTTCACGATCGTGGCCGAGCTGGCCAAGGCGCATGCCAGCCAGAAGGGCTCGGTGATCGCCGTACTGGCCGATCATGACAAGCTGGCGATGGAGGAGGACCTGCGCGAGCACGTCGGCGACCTGGGCAGGACCCGGCTGGTGTGCCGTACGGGCCGCCCCACGGAGCCGCACGACCTCGCGCTGATGAACCTGGACTCCGCCAGGTCCGTCGTGGTGCTCTCGCCCGAGGGCGAGGACCCGGACGCGCACGTCATCAAGATCCTGCTGGCGCTGGCCAAGCGCGACGGCATCCACCCGCCGGTGGTCGCCAGCCTGGCCTCCAGCCGCAACATCGCCGCCGCCCGCCTGGCCGGCGGGGGCGAGGTGCACCTGGTCGACTCCGACGACACCGCCTCCAGGCTGATCGTGCAGTCCTCGCGCCAGTCCGGCATGTCCGTGGTCTGCATGGACCTGCTGAACTTCGACGGCGGCGAGATCTACCTGCGCACCCCCAAGAAGACCGTCGGCCTCACGTACGGCGAGGCGCTGCACGCCTACCAGACCGCCTCCGTGATCGGCCTGCGCAGGCCGTCCGGCGTGGTGCTGAACCCGCCCATGGACACCGTCGTCAAGGAGGACGACCAGGTCATCGTCATCGCGCACGACGACTCCCACGTCCGCCTGGCCGCCGGGAAGCCGTCCGTGGACGAGTCGGCCGTCGTCACGGCGGAGCGCCCGCCCACCGAGCCCGAGCGCACGCTGCTGCTCAACTGGAACGGCCGGGCCGAGCAGATCATCCGCTACCTCGACGGCTACGTGGCCCCCGGCTCGGTCCTGGAGGTGGCCGCCGACCACCCGAAGGCCGGCGCCGGCCTGGCGGGCCTGCGCAACCTCACCGTGAACGTCAAGGACTGCGACACCACCGACAGGTACGCGCTGGAGTCGCTCGGCGTCGGCCTCTTCCAGCACGTCATCGTGCTGTCCGACGACCGGTTCAAGCCGCACCACGCCGACACGCGCACGCTCATGACGCTGCTGCAGCTGCGCGACATGCAGAGCGCGCTCGGCGAGCACTACTCGATCGTCAGCGAGATGCACGACGAGAACAACCGGGCCCTGGCCGAGGTCACCGAGGCCGACGACATCGTGATCAGCGACACGGTCATCGGGCTGCTGCTGGCCCAGCTCGCCGAGAACAGGCACCTCGCCGACGTGTTCGGCTACCTCTTCGACTCCCGCGGCTCGGAGATCTACCCGCGGTCCGCGGCCCTGTACGTCAAGACCGGGACGAAGGTGACGTTCTCCACGGTCGTGGAGGCCGCCCGCCGGAGGGGCGAGACCGCCATCGGCTACCGCAGCGCCCAGGCGCGCAACGCGCCGCCGCACTACGGCATCGTCCTCAACCCCGCCAAGGCCGAGCCCATCGTCCTGCACGAGCAGGACTCGGTGATCGTCCTGGCGGAACGCTGATCCGCAGCCTCCAGCGCTGGAGCCTCTTGGAGAGGGGGCCCGGGAAAGAGGGCAGCGGAGAAGCAGGCGGAACGTTGCGCCGGGAACGATAGCGTTTGCCCCGTGAGGACCATTGACTGGGTCGACGGAGCCGTCGAGCTCGTGGACCAGACGCGGCTGCCCGGTGAGTGCGTGATGCTGCGCATCCACACCGTCAGCGAGCTGGTGGCGGCGATCCAGCGGCTGGCCGTGCGCGGCGCGCCCGCGCTCGGCGTGGCGGGGGCGCTCGGCGTGGTGCTGGCCGATGGCGACCCAGGGGAGATCGCCGCGCTGCGTGCCGCCAGGCCCACCGCCGTCAACCTGGCCTGGGGCGTCGACCAGGCCGCCGCGCACCAGGGGGCGGGCCGGGAGGCGGTGCTGGCCGCCGCGCTGCGCGTGCGCGACGACGACATCGCCGCCTGCCTGGCCATGGGCGAGCGCGGGGCCGACCTGCTCGAAGGCGACCGGCTGCGGATCATGACCGTCTGCAACACGGGCGGGCTCGCCGCCGTCGAACGCGGCACCGCGCTCGGCGTCGTCCAGACCCTGCACGAGCGCGGCCGGCTGGCCGAGGTGCTCGCGCTGGAGACCCGGCCGCTGCTCCAGGGCGCCAGGCTCACCACCTGGGAGCTGGCCAGGATGGGCGCGCCGCACCGCCTCATCGCCGACTCGGCGGGGCCGTACCTGCTGGCCAGGGGCGAGGTGGACGCGGTGCTCATCGGCGCCGACCGCATCGCCGCCAACGGCGACACCGCCAACAAGATCGGCTCGTACGCCCTCGCGCTCGGCGCGGAGCGCGCGGGCGTGCCGTTCGTGGTGGTCGCGCCCGAGTCCACGATCGACCAGCACACCCCGTCAGGCGAGCACATCGAGATCGAGGACCGGGGGGACGAGGAGATCGTCACCGTGCGCGGCGTGCGCGTGGCGCCCGAGGGGACACGCGCGCTGAACCCGGCTTTCGACGTGACGCCGCACGATCTGATCACCGCGATCGTTACCGACAAACGGGTCATCAGGCCCTAAGCCCTGCAAGCCCGAAAATCGTGATCCCCGGGACCTGGGCGCACCCGTCGCGTTACGCTCGGTCGTCATCATCACGACTCTCGGAGATCGCCATGGCCATCGACCTGGTGTTACGGCGCGACTGGAACGCCCGCCCGCCGCGCGGCGACTACACACAGCTCGACTCCACCAAGGGAGTGAAAGTCCACTACACCGGTGGCAAAGTCGACCCTGGCATCGTCTCCGACCACAACGGTTGCGTGGCCTTGGTCCAGTCCATCCAGGGTTACCACATGGACGACAACGGCTGGATCGACATCGGCTACTCGTACGTGGCGTGTCCGCATATGAAGGTGTTCGAGGGGCGCGGGCTGCACCACCTGCCCGCCGCGAACGGCCCGGGGCTGAACGCGGCCCACTACGCCGTGCTCGGCCTGGTGGGCAACTCGGGGCTCGTGCAACCGCCCGAGGGGCTCCTGCACGCGATCCTGGACGCCGTCCAGCACCTCCGCGAGCGCGGGCACGCGGGCAAGGAGATCAAGGGGCACCGCGACGGATACTCGACCGACTGCCCTGGTGAGCCGCTCTACGCCTGGGTCAAGCGGGGCGCGCCGCGTCCGACCCCGCCCGGGCCCGGTCCCGCGGCGCCGCCGTTCCCCGGGAGGCTGCTGAAATACCCGCCGGTGATGCGCGGCGATGACGTGCGCACGTGGCAGCGGCAGATGAGCAGCCGGGGCTGGGACCTGGAGGTGGACGGCGCGTACGGGGCCGGCTCGCGTGAGGTGTGCCGCCGGTTCCAGCGCCAGCAGGGCGTGGCGGACGACGGGATCGTGGGTCCCGTCACCTGGCGCCTGGCCTGGGAGGCGCCCGCCTCCTGACCTCACCCGCCCGAAGCCCGTCGGCGGGCTGCCTGGGGGCTCGGCCCTGGGCCCGGCTCAGCGAGACACCCCGCCTCCGGGGTGTCTCCGGGGCCGTTTCCCGAGGTCCGGCAGGACGGCGTCCGTGTCCTCCGCCCCGGCGCCCCGTCTGGGGCCCCCCGGGGTTACTGGCTTTGCGGCATTCCGCCTACTATCCGAGACATGGAACTGGCAGCGGGTTTCGCGTCCACCACCCGTGACGGCTGGCGGTCGCTGGCGGTCGAGGTCCTGCGCAAATCCGGCATCGAGGCGGCCTCGCCGGAAGAGGCGCTGTCCACCGAGACCTACGACGGCATGCCGATCGCGCCCCTCTACGACATGGACGACCTGCCCGGCGACCCCGGGAAGCCCGGTGCGGCGCCCTACGTGCGCGGTGCCGCGGCCGTCCCCGGATGGGACGTGCGGCAGCGGCACTCCGCGGCCGACCCCGAGGCGGTGCTGGCCGACCTGGAGAACGGCGTCACCTCGCTGTGGCTGGTCGTCGGCGAGGGCGCGATCCCGGTCGGCGAGCTCGGCGCGGTGCTCAAGGACGTCTACCTCGACCTGGCCCCGGTGGTGCTGGAGGCGGGAGCGCGGGCAGGAGAGGCGGCCGAGACCCTGCTCGGCCTGGCCGCCACCCGCGGCTTCGCGCCGGGCGGCAACCTCGGGGCCTCCGCCCTCGGGGGCGGCGACGGGCTGGAGCTGGCGCTCCGCTGCGTCGCGGACTTCCCCGGGCTGCGGGCCGTCACGGTGGACGCGACGCCGTACCACGACGCCGGCGGCAGCGACGCCGACGAGCTGGGCTGCTCGATCGCGCGGGGCGTCGCCGAGCTGCGGGCGCTCACCGGCGGCGGACTCTCAGTTGAGCAAGCGCTAGGCCAGATCGAGTTCCGGTACGCCGCCACCGCCGACCAGTTCGCCACCATCGCCAAGCTGCGCGCGGCTCGCCTGTTGTGGGCCAGGGTCGCCGAGGTGTGCGGGGCGGGCGAGCACGGCGGCCAGCGACAGCACGCGGTCACCAGCACGGCCATGATGACCGCCCGCGACCCGTGGGTGAACATGCTGCGCACCACCCTCGCCTGCTTCGCCGCCGGGGTCGGCGGGGCGCAGGCGGTCACCGTGCAGCCCTTCGACGCCTGCTACGGCCCGCCGGACGCCTTCGCGCGCCGCATCGCCCGCAACACCCAGGCGCTGCTGCTGGAGGAGTCGGGAATCGGCCGGGTGATCGACCCGGCCGGCGGCTCCTGGTACGTCGAGAGCCGCACCGCCGCCCTGGCCGAGCGCGCCTGGGCCTGGTTCCAGGAGATCGAGGCCGCCGGCGGCATCCCGGCAGAAGTCGGGCCGGTCGCCGAGCTGATCGCGGGCCGCCTCGCCGCCACCCGGGAGCGCCGCGCCCGCGACATCGCCCACCGGCGCTTCCCGATCACCGGCGTCAGCGAGTTCCCCAACCTGGACGAAAGACCGCTCCGCCCGCCGGTCCCGGCCGCCCGGAGCGGCGGGGGCGGCCTGCCGGAGGTGCGCTACGCCGAGGCGTTCGAGGCGCTGCGCGACCTCGCCGACGCGCAGCCCGAGCGGCCCAAGGTCTTCCTGGCCACCATCGGCCCCGTCGCCGCCCACACCGCCAGGGCCGCCTTCGCCGCGAACCTGTTCCAGTCGGGCGGCCTGGCCACCGAGAGCGCGGGCCCCGGCGCCGACCCCGAGCAGATCGCCACCGCCTTCGCCATGAGCGGCGCCTCCGTCGCCTGCCTGTGCTCGACCGACAAGCTCTACGCCCAGCACGCCGCCGCCGTGGCCACCGCGTTGCGGCGGGCGGGCGCGAAGCGGGTATGGCTGGCCGGCAAGGGGCAGTACGCCGGAGTGGACGCCAACCTGTACGCCGGCTGCGACGCCCTGGCCGTCCTCGGCACGACCTTCGACGACCTGGAGGTGACCCGATGATCCCGGACTTCTCCGGCATCCCGCTCAACGACGGACGGGCGGCCGAGGCCCCCGCACCGCCCGGCGGGCTCTCCGACGTCGGTGAGGTGTGGGAGACACCGGAAGGGATCGGGGTCAAGCCGCTCTACACGGCCGGCGACCTCGAAGGGCTCGACTTCCTGCGCACCTACCCCGGCGCCGCCCCCTTCCTGCGGGGCCCGTACCCGACCATGTACGTCAACCAGCCCTGGACCATCCGCCAGTACGCGGGCTTCTCCACGGCCGAGGACTCCAACGCCTTCTACCGGCGCAACCTCGCGGCCGGGCAGAAGGGCCTGTCGGTGGCCTTCGACCTGGCCACGCACCGGGGATACGACTCCGACCACCCCCGCGTGGCCGGCGACGTCGGCATGGCGGGGGTCGCGATCGACTCCATCTACGACATGCGGCAACTGTTCGACGGGATCCCGCTGGATCGCATGTCGGTGTCCATGACCATGAACGGCGCCGTCCTGCCCGTGCTCGCGCTCTACATCGTCGCGGCCGAGGAGCAGGGCGTCGAGCCCGCCGAGCTCGCGGGGACCATTCAGAACGACATTCTCAAAGAGTTCATGGTCCGCAACACGTATATCTATCCGCCGGCACCGTCGATGCGCATCATCTCGGACATTTTCGCGTACACGAGCGAGAAGATGCCGAAATTCAATTCGATCAGCATTTCCGGCTATCACATTCAGGAGGCCGGGGCGACGTGTGACCTGGAGCTGGCGTACACGCTCGCCGACGGGGTCGAATACCTGCGGGCCGGGGTCGCCGCCGGGATGGACGTCGACAGGTTCGCGCCGAGACTGTCGTTCTTCTGGTGCATCGGCATGAACTTCTTCATGGAGGTCGCCAAGCTCAGGGCCGCCCGGCTGCTGTGGGCGAAGCTCGTATCCGGCTTCCAGGCGAAAAATCCGAAGTCGCTGAGCCTTCGTACGCACAGCCAGACCTCCGGGTGGTCGCTGACGGCGCAGGACGTGTTCAACAACGTCGCCCGCACCTGCGTGGAGGCCATGGCCGCCACCCAGGGCCACACCCAGTCGCTGCACACCAACGCGCTGGACGAGGCGCTCGCGCTGCCCACCGACTTCTCCGCCCGCATCGCCCGCAACACCCAGCTCCTCCTGCAGCAGGAGTCCGGCACCACGCAGGTGATCGACCCGTGGGGCGGCTCCTACTACGTCGAGCGCCTCACCCACGACCTGGCCGAACGCGCCTGGGCGCACATCCAGGAGGTCGAGTCCGCCGGCGGCATGGCCAGGGCGATCGAGGCCGGCCTGCCCAAGCTGCGCATCGAGGAGGCGGCGGCCCGTACCCAGGCCAGGATCGACTCCGGCCGCCAGCCCGTCATCGGCGTGAACAAGTACCGCGCGAACGGCGACGAGGCCATCGAGGTGCTCAAGGTCGACAACAGCGCCGTACGCGCCCAGCAGCTCGCCAAGCTGGCCCGCCTCAGGGCCGAACGCGACGACGACGCCGTGCAGCGCGCGCTCGACGCGCTCACCAAGGCCGCCGACAACCCCACGCCCGGCCTGGAGCACAACCTGCTCAAGCTGGCCGTGGACGCCGCCAGGGCCAAGGCCACCGTGGGCGAGATCTCCGACGCGCTGGAGAGGGTGTTCGGCCGGCACGCCGAGCAGGTACGTACCATCTCTGGGGTGTATCGCGACGAATCAGGCCCGGCGGCCAACATCGAGCGCGCCCGCCGGGCCTGCGCCGACTTCGAGCGGGCCGAGGGCCGCCGCCCGCGCATCCTGGTCGCCAAGATGGGCCAGGACGGTCACGACCGCGGCCAGAAGGTGATCGCCACCGCGTTCGCCGACCTGGGCTTCGACGTGGACGTCGGCCCGCTGTTCCAGACGCCGGAAGAGGTCGCCAGGCAGGCGGTCGAGGCCGACGTGCACATCGTGGGCGTCTCCTCGCTGGCCGCCGGGCACCTCACGCTGGTGCCCGCGCTGCGCGAGGCGCTGGCCGCCCTCGACGCCGCGGACATCATGATCGTCGTCGGCGGCGTCATCCCGCCGGGCGACCACGACGAGCTGCGCGCCGCGGGCGCCGCGGCGATCTTCCCGCCGGGGACCGTGATCGCCGACGCCGCCCTGGGTCTCCTCGACGAGCTGCGCAGCCGTCAGTAGGTCCCGGCTTCGCACATCGGGACGGAGATGGCCCGTTGGAGTGTCATGGGGGAGGTGATCCGCAGCACGACGCTGTGGGCGCCGCCCGTGCTTTCGAGGGTCCGGGGCGCGGTCAGGTAGCGCTGGCCGTTCTCGGAGATGATCGCCGAGGCCCGGCCGGCGGACGTGCCGTCGATGACCCAGGTGTAGCTGAAGCTCACCGACTCGCCGGTCCGCTTGACCAGCGCCTGGAGCGTCACCTGGCCACCGGTCCAGCAGTCGCCGTTCTTGGTGCCGCCCGGCCGCACGTAGACGATCCTGAGCCCGTCTGCGGCGGGCGTCGTCTCACCGGTCGGCAGGGCGCTCGGCGTGCCGTCGCCCTGTGGGGTCGGCCTGGCCGTCCGGCTGCGCTTGGGGCGCGGCGTGTTGCTGGGCACGGCGGCGGAGGTGGTGGGCACGCCGGTCACGACGGCGACGTTCGTGGTCTTCGGGGTGGGCGTCGTGGGGGTCAGCCAGACGATGGCGGCGGCCAGGGCCAGCACGGAGACGCCGGAGACGGCCGCGATGAGCACCGTCTTCACCCGCCGCCGCACCGGTCTCGGGGCCGGTCCCTGCGGGACCTCCTGCCCGTCCCCGGCCGCGCCGCCGCCACCATCGGCGGCGGCACGCTCGGCACCTCCATAAGGCTCGCCCCCGTAGGGCTCACCTCCGTAAGGCTCACCCCTGTACGGGTCGCGCCCGTACGGTTCGCCCCCGTACGAGTCGCCCCCGTACGAGTCGCCCCCGTACGGCTCGTCCCTGAACGGCGCCGGCCGCTCGCCCGGATCCACCCGGCCCTGACCCCCGGCGGGCCCTGCGGCTGCTGCCTGCGGGGCCGTCCCGGCCTGCCCGGCCTGCCCGGGTCCCTGCCCGGGTCCCTGCGCGGGTTCGTGCCCGGACGAGGACTCGACGGGAGACGAGAGGTCGAACAGCGCCTGGAGCGGCGAGGTCGCCGGTCCGGCGCCGTCCGGCCCGGCCGGGTCCGGGCCCGGGTGCACCCCCTGAGCCAGGCCCTGCTGCCCGGCCGCCCCCTGCTGGTGCCCCACCGACGGATAC
>NZ_VCKX01000398.1 GCF_005889725.1 Nonomuraea zeae
CAGGTGGGCGGCGTCGCGGCCGGCGGGCTCTTCTCGCAGGTGATGGTGGCTGACCGCGATGCTGGCGCGAATGGCCAGGTCGGCGTACTCCAGCAGGTCCAGGCGGCGGGTGGCGTCGGCCAGCCGGCCGGCCAGGTCGGCCAGGGTCCGGTCGGGGCGGGCGGCCAGGCGGGCGCCGACGATCCGCAGGGCGAGCGGGAACCCCCCACACAGCTGGACGATCCGCTCGGCCGCCTCGGGCTCGGCGCGGACCCGGTCGGGTCCGGCCAGGCGCGACAGCAGCGCGGCGGCGTCGGCCGCATCCAGGGCGCCCAGGTGCAGGCGTCGGGCGTTGTCCAGGGTGGCCAGCGGGTCCCGGCTGGTGACCAGGACCCGGCAGCCAGCGCCGGACGGGATGAGCGGGCGGATCTGGTGGACGTCGCGGGCGTTGTCCAGGATGACCAGCAGGCTGCGCGTGGCGGTCAGAGAGCGGTAGCGGGCGGCGGCCTCGCCCGGGTCGGCGGGGACGGCGGCTCCGTCCAGGCCGAGGGAGTGCAGCAGGTGGCGCAGAGCTTGGGCCGGGGTCAGCGGGTCAAGCCCGGGGGTGGATCCGTGCAGGTTGACGTAGCTGACGCCGTCGGTGAACCGGGCCGCCACGGCATGGGCGACGTGCACGGCCAGGGCGGATTTGCCGATGCCGCCGGGCCCGTCGATCACGGTGATGGGCGGCCCGTGGGTGGGCCCGCCGGCCGGGCCGAGCGCGGCGCACAGGCGATCGACCTCGGCGGCTCGGGCGGTGAAGGCGTGGGTGTCGGCGGGCAGCTCGGCCAGAATGTACGGCTCACTGACCGTGACCTGCCGGGCCGGGCTAGCCAGGTCGAGAACGGGGTCCTTGACCAGGACGGCCTGGTGCAGGCGGCGTAGCCCGGCTCCGGGTTCGAGGCCGAGCTCGGCGACCATGACCCGGCGGGTGTCCTGGTAGACGGCCAGCGCTTCGGACGGGCGGCCCGCGCGGTACAGGGCCAGCATGAGCTGGGCGGCCGGACGTTCGCGCAGCGGGTGGGCCCGCACGTGACCGGCCAGATCGGCGGCCACCGCGTGGTGATCCCCGGCGGCGAGGCGGAGATCGGCGTGGTCCTCCAGCACGGTGAGGTGCTCTTCTTCCAGGCGGGTGGCTTCGATCCGCGCCCACGGCGCGGTCAGCCCGGCCAGGGCTTCGCCGCGCCACAACCGCAGGGCCGCCCGGAACAGAGCGTCCGCGGCGGCACTGCCCCCTTGCGCCTGGGCGGCGCGGGCGCGTCTGGCCAGGCGCAGGAACAGGAGGGCGTCGACCCGGTCGGGTTCGAGCGCGAGCCGGTAGCCGCCGGGCGCGGTCTGGATGATCTCCTCGGTGCTGTGCGGCCCGAGAGCGTGGCGAAGCTTGGAGACCACGATGTGGAGCTGTTTGGCCGCGGTCGCCGCGGAGCTGTCCCCCCAGATGTCGGCGAGGATCCGCTCGGCGTGTACGACCTGCCCGGCGTTCAGGGCGAGTCTGGCCAGCACACCGATGCGTCGATGCCCGGCGAGCTGGACCGGTTCGTCAGCGGCCAGGACTTGCCACGGGCCGAGGAATCTGATCTCCAGCGCCATCCGCAGCGCTCCCATCCTTTCGACGGACTCGGCATCTTAACGAGATGAACGGGCTCATTCTCGGCGATGACGAATGTAGTGCCGTCTACGCGCGGATGCCCGCGGCTCAGCTGACATGTGCAGTGCAGACGTGTACGTAACTTGCATCAGACGCGTACCGGGCGTGCGCCCCGGCGCCTTCCACGCGGGGATGGCCGTGGCCGGCGGCCAGGCCCGGTGCCGACGTCATGCGCCCTTCTCGGCCGGGCTTGGATGCCACCCGGTCCCCCGCCTGCCTGGTGCTCGCCACAATCCCAGGCGGGAGCCGCCAATGCCCGGAGAATGTCCGGTCAATGGCCTGGGCCATCAAATGTCCCATAGGCGAAAGTTGCTCAATGTCGCCCCTACTTGGGCGATGAGTACTGAGGCCCAAGACAAGAAGAGGAGGATCATGGAGACGACGTCATACCACGATTCCGACAACCATGAACTGGTTGATGGGCGCTCCCGGCACGGCGGGCGGGCTCAGGTTCTCGTCGACATCTCGGACATCATCGTGTCGGAGGAGTCGGTTTCTGCCCTGCAGGGCCGGCAGCTCTGGATGCGGCCGGAGCGGGACGTCGGCCACTGAGCCGCGCAACCTGACAAGCCGCCGCCACGCCCGACCGGCTGAGCTTGTCGCCGCCTGATCGGCACGGTGTTCCGGAGCCGAGGGCGCAAGGTCTCCGTCCGTCCGGGGGAAGGAATGAGATCTTGCGCCCGCCGGCGAAACAGCGAACGTGTTCCGTGAAATTCCGGAGGTCTGAGAATTGCTGGACGAGAGCGCGTGGCAGAAACTGTGCGAGCAGAATGGGCCGGAATTCGCTGAGCGCGTGCACATACCCGGTCTCATCCAAAGACCGGGCGTGATCGCCGATCTCATCCTCGAGGCGGTTCGGGCCGCCACCACCAGAGTGGACGACGACGACAGCGATCTGCCCACCATGCGAGCGTTCCGGGGGACATGCCTTGACTATGACGCCTCCGAAAAGCTGATGTCGGGGGCGTTTCCCGGATCGCCGGCGCGTGCGCGATCAGGAGGAGGCGGGCGCTCCGAGATCCACTCGTGGCTCTCCGAGCGCGGCGGGAACGATGACATCTGCTTGGCGATCAACGGCGTGGAGACCTGGGACGTCGAGCTCGCAGAGCTCCTTTACACCCGCTTCATCGTTCCGCTCGAATCAGCGGGCGTCCCGCTGACAAGGGGTGTGGACTGGTACTGCTTCGTGGCCGGCACCGGCACCACCCCGTTCGGCGTGCACACCGACGCGGAGCCTTCTTTCATCTTCAACCTCGGCCCGGCGACGAAAACGGCCTGGACCTGGCCGAAGTCGAGCCTGTCAGTCCTCAAGCACGGGCGCCCGCGGACACTGGACGCGGAGCCTCTGCTGCCGGCGGCCGACAGTGCCTGCCTCGCGCCCGGTGACTTCTTATTGATTCCGGCGGGGATGTATCACATCTTCCGCAACGACGGCCCGTCGATGTTCTTGGGGCTCACCGTATATCCGGAAGACCCTGAGCAGACCGCGACGGACGCGTTGTTCCACCAGCTGCGTCGGAACTCGGGGAGGCGGTCGGCCGCAGATCCGGTGGCAAGTGCGATAGGCGCTTTCCGCGACGTTCTCGGGGACGACAGCGTGGAGCGGGCCGTGAAACGGGGAGCGATGCTGCGCCGGTCATCCGGGTACGGCGCGCCGCCACGCTTCCCCGGCAGAACGATTGATCAAGGTCCACCTTACACAGTCACCCGCCTACCGATCGTCATGGCAGGCAAGAGCGTCTTCGCCTTGGGGAGGGAACTCTCCATCGATCTGGGTGGTCTGGCCGACCTGCTGAAGCCCGGGGCCGTCGTCGGCGCCGACGAGCTTCGGGATGCGGCCACCACGCCAGAACGCGAAGCGGCCGTGCATGCACTGATCCGCGTGGGCGTCCTTCGGAGCGTTGGGACACCACAATGACACTGTCCTGGGACAACATCGTTGACGCGCTTGGCGGAGAATCCGTCTGGCGCAAGTCGTTCGGTCACGAATTGCTGACCGGCCGGATCTCTCAGGGATCATGGCGGGCGTCGCTCGGGTGGGGCGTCATCGACCACATCATGAAGACGACCACGATCGAGCCGATGATGATCCGGCTGTCTTCCGACCCGATCGCCTATCCCGGCACCTACATCAGCACGCGCATCGACGGTGGCGACATCGTGCACCGTAATTGGCGGTACGGCGCCGTGATCGAGTATCTCCGCTCCGGCGCGACGCTCGTCGCCAACAGGGCCGACCGGATTCATGTGGGTCCTGCTCGCCTCCGGGAGGAGTTCGAGTATTTCGCCGACGACCCGGCATGGGTCAACTGCTACGCCTGCTGGACCACGAAATCAGCATTCGGGCGCCACGCGGACGGCCACGCCACGGTGATCTTCCAGGCGGAAGGCAGCAAGCGCTGGCGGATCTGGGAAGGCTCCGGGCCCGACGCCAGACTGGTCGAAGACGCGGACATGCGGGCCGGCGACGTGTGGCACATCCCGCAGGGATGGGACCACGAGGCCACCGGCACGGGGCCGAGCCTGCATTGGACCTTCGGCGTGCACGTGTCCACCCCCGAGGACCGCGCGAGGACCGCGCTGGACGCCTGGTCCAACCGGGCCGGGGCCGGCGAGACGCGCGACGACGGTGCCGAACTCGACTCCCTCGTGACCGCCCTGGCCTCCGGCGTGCATCGGGCGCGGGAAGTGCGCTCCGCACAGTCGCTCGAAAGGCGTGAGGGCCTGTCGCTTCCCTGGTCGGTGGAGAACGTCCCGTACACGGGCACCCGGCTCAGGTGGGCGGCGCGGTTCCCGCCGCTGGTCGAGATGGGGGACGAGCTGATATCGATCGAGAGCCTCGGCGTTCGGCTCACAGTCGACGGCCGGCTCGCTCCCTGGGTGAACGAGTGGTCGGCAGGGCGCTCGACGCTGCGTGACGACGCAGCGGGCATCCCTCTGACCGGCACCGAGATCGACTCGGCGCTCGGCTCGCTGGTCCGGGCCGGACTTCTCCTGGTGGAACAGGCCGAGTGAGTCACACCATGACGAGCGAGAACCTGGCCGGAGCGTCCTGGGTCCTCAACCCGGCGTTCCGGGTCCAGGGCGCCGAGCTGGTCAACCAAGCCGAGGGCGTACGGCTCGCCCTGACGCCGCCCCTGCGGGAGTTGTGGGAGCGTCGTGACGTCGCGCCGGCGGTCCAGCTCACGGAGGAGGCGGAGGAGGCGCTCCGCAAGGTCCGGCTGATCGTGCCGCCGGACGCGTCGGCGGCGGCGACCGGCGGGCTCGCGCGGAGAGCCGAGGCCCCATTGTCCCTGCCCCCGGGCGCCAAGGCCGGCGCAGCCGTATGGGGATTGATCGGAGCGCCGCTGGACATGGGAGGTCCCCCTGGCCCGCGGCCCAGGGACGCGGTCCCCGTCGTCCGGGACGCCCTCTCGCGCCGCTTCCGGCTGCTGGCCCAGCCGTCGGCATGGTCGTGGACGCTACGGGCCAGGCCGGGCGAGGCGTTGCCCGGTGTCGTGGATCACGGCGACCTCCTGGTCGATCAACGGACCGACACGGGGGTGGTGGCCCACGAGCGGCTGCGAGCCCTCGTCCACACCGTCCTGGCACAGGGTCACCGGCCCATGGTGATCGGCGGCGACCACTCGGTCAGCTATCCGACCATCAGTGCCGTCGCCGACGAGCACCCGGCGCTCCGCGTCGTTCACTTCGACGCGCACGCCGACAGGCGCGCGATCGGGAGCTCGGCCACGGCGGATTGCGGGAACTTCGTCAGCTGGGTGCTCGCCGAGCATCCCCGTCTGGAGTGGCTCACCATCGGGGTCCGCGGCGTCGATCCCCATCTCGACCTGGCCGGAAGCCAGCAGGAGGAACGGGTCTCCTACCTGACGGCCGACGAGGCCGCCACGCCGCGTGCGGCGGAGAAGATCGCGCGATTCTGTGCCGGGCGGCCCATCCACCTCACGGTGGACATCGACGTGCTGGACCCGACGTACGCCCCGGACGTGGTCTATCCCTCGTACGGAGGTCTCGACCCGGAAACCCTGACGGCTCTGGTCCGGAACGTCATCGACGCCGGCCGGCTGGTCGCGGGCGACCTGGTGGAGGCGTGCCCCGCTCCGACCGGCCGGCACCCGGCGGCCACGCATCTGGCCGATCTCGTGGAGGCCGTGCAGCTCGCCGAGGCCGGGCGAGCTCTGGCCGGCCACGGCGGGAAGCCTGGCACGAACGCGGTCGCTGGAGGAGGCTCATGACTGACGGCCACGCCGTATCCGGATCGCCCCTGTCGTCACCTCTGTACCGGGTCTACCTGGCAGGGCAGGCCGTCTCCCGGCTAGGCGACGGTGTCGTCTCGGTCACCTTCGCCTTCGCCGCCCTGGCCGTCGCGCCTGACGGCCGGGGCATCCCGATGGTGCTCCTGGCCCTGTGGATCTCGAGATTCGTCTTCATCGCTCACGGCGGCAGCCTTCCGGACCGGATCGGGCGGTTGCCCGTCATGTTCGGGGCGGATGTCGTCCGCCTCGCCGCCCAGCTGTTTCCGGCGATCACCTTCGCGACCGGGCACGCGCAGCTCTGGCACCTCGTGGCATCCGCCGCGATCTACGGCGCGGCAGCGGCCTTCTTCACGCCGGGCGCGGTCGGGCTGCTCCCCGACCTGGTGCACCCCACCCAGCTGCAGAAGGCCAACTCCTGGCTTGACGTCGCCGGGGACACCGGGAGGCTGGCCGGCCCCGCACTCGCGTCGCTGCTGGTGGTGGTCGGCGATGTGCCGCTGGCGCTCTTCTTCGACGCCGCCACCTTCGCCGTCTCCTTGGTCTCGCTCGCCTGGCTGAGACGGCTGATGCCGGCTCACGGTGATCCGGAGCCCGCAGGTGCCGATGACGACGCCGGCGACGGCAGGAAGGAACCCGTGCGGTTCCTCGACGCGGTGCGCATCATGCCGCGCCTGCCGCTGGTCCTGGGCGCGATCCTGCTCTGGCTACCGGTCCAGATCGGGCTGGCCTCGGTGAGCGTGCTCGGGCCGATCACCGTGCAGGACAGGTTCGGAAGCATCGAGCAGTGGGGCGTCATCGTGACCTTCCTGGCCGCGGGCGGGCTGCTGGGGGCGCTGGTGAGCGGGCACGTACGCGTCGAATGGCGTGGCGTGCTCACCATCGTCCTGCTGGTTGTCTCGATGCCGGTGCAGCTGCTCGCTCTCGCGTACGGCCGGCACATGATGGTGGTCGCGGGCGCCCTGTTCCTGGCGGGCCTGGCATCGGGAGTCGCCGGCGTCGTCTTCGACACCATGGTGCAGCTCACGGTCCCGAAGGCGATGCTCTCGCGGGTCGGATCGTTCGAGACGACCATGACCACCGCGATGGTCCCGCTGGGCTTCGTGATCGCGCTGCCGCTCGCGAACCTGGTGGGCCGGACGGCGTACCTGGCCGGGCTGGCGGGGGTCATCGTGGCCACGGCGGGTGCGGTGCTCGTCTGGGCGCTCCCGCGTTCGGGGCTGCGGGACCCGCACATCAAGGATTCCAGCGACGACCTGGCAGGCCGCAATGCCTGACTGGACGTACGGGCTCGCGGCGCTCGGCTGGCCGGACGGGGTCGCCTGGCCGCGCCGGAACTCCGCACCGGCGCGGATCGCCACCGTGCATGGAAGCATCGCCGAAGCCTGCGTCGTCGACCCGGGCCGCGAGACCGGCTGGGTTCGTCACGGGGGCGTCAGGCTTGGCGGCTCGCTGGCCGTCACTCCGGTCGCCGGTGACTGGACGGTGCTGTCGGGCGACGAGGTCGTGGAGGTGCTGCCGCGCCGGACTTCGTTGACGCGCCCCAGCCCGAGCGGAAGAGGTGTCCAGACCCTTGCCGCGAATGTGGACACCGTCGTGGTGACCGTGCCGGTCGATCGAGGGCTCAACCAGAGAATGGTCGAGCGCCTGACCGTCATGGCCTGGGACAGCGGTGGCCGCCCGGTCCTCGCCCTCACCAAGTGCGACGCCTGCGCCGATGTCCCCGAAGCGATCAGCGCGGCGGAGTCGCTCGTGCCGGGGGTCGAGGTGGTGGCCACGAGCTCGGTCACGGGCGGCGGAGTGGAGCGCCTGCGCGAGCTCATGGCGCCGGGGACGACGGCGACGCTGCTCGGCGCCAGCGGAGCCGGGAAGACGTCGCTGCTGAACGTCCTCGGGGACCGCGACGAACGCGTCGCCGCCGTCGCGCGCGATGGGGAGGGTCGCCACACGACGACCACGCGACGGCTGCATCCTCTGACAGGCGGTGGTGTCCTGATCGACCTTCCCGGGATCCGCGCGCTCGACGTGTCCGCCGGCCGAGAGGCGATCACCGACGTCTTCAGCGAGATCACCGAGCTGGCCCGGCGATGCCGATTCGCTGATTGCTCGCACGAGCACGAGCCCGGTTGCGCGGTGCGGCAGGCGGTGGCGAGCGGGCGGATACCGAAGCGCCGCCTGGACGCGTGGGATGCCCTTCATCGGCAGCTGGCCCACGAGGCGCGCAAGCATGATCCGGTCGCGAGGGCGGCCGAGAAGGCGAAGTGGAAGGCCGTGTCCAAGGAGATAAGGAGGCGCGAGCGTGGCTGAATCACCGGCATACCCCGTGCCCGAACCGCCAGCAGGAAGCCGTTGAGGACAAGGGTGAGCACGCGTGACACTTCATAGCGAACGGACCGTCGAGGCCGTGACCGCCGCACTCGGGCGACGGTTCGTGGTCATCGACAATGCTCTGCCGCAGGACGCCTTCGTCGCCTGGATGGAGGAAGAGCGGGCCGTGCGGCATCGGCCCTCCTTCAGCTCGATCGATCCGGTGTTCGACGGAGTGGCGTTCCACGCCGACTCTTCCTTCGCCTCGGTGAAAGTCGGCGAAGGCCAGGTCGAAGTGGTGAAGTCGGCCATTCGGAAGGGCCTCGAAGCTCTGGGGTCACCGGCGATGGACAGCGAGCATTTCAGGTTCTGGAGATACGGCCGGGGGGCCGGGCTGGGCTGGCACGACGACGGGCGTGGCCGTGGTGCGGCGTACACGCTCTATTTGTCGGGTGAGTGGCGGGCGACGTGGGGCGGTGAGCTGGAGCTGTTCGATTGCCCGGTTGACGAGGTGCCGTGTGTCGACTTCGACGTCTCCAAGGACCTGATGAATGCTCCCGTGCCGGCCACGTCCATCGCGCCGCGGCCGAACCGGCTCGTGGTGATGGTGGCCGGTACGTTCCACCGGGTGAGAAAGGTGGAGGCGAGCGCGGGGGACAGTCTCCGGCGCTCCATCACCGGCTTCCTGGCCCCGTGAGGCGCGGGCCGGGCCGCTACCCCCGCCCCGCGTCGTGGACGATGAGGGCGAGCTGGACCCGGTTGTCCAGGCCGGCCTTGGTGAGAATGCGGGAGATGTAGCCCTTCACGGTGCCCACGCTCATGTGCAGCTCGCCGGCGATCACCGCGTTCGGCTTGCCCTGGCCGACCGCCAGCGCCACCTCGCGCTCCCGCTCGCTCAGCCGCGCCAGCACCTGACGGGCGTCGGTACGTCGCCGGCTTTCCTCCTCGGGCACCAGGTGGGCGATCAGCTTGCGCGTGACGCTCGGCGACAGGATCGGCTCCCCCGCCACGACCTTCCGCACGGCGTCCACGATGCCCTCCGGCGGGGTGTCCTTGAGCAGGAACCCGCTCGCCCCCGACCGCAACGCCCTGAACACCAGCTCGTCGGCGTCGAACGTGGTGAGCACCACCACCTCGGGCGCTCCTGCCCGCGCCCGCAGCCGCCTGGTCGCCTCGATGCCGTCGACGCCGTTCATCCGGATGTCCATGAGCACCACGTCGGGCCCGTGCTCGGCCACGGCGCCCTCCACCTCGCCGCCGTCGGCCACCGCGCCCACGATGTGCAGGTCGGGGGCGGCTTTGAGCATCAACGTCAGACCGGCGCGTACGAGGGCGTCGTCGTCCACGATCAGCACCCGGATCGGCGCGCTCTCGTCGGCTCTCACCCGGGCCATGCTAGCCGCGCCCTCACTCCGGCCACGGCAGCCGGGCCACCAGCCGGAACCCGCCGTCCGCCGTCTCCCCGTATTCCAAC
>NZ_VCKX01000399.1 GCF_005889725.1 Nonomuraea zeae
CCCCGGCCGCTCCCCCGGTCGTCCGGCCGGCCGTCCCCCCGGTCGTCACCGAGACGGCGGCCGGCACGCTGACCGTGGCCGGTGACCTCACCCCGCAGGAGCGGGCCATCCTCGACGAGTTGCTCGGGCGCATGTCATGAGCCAGGAGTTCCGCGCGATGATCGAGGGTCTGGCCGAGGAGTACAACCGCCAGGCCGCCCAGATCCGCGACATGCACGCCGAGCTCAAGGACCTGGTGGTGACCGCCACCTCCGACGACGGCCTGGTCACCGTCACGATGGGCCACCGCGGTCAGCTCCGGTCCCTGACGCTCAACCCGCGCGTCTACCGCAAGCTGTCCCCGTCGGAGCTGAGCTCGTCGATCATGACGCAGGTCGGCGCCGCGACCGCCCGGGTCGCCGAGCGGACCAAGGAGCTGATGGCCCCGTTCGTGCCCGAGGGCCTGGCGTACGAGGAGGTCTTCGGCGAGAACGCCGGCCTGGACGCGTTCCTGCCGAAGCCGGTGGACCTGTCCGGCGAGGGTGCCGGGTGACGCCGGGGTTCCACGCTCGGCACTCGGCGCTGCGCCGCTCGTCCGGCGGCTATGCGGACGACGCCGAGCAGGTCAGGGACTGGCGGGCCGAGCTGAGGGCGGTCTTCGACGACGAGGGCAACCCGCTGGGCGACGACCAGTACGGCGCGGAGCTGGCCAAGCGCCTGCCCCAGCTCGCCGGCGACGTGTTCGGGGCCTTCGACGCCTACATCGCCGAGCTGGAGAGCGCGAAGACCGGGCTGGGCGGCAGCGCCACGAATTACGGGGCCGCCGAGCAGGCGTCGGGCGGGTGAGCGCGGGTGGGGTTCGACGGCTTCCTGGTGCCGGACTGGGCCAAGCCGTGGGTGGGCTGGGCCGTGGGCACGGACTGGCCGGAGGGCGACGAGGACGGCTGCTTCCGGCTGGCTGACGCGTGCGCGGCCATGGCCAGGAAGGTCGTCGAGCACAGCGGCGCATGGGACGGGCACCGGCCGGCTTCGGACGAGTGGGACGGCCCGGCGCTGGAGGCGTTCGCCGAGTGGGCGCGCACCCACGTGGGCGGCACGCGGGCGGATCTCGTGGACCGGCTGGTCAAGGCCGCGCTGGAGTTCAACCAGCTCGGGGTGCAGGTCGAGTACACCAAGCGGATGATCGAGGTGGCCGTCTGGCTGCTGATCCTGCAGCTCGCCTGGCTGCTCGCGGCCGCCGCCGGGCCGTGGGGCGGGCTGTCGTTCGGGCTGATCGGGGCGCGCGTGCAGATCGCCCGGCTGACGATCAGGCAGATCGCGGTCCGGCTGCTGCTGAACGCGGCCGTGTTCGGCGGGCTGATGGCCGGTCTGGACCTGGCCGTGCAGGCCTCCCAGTCCCGGCGCGACGAGATCGACCTGGGCCAGGTCCTCCTGTCGGCGGCCACGGGCGCGCTGACCGGCGCCCTGCTCGGGGGCATGGGCGGCGCGCTGTCGCGGATGGCCTCGCCGGGGTTGCACGCCGGGCTCCTGCGGGCCGAGATGAGCCTGCTGGACAAGGTGGTGGCCGCGTCCAGCCGGTCGGTCTGGGGCATGATGGCGCAGTCCGGCGTGGCCAACATGGGGGCCACCGGGATGACGCTGGCCGCCACCGGGGACTTCTCCTGGCGGATGGTCCTGCAGGCCGGGACCTCCGGCGCGCTCGGCGGCGCGGACGCGCACGCCGCGGGCTGGACGCCGTCCTGGCGCGGCTCGGTGGACGCCGGCCCGGCCACCGGCCGCGGCCCCGACGGCCCGCCGTCCCCCGACTCCGGCGGAACGGCCCCGCACGGCACGGACCTCGCCGACGTGGAGGCCCGTTCCGCCGGCTCCGTGACCGGGCCCGTGCGCCGGGCGGAACCCGGCCTGCTGAGCCCGGAGCACCTGGACCCGGGCTCCCGGCTGGCCGACAGCGTCTCGACCGGCGAGAGGTCCGCCAGGACCGTGGCGGGCCGCGAGGTCGTCAGGTTCGGCGACGGCACCCAGGCCATCAGGAGGAGTGGCCTCGACGGTGACCGGCTGCAGGCCTCCGCACTGGTACGGCGCGCCGTCGGCCTCGACCAGCCGGCCGTACACCGCGACGGCGCCGTCGTCTACCAGCGCTACGGCGACGAGCGGTTGCAGGCCGCCCTGGCCTCGGGCGTCCGCGAAAGCCGGGTGGAGAACCTCTTCGCCTCCAATCGCGAGCTGGTGACGTTCAACGACGGCACGACGGCCACCCGCACCGCGTACGGCGAGAACACCGCGATCGACCGGGCGGAGCAGCGGCGGCTCCCGCCGTACACGGCGGCGAGAGACGGCTACCTCCGCACCGGCCCGCTGGAGGACTACACGACCAGATTGGGCGAGTTCGCCCCGAGCACGACGACGCACCGCAGCCTGCTGGATCTGCTCACGCTCAACGAGTCGTTCGAGACCCACGTGGCGGAGACCCACCGGCGGCGTCCCACGATCATCGACTTCCCCGGCGCGGACCGGATGGCGGAGGCGAACGTCTGGAGCCCTTTCGTGGAGCGGCCGGCGATCGGCGACCACCGCGTGCGGCTCAGGCGCAACGACCTCAGCCGCGCCGACCTCCGTACGCTGCGGACCCGGCTGGACGACCTGCGCCCCGCCTTCGAACGGCTCGGCCGCCCCGACTGGCACGACGGCGTCATGGACCGGCTCCGGCTGGTGGAGCGCCAGGCACGCGGCCGCGAGCCGATCCTGGGCGACCTCGACGCGCCGCCGCCACCCGGACCCGAGCCGACTCCGCTGCTCCGGCAGGCGGACCAGCGGCCCGCGCAGGCCCTGCGCGAGCTGTTCGACGGCAACCGGCTGCACCGCGTCAACGACGCGATCGTCCACGACACCCCGCAGGCGGCGACCGCCCGCGCGCACCTCGACCTCGCCGTCTCCGGCCTGGACGACCTGCCTTCGGGCCTGCGCGGCCACGTCGAGACCCGCGTCCCCGCCGACTGGCTGCCCGGCGGCCTCTCGGCCGGCGACAGGTTCGCCTTCCCCGGGGTCATGGAGGGCGTCACCAACCCGCGCGTCCTCGCCGACCGCCCGGACAGCGTCCATCTGGTCATCCGGGCCTCCGACTACGTCTCCACGGCCGCCTTCCTCGATCGGCCCGGGCACGCGAGTTTCCGGCCGGACACCGCGTTCAAGATGCTGGCCGTCCTTGAGAACGACGGCGTCAAGACGTACTTCCTGCTCCAGGAGCCCGGCGCGCCCACCAGTCGGCCGCCGGCCGCGCCGCTCGACCCCAGTCCCCGGGTCCGCCGTCATCAGGAGGAGCACCGCGTGCCCACGGAGGCCGGAGTGTGGCTGCGCGACCCGGAGCACCAGGCGGACGTGGAGCTGAGCTCCGGCGCCCTGGCCATGCCCCGGCGGGAGAACGTGCTCGCCGTGGTCGCCCACGGCAGTCCCGAGGGCCTGCACATCGGCGGCGACCGGCTCAACGCCCGGGAGATCTACCAGGTGATCCACGAGGATCTGCGGGCGCGTCCCGACGCTGACGTGATCTACCTCGTGCCCTGCCTCGTCGGCAGGTCGGACCTGGGCCCCGCCCAGGGGCTGGCGAACCTGAGCGGGCGCGTGGTCGTCGCCGCCGACACCACCATGATCATGCGTAGCCGCACCGGGGAGACGTTCCCCAGCAGCACCCTTCTGGACACCCTGCACGGCCGGGGCCGGCACCGGATCTTCCTGCCCGACGAGCCCATGACGCCCGACGCGCCGGTCTCCCGCATCGAGCAGCTGCTCAACCACGGCGGCTCCGACGCGACGGCGCTCCTCTCGGCGGAACCGCCGGCCGTCCCGCCGTTACGCGACGTCCTGGAGCACGGGCCGCGCGGGCGCGAGGAGGAGGTGCGGGCCTGGCTGAGGGAGACGACCAGCTTCACCCACGAGCCGTCGGGCCTGCGGGTGCACCTGGACGAGGTCGTCTTCGAGGACGGCCGGATCTCGCTGTCGTACGAGATCTACCGGGGCGACGAGGTCGTGGGCACCGCGGAGAGGCAGCTCGACCGCTCCCCCGCTGGCCGGCTCCAGGCGTTCCACGACACCTTCAGCCTGCGCGACGACCTCCGGGACGGCGGCCTGGGCGCCGGCTGGACCGAGCACATGGAGAGCCGGTACCGCGAGCTGGGCGTGGAGACGGTCAGGCTGTTCGCCGGCTACGAGACCGGCGGCTACGTGTGGGCGCGGATGGGCTACGACTTCGCCGAACGTCCCGGCCTGGGCGGCTTCGGCGAGATCGTCAATCCCCGCGACGCCGTCACCTGGGAGACCTCCGACTACAAGAAGCTGGTGGACGCGTTCGACAGGGCCGCGGCGGAGGGCCGGCTGTCGGCCCACGGCGCGGCCGACTGGGCCGCCGTGCGCGCGCGGGTCACCCGGCGGGCCTGGGAAGAGGGCTACCGCCTGACCCCGTACGAATTCAGCCGGATCGGCGTGACCGACCGCGTCACCGAGGGGAGGCACGTGTTGTGGGACGGCAAGCGCATCCTGCGGGACTTCGGCCTTGAGCAGGGCTGGCACGGCGAGAAGCAGCTGACGACACCGGAGCGGGAATGATCACGGCAGCGGATCTGGAGCGGGAACGGCGCAGGTCGCTGGCCAGGCTGGACCAGGTGCGGCGGGAATGGGAGCGGCGGCACGGCGTGGACGGCGTGGACGGCGCCGACCGGCCGGCCACCGCGCAGCAGGAGGAGGAGTTCCACCGCGAGGCGGACGAGGCCATGGCGCCCTACCGCCGGCTGGCCGAGGAGTACGCCCGCCAGCAGGCCGCGGACTGACCTCCGCCGGGCGGGCCGCGGACTGACCTCCGCCGGGCGGGCCGCGGACTGACCTCCGCCAGGCGGGCCGCGCGGTCGTGAACGGGTGGCCGGGGGTGCCGCGCACCCGTTCACGCCCGAGCAGGCGGCCTCACATCAGCGAGATGCGGGTTCGGGCTCCGGGTGAGGTCCATCTCGGCGGCCGACTCGAAGGCGCTCTCGTCGCGGTTGGCGGCGGCGATGCTGCAGATCACGGTCGTGCCGCGAGGCAGAACGGTCCCGGCGGCCTCGGCCTCGTCGCCCAGGTAGCGCGGCAGGCCGAACCCGGCGTTGGCGTCCAGCCGCAACGACTCCTCGACCGCCGTGCGGATCAGCGACGGGTCGGCCAGCAGCCGCTCCCACCGGCCGCGGTCGGCCAGCAGCATGGAGACCATCTTGCCGATCATGTTCGCGGTGGTCTCGTGGCCGGCCACCAGCAGCACCATGCCGGTCGCGAGCAGCTGGACGTCGGACAGCCCGCCCTCCTCCGGACCGCCGGCCGCGATCAGCTCGCTCAGCAGGTCCTCCCCCGGCTCGGCGCGCTTGGCGGCGACGTGGCCGGACATGTACCGCACGAACTCGGCCTGGGCCGCCTCGATCTCGGCCTTGCCGTAGCCGGTCAGGCTGAGCAACGTGTCGGACCAGTACGCGAACCGGTCCCGGTCCGCGGCCGGCACGCCGAGCATGTCGCAGATGACGTACACCGGCAGCGGGAAGCCGAGGCCCGCCTTGAGATCGCCCGGCGCGCCCCGCTCGACCATGCCGTCGATGAGGTCGTCGGCGATCCGTGTCATCGCCGGTCGCAGCGCGGCCATGCGCTTGGCGGTGAACCACTTGCCGACCAGCCGCCGCCAGTGCTGGTGCTCCTCACCGGCATGGGGGATGACGTGCGCCATGTCGCTGTTGAACAGCCCGCGTTCCATGTTGTCCGACAGCCGGGCCGCGCCGGGCGCGTCCAGCAGCGCGGTGAAGCGCGGGTCCGCGATCAGCCGCTTGACGTCCTCGTAGCGGGTCAGCAGCGTCGCGGGGTCGCCGCTCGGCAGCTTCACGTGGGCCACCGGGCACGCGCCGCGTAGCTCCGCCCATTCGGCCGGCGGCTCCAGCGCCGCGTCACTGGGGATCGGGTAGCTCAGGACCTGCTCGTCGAGGCTCATTGCGGCGTCTCCTTCGTACGTGGTGGGACCGGTCGCCGTTATCTTACAGATGTAAGATAAACTACAAATGTCGTCAGACGTAGACTGGCGGCGTGGCCACGACCAAAAACAGCACCACCCCCTCCGGCGACCGACGCGTCCGCCGCACCCACGCGGCTCTGGCGAGCGCCCTGATCCAGCTCGTCGAGGAGCAGGACCTCTCCCGGATCAGCGTCGCCCACGTCGCCGAACGCGCCGGGGTGAGCCGCCCGACCTTCTACGACCACTACCGCGACGTCCACGAGCTGGCCGAGGCCGCCTGCACCGCGATGATCGACAGCCTGATCGAGCTGCTGCCCACGCCCGGCCCCGACGCGGCGGCCCCCGAGCGCGACTCGCCCAGGTCCCTTGAGGCGTTCTTCGCCAGCCTGGCCGAGCACGCCGGGCTCTACAACGCGCTGCTGGGGCCGCAGGGCAGCGCCCGCGTCATCGACCACATCCGCCGCCGCATCGCCGCGGCCGCCTACCACCGCGTACACCCGGCCGACGATCTCCCGGAGCAGGCGGGCGCGCGGCAGGACATCCCGCACGACGTGCCCGCCACGTTCGCGGCCGGCGCGCTCATCGGCGTGGCCGCCGACTGGCTCCAGCGCGGCCGCCCGCGCACTCCCGCCGAGATGGCCGCCCTGACGCTGCCGCTGTTCAACGCGCTCTACTGCGTGGCGCCTCCGGAGTGATCGGCGCCGGCCGCGCGGAGGACGCGTACGTGGTAGCCGATCGTGCCTTTGGCCGGCCCGAGCACCGCCGCGAGCTCGCTCGACAAATCATGCGGAACGACCACAAACTGGCCTGCGCAAGCGTCGAGAAGCCTCGACGCTTCTCAGACGAGAAGGATCGCGCATGCCCCTCTCCACCGCACACGTGGCGACCGCCCGCCCCGAGCGCTACGTCAAGCAACTGATCTCGCACATGGGCCACCGGGCCACCGCGGAGCTCACCGGGCCCGGCCGGGGTGACGACCGGCTCGACTGCGTGATGCTGCCCGTCCGCGACGGCGTCACGCTGGCCCGCAAGCGCTGAACCGGCCGGCGCCCGGGCAGGCACGGCGGCGGTTTCCCCGCGTCGCGGCCGGGCCCGTATCATCGCCGGATGATCGAACTGCGAGAGTACGGGGAGATCACCCGGCCCGCCGGGGCCGTCTGGGCGGTCGTCGCCGACTACCGGCAGGACCCGCGCTGGCGCGGCGGCGTCGAGACGATGGCGCCGGATCCCGCAGGGATCGTCCGGGTGGGCACGACCACCGCCGAGGTGATGCGGTTCGCGGGCCGGACCTACCGCAACGGCGGAGAGGTCACCCAAGTGCGGCCCGGGCACTCGTTCGCCTGGCGCACCACCTCGGGGATCGACGCCGAGGGCGGCCGGATCGTGGAGGCGCTCGGCGAGGACCGGTGCCGCTTCACCTTCCACGTGCGCGTCACCCCGCGCACCACCTTCGACAAGCTGCTGGAACCGGTGCTGGGCCGGCTGCTGCGGCGGGCGATACGGGCGGACATCCGGCGATTGGCCGGCTACTGCGCGACCTCGGCCACCCACAGCCCGACCTGATCAACCTCGGCCGCCCGACCTGACCGACCTCGGCCACCCACAGCCCGACCTGATCAACGTCGGCACCCGCAGCCCGACCCGATCAACCGCTGGCACCGGGCGTCGTCGCTCATCGGCGCGGCCGGCCCGGGTCGCGCCAGACCTTGAACAGCCGCCTGGCCGAGCCGCCGACCGGGCCGACCGCCTCGTACAGGACCTTCCGGGAGACCGGCTTGGCCTCCGCCACGGCGGCCACGGCATCCTCGGGCGAGGCGATGGTGTGCGAGCAGACGCTCAGCAGGTAGCCGGGGATCTGGAGCTTGGGGTCGGTGCAGCCGACCAGCGGCACGCCGGCCGCCGCGACGACGGGGAAGACGGTGCCGGGGATGCCGATGGCGACCTCGGTCCGGGCGGCGGCCTGCACCGACGGCACGGCGCTGATCTCGTAACGCTCCCAGAGGGTGCGGTCCTCGCGGGGATGCAGGCCGACCAGGATGTGCTTGCCGGCCGCCGCCAGGCGCTCGGCCGCCGCGAGCAGCAGCTCGGTGCCGGGCGCGGCGCCGCCGGTGGCGTCGGGCCTGGTCACGCTGGTCAGCACCAGGACGGTGCCCGGCTCCGGGGCGTGCTTGGGCAGGTTGTCGGTCTGCGGGGTGCCGACGACCGCGATCTCGCGGCGCGTGCCCAGGTAGTCGTCGAACACCGCGGCCTCGGCCGGCGAGGAGGCGGTGATCGCCCGCAGCCGGCCCCTGAACTCCGCCGCCCGCGGCGCCTCCACCGGCAGCTGGTAGGCCAGCGAGCTGGCGACCAGCGGCAGGCGGCGCAGCCGCTTTGCGCAGTCGGCGGGCCAGTCGCCCGCGCCGGTCACGACGAGCAGGTCCGCCTCGGGGACCGCGTCCAGGGTCGCGACCGTGACCGGGTCGTCCGGTTTGACGCCCGTACGGTCCGGCACGAGCTGGACGACCTCCCAGCCCAGGCGCGCGGCCTCCGGCAGCAGCGGAGCGGCGTGGTAGGTGCCCCACGGCTCGTTCGTCGCGATCAGCACCCGGCGGCGGTTCCGGTCGATCTCGGCGGCCGCGTGCGCGGCGCTGACGCCGCCGACCGCGACCAGGCCGGCGCCGGAGAGCAGGCCGGTGAGCAGCGAACGGCGGGTGATCTCATAGTTCATGGCAGCGTCCCCGATCTTCATGGGACGCGAGGGTATTCCGGTGTCGCTAACTGCCCGTTAATGCCGATCGTCACTTCAGGGGTAGATCGTCGAACTGGTGGAGATCAGCGCCCCTCACCGCGTCTCGTGATATTTCACGATCCGTCCACGCTAAAGACAGTGTTTTCCGCATTTGTCGTTTTACGCTCCTCGACATGCGTGCTAAGTCCCGGGTCCCGGCGATCTTCGTCGCGGCCGGCGTTCTCATCGGCTCGATCGCCGTCCTGACCTCACCCTCCGTGGCCGCGACCCCAGGAGCCGTGGTCATCAGCCAGGTCTACGGCGGGGGCGGCAACTCCGGCGCCCCCTTGACCAACGACTACGTCGAGCTGTTCAACCGGAGCGACGCCCCCGTGTCGCTGGACGGCTGGTCGGTGCAGTACACCAGTGCGGCGGGAACGGGGAACTTCGCCTCCGGCAAGGCCGGCCTCGCCGGCACCCTCGCCCCTGGCCAGTACCACCTCCTGCAACTCGCCGCGGGCACCACCCCCAGCGGCGCGCTTCCCCAGCCCGACAGCACCGGCTCCATCAACATGAGCGGCACCGCGGGCAAGGTGGCGCTGGTCCGCTCGGCCGACGGCCTGGCCTGCAACGGCTCCTCCACCCCCTGCTCCGACGACCAGCTGGCGCTGCTCGCCGACCTGGTCGGCTACGGCGGCGCGAACTTCTTCGAAGGCTCCCCCGCCCCGGCGCTCACCAACGCCACCGGCGCGTTCCGCAAGGGCGGCGGCTGCGCCGACACCGACGACAACGGCGCCGACTTCGAGACCGCGGCCCCCGCGCCGCGCAACAGCGCCACCACCGCGGACCCCTGCGGCGGCGACCCGTCCCCGACGCCCACCCCGACCTGTCTCTTATACCCATCTCCGAGCCCACGAGACCCTAAGACCACTCGTATGCCGTCTTCTGCTTGAACAAAAAACTATTCAAAGAGACTGTTTGCTCTCAAAAACACTAGCCA
>NZ_VCKX01000039.1 GCF_005889725.1 Nonomuraea zeae
GTCGTGCCCGCACAGACCAGCCACCCGCCCCCCTGGCCCGCGACGAGTCCCCGTTAGTCACCGGGTCGCTGGTCACCGGGTCCGATCCGGGTCAGTGGGTCCGGGCCACCAGGTCCAGGTCCGGGTGGCAGGTCCAGGTCCGGGTGGCAGGTCCAGGTCCGGGTGGCAGGTCCAGGTCCGGGTGGCAGGTCCAGGTCCCGGGTGGCAGGTCCAGGTCCCGGGTGGAGGTCCAGGTCCCGAGTCCGAGTCCGGGGTGCGGGTCACCGGCTACGGGGCCGGGGTGGTCTGGAGCTGCCGTTCGCTGGCCCATACGGGGGTGCCGTCGACGCGCGATAGGCGCCACCCCTCCGGTGAGCGGATCGCCTCGTAGCGGAAGCGCTCGCTGAGCGTGAAACGGGGCTCCGGCGCGAGTCGCCCCTCCGGCGCGGCGCCGTCGCTGAAGGTCACGATCACGTCAGCGCGCACGCCCGCGTGGTCGCCCTCGACGTCGACCAGGACGTTGTGGACGAAGTGCTGGACCCGTTCCACGGGCGAGTGATTGCGCGCCGCCTGGGCGATCACGGCCTCCTTCCCTTCGGCGAGGCCCCCGGGAGTGCGTACGGCGATGGTCTCGGCGAACACCGACCCCAGGTCGGTGAACCGCCCCTCATCCATGCAGGCGTAGAGCCGGTAGATCAGCTGGGTGAGGTCTCCGCGGTCGTCTGTCATCGATGCCTCGCTTTGTTGGTCGAGCCAATGTTGGCAGGACCCACTATAGTCACGATTTCATTGGTCGCGCCAACAATGGCTCGGCGAAATAATTCCGCCACACTTGTGGAATGAAGCGTTCCGTTCTGTTATTCTGGAACAGAACAAGCCGTTCCGATCTGGAGGCAGAGATGACCGCCCTCGACACCCGCCCGGCGCGCATGACCGGCACCCCCGCCGAGCCCGGCCTCTACAAGTGGCGCTGGCCGGCCCTCGCGGTGATCCTCGCCGGTTCGGTGATGGAGCTGCTCGACGCCACCGTCACCAACGTCGCAGGCCCGACCATGCGGGCCGAGCTCGGCGGCGGCACCTCGCTCATCCAGTGGCTGGGCGCCGCCTACACCCTGGCCATGACCGCGGGCCTGCTGACCGGCGGCCGGCTCGGCGACATCGTGGGCCGCAAGCGGATGTTCCTCATCGGCGTCACCGGGTTCACCGCCGGATCGCTGCTCTGCGCGCTCGCGTTCTCCCCCGAGACGATCATCGCGGCCCGGATCGTGCAGGGGCTGTTCGGGGCGGCGATGATCCCGCAGGGGATGGGGATGATGAAGGAGATGTTCCCGCCCAAGGAGCTGCAGACCGCGTTCGGCCTGTTCGGGCCGGTCATGGGGCTGTCCGCGGTGGGCGGGCCGATCCTGGCGGGCGTGCTGACCAGCATCGACTGGCGGCTGATCTTCCTGATCAACCTGCCCGTCGGCCTCGGCGCCGCGCTGGCCGCCCTGCGGTTCCTGCCGGCCTCCCGGCCGGTGCGGGGCGTGCGGCTCGACCTGCCGGGCGCCGTGCTCGCCTCCATCGGCACCGTGCTGATCGTGTTCCCGCTGGTCCAGGGTGGCGAGCTGGGGTGGCCGGCGTGGACGTTCGGGATGATGGTGGCCGCCGCGGCGGTGTTCGCGATCTTCGCGGCGTACGAGCGGCGCCGGGCCGGGCGCGGCGGCGACCCGCTGGTGGCACCCAGCCTGTTCGCGAAGCGGGCGTTCGTCTCCGGCATGGCGACCGGCACGATCTACTTCGCGGCCTTCGCCGGGTTCCTGCTGGTGATCGGCCTCTACACCCAGCTCGGCCTGGGCTACTCCCCGCTCAAGGCGGCGCTGACCGGCGTGCCCTCGTCGCTCGGCATGATCGCGGGGATGGGCGTCGCGCAGGCCACCAGGAGGCACGGACGCAAGGTGCTGCTGGCGGGTGCCGTCGTCATGGCTCTCGGCGTGGCCGGCGTGATCGCCGTCGCCTCCCCCGGCGTCTCCCCCTGGCAGCTCGCTCCGGTGCTGGCGCTGGCCGGGCTGGGCAGCGGCCTGATCATGAGCCCGTACTTCAGCATCGTGATGGCCGCGGTGGAGCCGGCGGAGACGGGCTCGGCGTCCGGCACCCTGACGGCGCTGCAGCAGGTGGGCGGCGCGCTGGGCGTGGCGCTGCTCGGGTCGGTCTACTTCGGCACCGCGAGCGTCGAGATCACGCTGTGCGTGGCGGCGGGCATGATCGCCGCGACCTTCCTGGTCGGCCTGATGCTGCCCCGCCAGGCTCGCGAGGAAGAGGCCGCGAGCCCGGCCCACTGAGCCCATCCCACCGAGCCCATCCCACCGAACTCGTCCCCGCCGCGCCGGTCCGCTCACCCGAGCGGGCCGGCATGGCGTTTCCTGGCCTGCTCCATGCCGTCCAGGAGGTAGCCCAAGCCCTCCTCGAACGTGGCGTCCCACTCGTGGTCGAGGCCGTGCTCGGCCAGGGCCGGGTAGCGGGCGGCCCGCTCCCGCAGGAACGCGCCGGTGTCCAGGCGGCCGCGGTCCTGCCAGGTGACCTCCATGAGGACCGAGCCCATGACGTAGTTGGACAGGCTGTACGCGGCCGCCTTCGGGGCCGGGAAACCGGCATCGGCCAGGGTCTCGTAGAGAAACTCGGTGCGCTCCAGCGCGTTCGGGCCCATGAGCGGGCGGTCGAGGACGGTCGCCGACCACGGGTGGCGCAGGAGCGCCGCGCGCCAGCCGCGCATCAGCTCCCCCACGGGCGCCTGCCACCCGGCGTGCGGCGGGCGCGGCGGGCGGACCTCGCGGAAGACGGCGTCCAGGGCCAGGTCCAGCACGTCGTCCTTGGTCTTGACGTGCCAGTAGAGGGTGGTCGATCCGGTCCCGAGCCGCTCTGCCAGCCGGCGCATCGTCAGCCCGCCGGTGCCTTCCTCGTCGAGCAGCGCCACCGCCTCCGTGACGATCCGGTCGAGGGTCAGGGTCTGCCTGGGGGCCTTGGAAGGTCGCGACCACACGTTGTCCACGTCGCGATAATACGTTGTACGGCGACCGGATCGATGGTCTAGTGAGTGGAACGTGGGTCGAGCGGGGGAGGGTCTCCCATGGGGCACATCGAGGTGAGCGGGCTGACGTACCTGCTGCCCGACGGGCGTCCGCTGCTGCTGGAGACGTCGTTCAGGGTGGGCGACGGGGCCAAGGCGGCGCTCGTGGGGCCGAACGGCGCGGGCAAGACCACGTTGCTGCGCCTGATCGCGGGCGAGCTCCAGCCCTTCGAAGGCCGGATCGCGAGCAGCGGCGGCATCGGGGTGATGCGGCAGTTCCTCGGCGAGGGCACCGTGCACGACCTGCTGCTGAGCGTGGCCCCCGGGCGGGTGCGGGAGGCGGCGGCCGGGCTGGTGACGGCCGAGGCGGCGATCGCGGCCCGCGACCACGAGCCCACCCAGCTCGCCTACGCCCAGGCCATCGCCGACTACGCCGACGCGGGCGGCTACGAGCTGGAGGTGGTGTGGGACGTGTGCGCGACCGAGGCTCTGGGCCTGCCGTACGCGGCCGTCAAGGACAGGAGCCTCGCCACGCTGTCGGGTGGGGAGCAGAAGCGGCTCATGCTGGCGGCGCTGCTGCGCGGGCCCGACGAGATCCTGCTGCTCGACGAGCCGGACAACTACCTGGACGTGCGGGCCAAGCAGTGGCTGGAGCGGGCGATCGCAGGCTCGGCCAAGACGGTGCTGCTCGTCTCGCACGACCGCCGGCTGCTGGCGGAGGCGGCCGACCGGATCGTCACCGTGGAGGGGCGCGGCGTGTGGGTGCACGGCGGCGGGTTCACCGGATACGCCGAGGCGCGCAGGCGGCGCAAGGAGCGGCTGGAGGAGCGGCGGCAGCGCTGGGAGGACGAGCGGGCGCGGCTGCGCGCGCTGGTGCACACGCTGCGGCAGCGATCGGCGAACAACGACGCGCTGGCCGGGGCGTACCGGTCGGCGCTCACGCGGCTGGAGCGGTTCGAGCGGGCGGGGCCGCCGGAGCGGGCGCCGAAGGAGCAGAACGTCCGCATGCGGCTGCGCGGCGGGCGTACCGGCAAGAGGGCTGTGACGTGCGAGAGCCTGGAGCTGACCGGGCTGCTGCGGGCGTTCTCGGCCGAGATCTGGTACGGCGAGCGGGTCGGCGTTCTCGGCCTGAACGGCACCGGAAAGTCCCACTTCCTGCGGCTGCTCGCGGGCGAGCCGATCGCGCACACCGGCGTGGCCCGGCTGGGCGCCCGGGTCTCACCGGGGCATTTCGCGCAGACCCACCGGCGGCCGGACCTGCACGGGCGCGCCGCCGCCGACGTGCTGATGCGCGAGCACGCCATGACGCGCAACGAGGCCATGGCGGCGCTGGCCCGCTACGAGCTGGCGCCGGCGGGCGGGCAGCCGTTCGAGACGCTGTCGGGAGGGCAGCAGGCCAGGCTGCAGATCCTGCTGCTGGAGCTGGCCGGGGCCACGTTGCTGCTGCTCGACGAGCCGACGGACAACCTGGATCTGGCCAGCGCCGAGGCGTTGCAGGAGGGGCTGGGCGGGTTCGAGGGCACGGTGCTGGCCGTCACGCACGATCGGTGGTTCGCGGCCGAGCTGGATCGCCATCTGGTGTTCTGCGCCGACGGGCTGGTGCGGGAGAGCGACGAGCCGCGGTGGGACCTTTGACGCGCTCCTCGGCCGGGCGCGGGGGTCGCCGGCCGGGCGCGGGCTAGCTGGAGGCGGCCAGGCCGCGCTCGCGGCGCAGGGGGGAGACGGTCATCGTCTCGTCCACCGCGTCCGGCGACAGCACGTGGTCCAGCACCATCACCGCGCACCCGCTGATGCCCGCCGCCGCGCCCAGCCGGCTCGGCTCGATGCGCAGCCGCCGGGTCGCCAGCGCCGTGGAGCGGCGGTAGACGACCTCGCGGATGCTCGACACGAGCGGCCCGAACGCCTCCGCCATGTCCCCGCCGAGCACCACCACCGACGGGTTGAGGATGTTGACCGCCCCGGCCAGCACCTCGCCGATCCGGCGGCCGGCCTCGCGGACCGTGGCCATGGTCTCGGCGTCGCCGGCCCGCACCAGCGCGGTCACGTCCGCGATCGTCCTGACGTCCTTACCCCGTGCGCGCAGGTCGCGCAGCAGCGCGGTGCCGCTGGCCACCGAGTCGACGCAGCCGGTGTTGCCGCAGCGGCACAGCACCCCGCCGCCGTCCAGCACCGGGATGTGCCCGATCTCGCCCGCGGCGCCCATGGCTCCGCGCAGGATGCCGCCGCCGGCGATCACGCCGGCGCCGATCCTGGTCGAGATCTTGACGAACATGAGGTCGTCGAGGTCGGGGTAGGCGCCGCGGTGCTCGCCGATGGCCAGCACGTTGACGTCGTTGTCCACCAGCACGGGCACGGGGAAGCGCGCGTGGATGATCGGCGGGATCACCACGCCGGTCCAGGACGCCATCACGCGGGCGCTCTCCGTGCGCCCCTGCGCGAACTCCACGGTGGCCGGCACGCCCATCCCGACGCCCCTGATCAGCGAGGGCGGCCGGTCGCCGAGCAGCTCGTCCCAGGTGTCCATGAGCAGCGGCAGCACGGCGTCGGGCCCCTGCTCCACGTCCATCGCGAAGTCGCGGCCCGCCAGCTCGCGGCCGGACAGGTCGCACACCGCCACCCGCGTGCGGCTGGCGCCGAGCGCCGCCACCAGCACCACGCCGCCGGAGGCGTTGAACTCCAGCCTGACCGGCGGCCGCCCGCCGGTGGAGGGGGCGTCGCTGCGCTCCACGACCAGCTCGCGCTCCAGCAGCTCGCCGACGCGCAGTTGCACCGCGGGGCGCGACAGGCCGGTCACCCGGCCCAGGTCGGCCCGCGTCACGGCCTCACCGGTGCGGATGAGGCGGAGCACCTCACCACTTGTGGCAAGGGTCGCGGCGGTACGTCGTGGCATCGGCTAAGTGAACCACATGGGGTTAGGTCATGAAAAGTCGTGACTTTTTTATCTCACATGTCAAAACTCCGCTTGTCTAAGACCCAAACTCTCGTTAGTGTCCGTTCTGTCCTTCCTTCGGTAGATCATCGGAGTCCGTAACCGTGTCCCCCCTCTCGACCTCACCCGAATCCGGCTCGTACGCCGCCGATCTCGTCGTCTTCGGCGGGACCGGCGACCTGTCCATGCGCAAGCTGCTCCCGGCGCTCTACCACAGCGACAGGGACGGCCGGCTCTCCCCGGAGACCCGCGTCATCGCCATGTCCAGGGGCGGGCTGACCGACGCGGACTTCCGCGGCAAGGTGGACGCCGAGGTACGCGACCAGGTCCCGGTCGACGACCCCGCCGTGTGGCAGCGCTTTCTCGGCCGCCTGCAGCACGTGTCGGTGGACGTGGGCGGGGCGGACAAGTCCGGCTGGAGCGCGCTGACCAGGCTGCTGGCCGGGCACGAGCAGCGCGACCGGGTGTTCTACCTGGCCAGCCCGCCCAGGACGTTCGGGCCCTTCTGCCGGGAGCTGGACGAGGCCGGGCTGGTGACGCCGCAGTCGCGCGTGGTGCTGGAGAAGCCGCTCGGCCACGACCTGCCGAGCGCGCAGCGGATCAACGACGAGGTCGGCGCCATCTTCGACGAGCGCCAGATCTTCCGCATCGACCACTACCTGGGCAAGGAGACCGTCCAGAACCTGCTGGTCCTGCGCTTCGCCAACGCCTTCCTGGAGCCGATCTGGAACTCGCTCTGGATCGACCACGTGCAGATCACCGCCGCGGAGACCGTGGGGACGCCCGGCCGCCGCGGCTACTACGACCACGCGGGCGCGCTGCGTGACATGGTGCAGAACCACCTGCTCCAGCTGCTCACGCTGACCGCGATGGAGCCGCCGGCCCGCAACGACCGCGAGGCCATCCGCGACGAGAAGGTCAAGGTGCTCCAGGCGCTGCGGCCGATCACGGGCACGGAGGCGGACCGGTTCACGGTGCGCGGCCAGTACGTCGAGTCCGGCGACATGCCGGGCTACCTCGACGAGCCCGCCTCCACGCCGACGACGGAGGCCTCGCGGCGGGTGGAGACGTTCACCGCGATCAGGGCCGAGGTCAAGAACTGGCGGTGGGCGGGGGTGCCGTTCTACCTGCGCACCGGCAAGCGGATGCCGTACCGCAGGTCGGAGATCGTGGTGCAGTTCAAGGACGTGCCGCACTCCATCTTCCCCGGCGGCGGGCCCAACCGCCTGGTGCTGCGGCTGCAGCCGGAGGAGGGCATCGAGCTGCACATCATGGCCAAGGAGCCGGGCGCGGGCGAGGTGACGCTGAAGCCGGTGCCGATGTCGCTGAGCTTCGGCAAGACGTTCACGGCGCGGGTGCCCGAGGCGTACGAGCGGCTGCTGACCGACGTGCTGGCCGGGAACCCGACGCTGTTCATGCGCCGCGACGAGGTGGAGGCGGCCTGGCGCTGGATCGACCCGATCCTGTCGGCCTGGGAGTCCTCCGCCGAGCTGCCCGAGCCCTACCCCGCCGGGACCACCGGCCCCGCGGGAGCCCACGAACTGCTTGGCCGCAGCGGTCGCGCCTGGCACGAGGAGGAAAAGTGAATTCCGTCATCCAGGACATCACCGAGCGGATCGCCGAGCGGAGCGCCGCCAGCCGGGCCGCGTACCTGAGGCGGATCAGGCAGGACGGCGAGGCCGCGCGGGCGAAGGGCCCCGCGCGGGCGCACCTCGGCTGCGCGAACCTGGCGCACGGTTTCGCGGGCGCCTCCGCCGAGGACAAGCCGGCCCTGCGCGGCACGGCCAAGCCCGGCGTGGCCATCGTGACCAGCTACAACGACATGCTCTCGGCCCACCAGCCGTACGAGACCTACCCGCCGGAGCTGAAGGCGGCCGTGCGCCGCGCCGGCGGCGTGGCGCAGGTGGCGGGCGGCGTGCCCGCGATGTGCGACGGCATCACCCAGGGGCGGGCCGGCATGGAGCTGTCGCTCTACAGCCGCGACGTGATCGCCATGGCGACGGCGATCGCGCTGTCGCACGACATGTTCGACTCGACGCTGCTGCTGGGCGTGTGCGACAAGATCGTGCCGGGCCTGTTCATCGGGGCGCTGCACTTCGGGCACCTGCCGGCGATCTTCGTCCCGGCCGGGCCGATGGCCTCGGGCCTGCCGAACAAGGTCAAGGCGCGCACCCGCCAGCTCTTCGCCGAGGGCAAGGTGGGCAGGGAAGAGCTGCTCGACGCCGAGGCCAAGTCCTACCACTCCCCCGGCACCTGCACCTTCTACGGCACCGCGAACTCCAACCAGGCGCTGATGGAGGTCATGGGCCTGCACCTGCCGGGCTCGACGTTCATCAACCCGCACACCGAGCTGCGCCACGCGCTCACCGAGGCGGCCGGGCGGCGTGCGGTGGAGATCACCGCGCACGGCTCCGAGTACACCCCGATCGGCGAGCTGGTCGACGAGAAGTCCATCGTGAACGCCTGCGTCGCCCTGCTGGCCACCGGCGGCTCCACGAACCACACGCTGCACCTGGTGGCCATGGCGGCGGCCGCGGGCATCGTGCTGACCTGGGACGACCTGGCCCGGCTGTCGCCGGTGGTGCCGTCGCTCACCAAGATCTACCCCAACGGCCAGGCGGACGTGAACCACTTCCGCGACGCCGGCGGCATGCAGGTCCTCATCGGGGACCTGCTGGACGAGGGGCTGCTGCACGCCGACGTGCTGACGGTGGCCGGGCGCGGGCTCGACCGCTACCGCGAGGCTCCCGAGCTGGTCGGCGGCGAGCTGGTCTGGTCGCCGGTCACCGGCGGCAGCGCCGACCTGGACGTGCTGCGGCCGGTCGCGCGGCCGTTCTCGGCGGACGGCGGGATCCACATGCTGGAGGGCAACCTGGGCCGCGCGGTCAGCAAGGTGTCCGCGGTCAAGCCGGAGCACCTGGTGATCGAGGCGCCGGCCAAGGTCTTCGACGACCAGCTCGACCTGCTGCGGGCATTCGAGACGGGCGAGCTGGACGGGCAGGACTTCGTGGCGGTCATCCGCTACCAGGGGCCGAGCGCGAACGGCATGCCGGAGCTGCACAAGCTCACGCCGCCGCTGGCCGTGCTGCTCGACAGGGGGCAGCGGGTGGCGATCGTCACCGACGGGCGCATGTCCGGCGCCTCCGGCAAGGTGCCCGCGGCCATCCACCTGTCGCCCGAGGCGGCCGACGGCGGGCCGATCGCGCTGGTGCACGAGGGCGACGTGATCAGGCTGGACTCGGCGGCCGGGACGCTGGAGCTGCTGGTGCCGGCCGAGGAGCTGGCCAGGCGGACGCCCGAGGGCCGGCCGCTGAGCGACGCGCAGTGGGTCGGCACCGGACGCGAGCTGTTCGCGACGTTCCGCCGGATGGCGGGGCACGCGGAGCAGGGCGCCGGGATCTTCGGGGTGAGCGGCGCCGAGTCGCCGCACCACGGCCCCGGGCTCGGCTTCCCGGCCGAGGCGGGCTCCTCGCACCTGGAGACGGGCGCGCCGGTCGGCGCGCGGTCCGCCGGGCTGGCGCGGTGACCGCATACCTGGCTGTCCGGCACCACATGCCCGCATCGCGGCCGGTGACCGCTCGTGCTCACGATCCGCTCTGGGACGGTGTGCGCGTTCGTGACATTCTTCGGGGTACGGCGAGCGATCTTGACGCCGCCCTGAATGCCGGAGGTATGCGGTGAGTGCCTTTGACCTTCCCTGGCTCGTCGCCGACATCGGGGGGACCAACGCCCGATTCGGCCTGGTCACCTCGCTGGGAGCGCGGCCGTCGAACGTCGCGGTCCTGGCCGGGGCCGACTACGCCACCCTCCCCGAAGCCGTAGCCGCTTATCTCGCCGAACACGCGGGCGGAGTGCGACCGGGGGCGGCCTGCCTGGCCGTGGCGGGGCCGATCGACGGCGACTGCTACCGGCTCACGAACTCGACGTGGGCCGGGTCCGTACGCGATCTCGACGTGCCGTACGTCCGCCTGCTCAACGACTTCGAAGCGCTGGCCGTGTCGCTGCCCCACCTGGAGGGCGACGACCTGGTGTCGCTGGGCGGTCCGGAGCCCGGCCACGGGGTCAAGGCCGTGCTGGGTCCCGGGACCGGGCTCGGCGTGGGCGGGCTGGCGCCCGCCGAGCAGGGCTGGACGCCGATCCCCGGCGAGGGCGGGCACGTCACGGTGCCGATCGTCGAGCCGCGGGAGCTGGAGATCGTCCAGGCGCTGCAGTCGCAGGGGCTGCCGCACGTGGTGGCCGAGCACGTGCTGTCCGGGCCGGGCCTGGTCCGGCTGCACCGGGCGCTGGCGCAGGTCAACGGGGTCAGCGCGCCCGAGCTGACCGCCTCCGACATCGTGGCCAGGCTGGACGACTCGCTGTGCGCGGAGACGGTCGAGGTGTTCTGCGGGATGCTGGGCAGCTTCGCCGGGAACGTGGCGCTGACGCTCGGCGCGCGGGGTGGGGTCTACCTGGGCGGCGGAGTGCTGCCACGTATCGTGGAACGCGTGCGCACCAGTGGCTTCCGTTCGCGGTTCGCCACCAATCCCGACATGGCCGATTATCTGGCGGCCATCGGGACCGTGCTGATCGTCGCGCCCCAACCGGCGCTGACCGGCGCGGCCGCCTGGCTGAGCCAGCGGGCCAGCTCCGAGCTGGTGAGCTGACAAACGGCTGTCCCGACGGCCCCGAATACTGAACGGCCCCTTGTCCGGGGCCGATGAGGAGAAGGATTCATGAGCCTGCTCGATCTCGCCCCAGTGATCCCCGTCGTGGTGATCGAGGACGTCGAGACCGCCGTCCCGCTGGCCCGCGCGCTGGTCGCCGGGGGCCTGCCGGTCATCGAGGTGACCCTGCGCACCCCGGCGGCGCGCGAGGCCATCGCCAGGATCGCCGACGAGGTCCCGGAGGCCACCGTGGGCGCGGGGACGATCCGCACCAGCGACGACATCTCGGCGTCCGTGGCGGCGGGGGCCAAGTTCCTGGTCTCGCCCGGCACGACCCTGTCGCTGGTCGAGGCGCTCGACTCCAGCGGCGTCCCGTACCTGCCGGGCGCCGCCACCGTGTCGGAGGTGATGGCGCTGGCCGAGCGGGGTATCAAGGAGCTGAAGTTCTTCCCCGCCGAGGCCGCAGGCGGCGTCCCCTACCTGAAGTCGATGGGCGGGCCGCTGCCGGACCTGCGGTTCTGCCCCACGGGCGGGATCAAGGTGACCACCGCCCCGGACTATCTGGCGCTGCCGAACGTGGGCTGCGTCGGCGGCACCTGGCTGACCCCGGCCGACGCCCTCGCGGCGGGCGACTGGGGCCGCGTCGAGAAGCTGGCGTCGGAGGCCGCCGCGCTGCGCTGATCCCGCGCGGCGTGCTCGGGGGCCCGCTCTCGCGCCGCCGGACCGGTCAGCTCCAGATCGACACGTGCACCGGCGGGCGGAAGCGGCTGCGCGGGATGCCGTCGTCCGGGGTGCGCATGATCTGGGTGGCCGCCGGGGTGGTGAGGAAGTCCAGGAAGGTGCCGGCGGCGGCCGAGCGGGCCGAGGGCTCCAGGGTGGTGGCGTACCAGTAGGCGGGCAGCGGGGTGGCCGCGGTGTCGATGGCCACCAGCTCGCCCCTGCGTAACTGCGAGGCCACCAGGTGCGCCGTGGCGGGCGCGACCCCGGCGCCCTCGGCCGCCGCCTTCCACGCGGCCGTCTGGTTCGCGAAGACCCGCACCTGCGACTCCGGCACGCGCAGCAGCCGCAGCAGCCGGCTGGTGTCGCCGGCCGGGTCCGTGCCCGATGGGCCGACCAGCCACTGGTCCCTGCGCCCGCGCGGGGAGCCGACCACGATGAGGTGGCAGCGCAGCACCGGCCGGCTCACCAGGCCCTCCTCGGCCGGCTGGGCGCCGAGCGCGACGTCGGCCAGCCGGCTGGCCAGCAGCAGCGGCATCTCGGCCGTCCCCGCCACGCCGGTGGAGGCGTCCACCGACTTGCGCTGCGTGAACAGGCACAGCAGCGGGCCCGCGACGTACTCGGCCAGGCCCGCGTCCATCACCACGTGCAGCCGGGCGGGGTGGCCGGGCTGGACGGCGGCGACCGCCTCCGCGCCGAGCGCGACGATCTGGGCGGCGATGCCGAGCAGCCGCCGCCCGCCCTCGGTCAGGACCATGCGGTCGCCGGACCGCGTCAGCAGCGGGTCACCGAGGTGCTTGCGGAGCTGGGCCAGCGACTGGGAGACCGCGGGCTCGCTCACGCCGAGCGCCCGCGCCGCGGCCTTGACCGAGCCCAGGCGGGCGACGAAAACGAACGCGCCGAGCTGGCTGAGTGTCACCCCACATTCTTAGTTCGCCGGACCGCATTAAGGAATCCCTTATTTGCGGATTGTCGCGACAAATCGGATGACAGCAATGTGCAGTCATGCAGGTTCCCGCGAGGTTCGAATACGAGAGAGCCGACAGCGTGCCGCACGCGATCGAGCTCCTCGAGCGGTACGGTCCCGACGCCAGGATCGTCGCAGGTGGACACAGCCTCATCCCGATGATGAAGCTGCGCCTGGCCCAGCCCGAGGCACTGATCGACATCAACGGCCTGTCCGAGCTCGGCCAGATCTCCGTCGACGGCGACGAGCTGGTCATCGGCGCGCTGGTACGGCACACAGAGCTGCTCGGCAGCACCACCGCCACCGACCTTTTCCCGATATTTCGTGACGCGGAGCGAGTTATTGCCGATCCGATAGTCAGAAATCGGGGGACCGTAGGTGGCTCGCTCTGCCAGGGCGACCCTTCGGAGGATTTGTCGGCCGTCTTCTCCGCGCTGCGGGCCTCGGCGGTCATCCAGGGCCCGGGCGGGACGCGCACCGTGCCGATCAGGCAGTTCCACGAGGGCCCGTACGAGACCGCCGTCCAGCCGGGCGAGCTGCTGCTCCAGCTCCGCGTGCCGGTGGTGGCGGGCACGGGCAGCGCGTACGAGAAGGTCGAGCGGCGCGTCGGCGACTGGCCGGTGGCGGCGGCGGGCGCGGTCCTCAGCGTCCAGGACGGCGTGATCACCCGGGCGGGCATCGGCCTGACCGCGGTCGGCGCCGAGCACTTCTGCGCCCCCGAGGCCGAGACGTATCTGAACGGCAGGCCGCCCGGTGACGAGGCGTTCGCGGAGGCGGCCAGGATCGCCGCCGAGCACTGCGACCCGCACGCCGACCAGCGCGGGCCCGCCGACTACAAGCGCCACCTGGCCGCCGAGCTGACCCGGCGGGCGCTGGCCAGGGCAGCAGGGAGGATCTGACATGCGCATCACGGTCTCCGTGAACGGGCAGCCGTACACCAGGGACGTCGAGCCGCGGCTGCTGCTCGTGCACTTCCTGCGCGACGAGCTGGACCTGACCGGCACCCACTGGGGCTGCGACACCTCCAACTGCGGCGTCTGCACGGTGCGGCTCGACGGCGTGCCCGTCAAGTCGTGCACCGTGCTCGCCGTCATGGCCGACGGGCACGAGGTGACCACGGTCGAGGGCCTGGAGCGCGACGGCGAGCTGGACGCGGTGCAGAAGGGGTTCGTGGAGTGCCACGGGCTGCAGTGCGGGTTCTGCACGCCGGGCATGCTGCTGACCGCACGCGCGCTGCTCGACCGCGTGCCCGACCCCGACGAGGGCCAGATCCGCGAGGCCATCTCCGGGCAGCTCTGCCGGTGCACCGGCTACGAGAACATCGTCCGTTCCATTCGCTGGGCAGCCGAACTGGAGTCGAAATCATGAGCTACGGCCCCATGCGCCGCAAGGAGGACGCCCGCTTCATCAGGGGGCGCGGCAACTACACCGACGACGTACGGCTGCCCGGCATGCTGTACGGGGCCGTGCTGCGCAGCCCGTACGCGCACGCCAGGATCGTCTCGATCGACACCTCGGCCGCCGAGGCGCACCCGAAGGTCAAGGCCGTCATCACCGGGCAGACCCTGGCCGGGCTGAACCTGGCCTGGATGCCCACCCTGTCGCAGGACACGCAGGCCGTGCTGGCCACCGACAAGGTGCGCTTCCAGGGCCAGGAGGTCGCGTTCGTGGTCGCCGAGGACGCCTACTCGGCCCGCGACGCGCTGGAGCTCATCGACGTCGAGTACGACCCGATCGACGCCGTCATCGACGCCCGCCGCGCGCTCGACGAGGGCGCCCCGGTGATCAGGGACGACCTGGAGGGCCGGACCGACAACCACATCTTCGACTGGGAGGCCGGCGACAAGGGGCGGACGGACGCGATCTTCGAGCAGGCCGAGGTCAGGGTCGCGCAGGACATGCTGTATCCGCGCGTCCACCCGGCGCCGCTGGAGACCTGCGGCGCGGTCGCCGACTTCGACAAGGTCACCGGCAAGCTCACCGTCTGGTGCCCCACGCAGGCCCCGCACGCGCACCGGACGCTGTACGCGATGGTGGCCGGGCTGCCCGAGCACAAGATCCGGGTGATCTCGCCGGACATCGGCGGCGGCTTCGGCGGCAAAGTCGGGATTTATCCAGGATATGTGTGTGCGATCGTCGGCTCGATCGTCACCGGCAAGCCGGTCAAGTGGATGGAGGACCGCTCCGAGAACCTCATGAGCACCGCCTTCGCCCGCGACTACCACATGCGCGGCGAGGTGGCCGCGACCCGGGACGGCCGGATCCAGGCGATCAGGGTCAAGGTGCTGGCCGACCACGGCGCGTTCAACGGCACGGCGCAGCCGACCAAGTTCCCCGCCGGGTTCTTCCACGTCTTCTCCGGCTCGTACGACATCGAGGCCGCCCACTGCGAGGTCACCGGCGTCTACACCAACAAGGCGCCGGGCGGCGTCGCCTACGCCTGCTCCTTCCGGATCACCGAGGCCGTCTACCTGGTCGAGCGCATGGTGGACGTGCTGGCCGCCGAGCTGGGCCTCGACCCGGCCGAGGTGCGGATGCGCAACCTGCTCAAGCCGGAGCAGTTCCCGTACCACTCCCCCACCGGCTGGGAGTACGACTCCGGCGACTACCCCAGGGCGCTGCGCCTGGCCATGGACATGGCCGGGTACGACAAACTGCGCGCCGAGCAGGCCGACAAGCGGTCCAGGGGCGAGCTGATGGGCATCGGCATCAGCTTCTTCACCGAGGCCGTCGGGGCGGGCCCGCGCAAGCACATGGACATCCTCGGCCTCGGCATGGCCGACGGCGCCGAGCTGCGGGTGCATCCGACGGGCAAGGCGGTGCTGCGGGTCTCGTGCCAGTCGCAGGGCCAGGGGCATGAGACGACGTTCGCCCAGATCGTCGGGCAGGAGCTGGGCATCCCGGCCGACGACGTGGAGGTGGTGCACGGGGACACCGACCAGACGCCGTTCGGCCTGGGCACGTACGGCTCCCGCTCCACGCCCGTCTCCGGCGCCGCCACGGCGATCGTGGCTAGGAAGGTGCGGGACCGGGCCAAGATCGTGGCGGCGGCCATGCTGGAGGCCGCCCCGGACGACCTGGAGTGGGCCGACGGCCGCTGGTCCGTCGTCGGCGACCCGGCCACCGGCAAGTCCCTGTCCGAGATCGCGCTGGCCGCGCACTCGAACCTGGAGCTGCCCGAGGGCGTCGAAGGCCACCTGGACGCGGTCACGGTCTACAACCCGCCCAACCTGACCTATCCGTTCGGCGCCTACATCTGCGTCGTGGACGTGGACCCGGGGACCGGGCAGGTGAAGGTGCGCCGGTTCGTGGCGGTGGACGACTGCGGAGTGCGGATCAACCCCATGATCGTCGAGGGCCAGATCCACGGCGGGCTGGCCGACGGGGTCGGGATGGCGCTCATGCAGGTGATGGCGTTCGACGAGGACGGCAACCACCTGGGCGCGTCGTTCATGGACTACCTGCTGCCGACCTCGATGGAGTGCCCGTCGTGGGAGCTGGGCGAGACGGTGACGCCCTCGCCCACGCACCCCATCGGGGCCAAGGGCGTCGGAGAGTCGGCCACCGTCGGGTCGCCGGCCGCCGTGGTCAACGCCGTGATCGACGCGCTCCAGCCGTACGGGGTGCGCCACGCCGACATGCCGCTCACCCCGGCGAACGTGTGGCGCGTCGTCAACGGCGACCCCTTCCGCACGGACCTGGCCATCCCGTGACCGAGTTCATCGGCATGCCGGCGCCCCGTCCCCGCCCTCGCGGCGGGGCGCCGGTGGCGGTGGCAGTGGCGGTGGCGGACCTGGAGGCCAGGCTCGCGGCGCTGCGGTCGCGGCGGGAGCCGTACGTGCTGGCCCCCGTCGTGCGGGCGCAGCGGCCGACCAGCGCCAAGGCGGGCGACCGCGCGCTGGTGCTGCCCGACGGGACGATCGAGGGGTTCGTCGGCGGCGTGTGCGCAACCGACACCGTGCGCGCGCAGAGCCTGCGCCTGCTGCGGCACACCGGGCGGGCGACCCTGCTGCGGATCACCCCGGAGGCGGAGGCGCCGCACGAGGAGGACGGGCTGGTCGCGGTGGGCCAGCCGTGCCTGTCCGGCGGCACGCTGGAGATCTTCCTGGAGGCCGTGCTGCCGGCGTTGCTGGTCCACGTGTACGGCGACAGCCCCATCGCGCGCGCCTTCGCCTCGGTCGGCACGGCGATGGGCTACCAGGTCGAGTCGACCGCCGATCCGCTCGCCGCGGTCGCGGAGGACACCTCGGCCGTCCTCGTCGCCTCGCACGGCGTGGCCGAGGAGCCGGTCCTGCGCGACGCCCTGGCCAAGGGCGTGCCGTACGTCGGGTTGATCGCCAGCCGCAAGCGCGGCGCGGCGGTGCTGGCACAGGTGGAGGGAGGCGAGCGCGTACATGTCCCAGCAGGTCTGGACATAGGAGCCAGAACGCCTGGTGAGGTGGCGGTTTCCGTGTTCGCGGAGATCATCGGTCTTCGCTGAGCAGGGGTATCGTGCGGGCGCGACCGGGTAGGCCAGGGGATGTAAAACCGCCGCCCCGGGAAGCTCCCTTCCGCTCCTCGGAAAGCGAAAGGGAGCGCAATGCCGACGAGAACGGCCAGTCAGGAACAACCTCTCGACCTCGTCCGGGCGGCGACGCAGCCGGGCAGCCTGGAGCGCGGGATCGACCTGCTCATCGCGCTCGGGGCGGCCACCCGCCCGGTCACCCTGTCCCAGCTGTGCCGCAGCACCGGCCTGCCCAAGTCGACCGCGCACCGCCTCCTGGGCGTGCTGTGCTCGCGCGAGCTGGCCACGCGGACGGGCAACGCGTACCTGCCGGGTGAGCTGCTGGAGTCGATGGCCGCCAGCGCCCGCACCCGGGTGCCCGGCAGCCGCAGGGCGGTGCTCCCCTACCTGCTCTACCTGTACGAGACCACCCGGCAGACGGTGAACCTGGCCGTGCCCGCGGGCCTGGAGACCCGTTACGTCGAGCGCCTGTACGGCCACAACCGGGTCGGCTCCCGCTCCGACGGCAGGGACCGGGCGCCGCTGCACTGCACGGCGACCGGAAAGACGCTGCTGGCCTTCGACCCGAAGCTGCGCCAGGAGCTGCTTGCGCGCGGCGGGTTCGAGCGGATGACGCGCCGGACGATCACCAGCCTGGCCGCCCTGGAGCGGGAGCTGGCCCAGGTCCGCAGGCACGGGGTGGCCTACGCGCAGGAGGAGTACACCGAGGGTGTGGCCTGCGTGGCCGCCCCGGTGTTCGGCCCGGGCGGCCGCGTCTGCATGTCGGTGGGCGTGGCCGCGCCCGCCTCGGCCGCGCCGCTGGCCAAGCTCGGCATCTCCGTGCGCGGCGCGGCGCAGGCCATCTCGGCGGCCCTGCTCGGCGCCTGAGCGTTCCGGCCACCGGAACACCTGTGAAGCACGTGACGGAAGTGTTCCGGTAACCGAAACCTCGATTGCGAACGCGGCGGCACGGCGATCACCTTGGAATATGAACGTCCTTCCCGCTCCGGCCACCATGAAGACGCCCGCCACCCACCGGGGCCGGCCCCGGGCGGTCGCGAGTTCGCGGGCGCGGGCGGCCGGATCGCTGGAGGCCGCGCGTGCCTAGGGGCCTCCCCAGAGCCACCGCCTTCGAGAGCCTGCGCCTCGCCTCGGCCTTCATCCCGCCGGGCACCCCCCACATGACCCCGGGGCGCGACCTGCTGCGCTCCCGCTCGCTGCTGGCGAACCTCGAGGCCGAGTACGGCGGCCGTCCCGTGCTGATCCGCGTGCGCGGCGGCCAGGCGCTGCTGATCCTGTCCGGGCGCGACGCCCTGCGCGTGCTGGCGGGCGACGACGACTCCTACGCGCCGGCCGGCCACGAGCGCGCCTTCGCGCTGCCGACCGACGTCCTGCGGCCGGGGTTCATCGAGATCGCCCGCGAGGAGGCGCAGGGCATGGTCGGCACGGTGGACCACGCCCGGCTGGGCGCCCGCTGGCAGCGCGTGGCCAGGCGCTGCGTCTACGGCGACGGCGCGGCCGGCGACGAGGAGCTCACCCGGCTGCTGGAGGGCGTCACCCGGGCCGGGCGGCGGCGGGCCCGGCGGCGCCAGGACCTCCTGTCCGGCCGCTACGACGCGCGGATCATCGACCACCTGCGCCGCGCGGAGCCGGGCAGCCTGGCGGGGCTGATCGCGGAGACCCCCGCTGAGGCCGAGTCGCGCGGGCTCATGCAGGCGGCGTTCTGGCTGATGGGCCTCGGCGTGGCCGCGACCGGGCTGATGCAGACGCTCGCCCTGCTCGCCGCCCACCCGGCCCACCGCAAGTCGGCCCGCGCCGACTGCGACTACCTGCGGGCCTGCCTGCGCGAGGCGCTGCGCCTGTGGCCGCCGGTGCCCGCGCTGTCGCGCGTCACCACCACGGAGACCTCCTGGTACGGCACCACCCTGCCCCCGGGCGTGACCGTGCTCGTGCCGCTCGCCACGCACCAGCGCAACCCGAGCCTGCCGTACGCCAACGCCTTCACCCCCGAGATCTGGCTGGACGGCACCGCGGCGGAGGAGTGGTGGGCCATGCCGGGCTGCGACGGCGTGCACCTGACGCTGGCCGTCGGCACGGCCTTCCTCGGCGGCCTGCTGCAGGCGGCCCGGCCCAAGCCGGTGGGGCGGGTGCTCTCCCCCCATCGCCCCCTGCCGCACACGCTCAACATGGCCACCCTGCGGGTGACGTTGCGTCCCGCGCGACGCCGGCCTGCTCAGGGCTAGTGGCCAACGGGCAGGCCCTTCCTCCGTTAGAGTCTGGGGTACAAACGGCATGCCGGGCGGCGGAACGGTTCGGGTTTCACGATAACGGGCCGGCGGGAGGATCGGTTCGGGTTGAGACGGGATGACGACGGCGAGAGGACGGCGACGTTGGGGCGCTCCGCAGGCACTCCGCTGAAGCCGGAAGATCCGCCGGCGATCGGCCCCTACGAGCTGATCAGCCGTCTCGGCTCCGGCGGCATGGGGGTCGTCTACCTCGCCAAGGCCGCCGACGGCTCGCGGGTGGCGCTCAAGGCGATCCGGCGCGACTACACCGCGGACCCGGTCTACCGGGCGCGCTTCAACGAAGAGGTCTCCAACGCGCGCAAGGTCGCCTCGTTCTGCACGGCGCGGGTGCTCGACCACGGCGAGGACAACGGCGTCCTCTACCTCGTCACCGAGTACATCGACGGCATCTCGCTGGAGGACCACCTCATCGAGCACGGGGCGCTGTCCCCGTCGGTGCTGCACGCGGCCGCCGTGGGCGTGGCCGCCGCGCTGACCGCGATCCACGCCGCCGGGCTGGTGCACCGCGACCTCAAGCCGGCCAACGTGATGCTGACGCTGGCCGGGCCCCGGGTGATCGACTTCGGGCTGGCCCGTTCGACGCACGTGGACTCCCGCCACACGAACGCGGGCATGGTCATGGGCACGCCCGGCTGGATCGCTCCCGAGCAGGTCTTCGAGGGGCGTACGAGCCCGGCGGGCGACGTGTTCGCGTGGGGGTCGCTGATCGCCTACGCGGGGCTGGGCGGGCATCCGTTCGGCGAGGGTGACGCGTACGTGATGGCGGCCAGGGCCCGCACCGCGCCGCCGGACCTGCGGGGGCTGCCCGCGCCGCTCGACCGGCTGGTGGCGGCGGCCATCCACCCCGACCCGGCACGGCGGCCCGCGGCCAGGCAGCTGCTGCTGGAGCTGGTGGAGGCGGCCGACGAGCCGGCCGCGCAGCTCGCCGCGACCAAACACCTGACCAGCGCGTGGAACGCCTCGGAGTTCCCGCCGCTGGCGCAGATGCCGCAGGCGCCGCACCGGATGCCGCCCGACCGCACGGGCGCCGTCCCCGGCTCGGGGCGGCCGCAGCCGCCGCGGCACCCGGACGGCCGCGGTCCGCGTCCCGACCGGCACGGCCCGCACCCGGAGGCGTCCGCCCGCGGCCCGCAGGCCCCGCCGCACCCTGAGCGCACCGGACCGGTGCCCGGCACGGGCCGGGGGCCGCAGCAGCCGCCGCCCGCCGAACGCACCGGACCCACGCCCGGAGCCAGCCGCATCCCGCAGCAACCCCCACCCGCCGAACGCACCGGACCCACGCCCGGAGCAGGCCGCATCCCGCAGATGCCGCCGCCCGTCGAGCGCACCGGGCCCGTGCCGGGGACGGCGCGCGGGCACCAGCCGCCGCCTCCCGAGCGGACCGGCCCGCTGCCGACCGGTCACGGGCTGCTCCCCCACCCGACCGGGCAGGGGCCGCTGCCCCACCATGCGACCACCGGTCAGGGGCCGCTGCCCGGCTACCCGCCGCCCAGGCGCAAGCGGAGCCTGTTCACGGGCTGCCTGACCGCGCTGGTGATCGCGGTCGTGCTGATGGTGGTGGTAGTGGCCGTGGTGGCGTGGCTGCTCCGCTCGCCTTCGGCCGGCGCGGACGGGCCCGTGCAGGACGGCAGGCTGCGCTTCGCGGTGACGAGCACGAAGTGCCCCAAGCCGGCCAAGACCGCGACGAAGCGCACCTGCCAGGTCGGCGTGCAGGTGAACAACGTCGGCCAGGAGGCCAGGGTGCTCTACCCGGGCCAGCAGAAGCTGATCGACGAGGACGACGCGCTGCACGGCGGCACCAAGCTGCTGGACGAGGCCGGCAAGGAGATCACGCCGATCCGCATCGAGGCGGGGGCGGCGTTCACCGGCTCGCTGGTGTTCGAGCTGCCCAAGGGGCTGGAGCCGGCGGGCCTGGAGGTGCACGACTCGGGGCTGAGCCAGGGCGCCCGGGTCAGGCTGGCGGACTAGCAGTTCCGTCCCGGGCGACCGGCCCCAGACCGGCCCCAGACCGGGCCCAAGCCGGGCCCAGACCGGGCCCGAATCTGGCCCAAGCCGGCTCAGAAGCCCTGGGTCGAGGAGATCACGCCCTCCAGCGGCGCGCCTTCCTCGAAACGCCGTACGTTGGCGGTCACGCGTTCGGCCAGGCCACGCCAGTAGGCCGGGCGCGGGTTCGCGGAGTGCGGCGTGATGAGCACGTTGTCCATCTGCCACAGCGGATGACCGGCGGGCAGCGGCTCCGGGTCGGTGACGTCGAGCGCCGCGCCGCCGATGCGGCCGGCACGCAGCGCCTCCACCAGGTCGCCGGTCACGACGAGGCCGCCTCTGGCGACGTTCACGAGCCAGGCGTCCGTCCGCATGAGCCCGAGCTCCTTGGCACCGAACATGCCCCTGGTCTCGGGCGTGGCGGGCGCCGCGATGACCACGTAGTCGGCCTCGGGCAGCGCGTCGCGGTAGCGGGCGCGGGGCAGCACGGTGGTCGCGCCCGGCGCCGCGCCGCTGTCGGTGACCGCCACGATCGTGCAGCCGAACGGCTCCAGCATCCGGATCAGCGCGCGCCCGATGCCGCCGCAGCCCACGATCGCGACCGTCGAGCCGGCCAGCTCCCGCGACCGGTTCGGCCCCCACTCCGTCGCCCTGGCCAGCCGGTGCAGCCCGCGCGCCGCGGCCAGCATCAGGGCCAGCGCGTGCTCGGCGACCGGCGCCCCGTAGGAGCCCGCGGCGGCGGTGAACACCGGCCCCGCAGACCCGGGAGCGGACCCGGGATCGGCAGCCGTGAACACGCCCGCGTCGGCCCATCGCTCGACGCCCGCGTGCGGGAGCTGCACCCACCGGATGCGGTCGTGCAGCATGGCGCGCAGCTCGGCCGGGTCGTCGCTGCCGTAATAGACGATGGCCTCGGCCCGCTCCAGCGGCACCACGTCGCCGCCCGCCCGGCGTACGGCGTCGATGAGGGCGGGCACGGGCTCCGGGCCGACGTGGACGGCGACGGTCATGGGTGATTCTCCTGGTGTTCGAGGTGGGTGCGTACGGTGGACGCGCTAGCCCGTCAGGGCGCAGGCGCCGCCTTCGAGGAGGCGTTCGACCTCGTTGCGGGCCGATTCCAGGATGGAGCCGACCGCCTGCGCCGCCTCCGCCCTGCGGCCCGCCGCGATGGCCTCGGCCACGTCGAGGTGCCTCATGACGGCGTCCGTGTCGAGCTTCTCCGGCAGGAGCAGCAGGTCGCGCCGGGCCGCGAACAGCTCCTCGGTCACGTCGGCGAGCTGGGCGAACATGCCGTTGCCCGACGCCGTGAGCAGCACCCGGTGAAAGGCCGAGTCGGCGGCCACGAACCCCTCGCGGTCACCGGCCCGCGCCGCGCTCGTCAGGGCCCGCGCGTGGGCGATCAGCTCCTGGCGCACGCCGGGCCCGGCGTGCGCGGCGGCCAGCGCGGCGGCGTGCGGCTCGACCGCGGCCCGCAGCTCGGCCAGCTCGCGCAGCTGCGCCTCGCGCCGGGGCGAGGCCAGCCGCCAGCGGATCACCTGGGGGTCGTAGAGGTTCCACGTGCTCATCGGGCGCACGGTGACGCCGACGCGGGGGCGGCTGGTGACCACCCGCTTGGACTCCAGCACGCGTACGGCCTCGCGCGCGACCGTACGTGAGACGCCGTAGCGCTCCTGGACGTCCTCCAGCCGCAGGACCTCGCCCGCGCGGAGCTCCCCGGCCGCCAGCGACCGGCCGATCCGGTCGACCACCTGTCCGTGCAGGCCCTGAAGCTCCACGCCGATCTCCGTCGCTCTGGTGGGTGTGCTGGTCAGCGGGCTACGGCGAGCTTGGCGAGCAGCGCGGTGACCCGCTCGCCCGCCGCCTGCGCGCCGCCCGAGGTCAGTGCCGAGCCCATGCCGCAGGCCACGGCACCGGCCGCGATCCACTCCGGCGCGTTGTCGATGGTCACGCCGCCGGTGGGGATTGCGGGGACCTGTGGCAGCGCGGCCCGCACGTCCCGCAGCCAGGACGGCGACACCGCGGACGCGGGGAAGATCTTCACCGCGTCCGCGCCCTCCTCCAGCGCCCGGACGATCTCGGTCGGGGTGGACACGCCGGGGAAGACGGGCACGCCGTAGCGGTGCCCGGCGCGGATGACCTCGGGGTGCAGGTTCGGCGAGACCAGGAACCGCGCGCCCGCTTCCACGGCGGCGCGGGCCGCGGCGGCGTCGAGCACGGTGCCGGCGCCGACGAGCGCCTCGGGGCGCTGCTCGGTGAGCCGCGCGACGGCGGTGAGCGCGCGCGGCGTGGTGAGCGCCACCTCCACGGCCTTGAGCCCCGCGTCCAGCACGGCCTGCGCGGCGGCCACCGCCTCGTCGGGCCCCGCGGTCCGGACGATCCCGAACACGCGCTGCTCGGTAACGGCCTGGACGATCTCCCAGCGGTACATGACTTCCCTTCTTACGCGTGATCCCCGATCACACGGGTCAACGGTGGACGGTCTCGCCGGTGCCGGCGGACGCCCCGGTGAACGCCGCCAGCGCGCGGTCCAGGCCCGCCCGGTCGGGCAGCCCGTCGGTGTCGGTGGCGCACTGCACCACGAGCGCCGCGACGGCCGCCGCCTCGCGCAGGCACACCTCGTACGGCAGCCCGCGCAGCAGCCCGGACAGGAATCCGGCGGCGAACGCGTCCCCGGCCCCCACGGGATCGGTCACCGGCACCCGGAACGCCTCCTGCCGCAGCTCGCCGCAGGTGGCCGACTTGTCGCCGTGCTTGATCACGACGAGGCCGGCCAGCCCGGACGGGTCCACCTGGAGCAGGCCGAGCTCGTCCGCGCCCGCCAGCACCACGTCGGCGCGGGCCAGCAGCGGCGCGACGCGCTCGCGCCACTCGCCGGGCGTGCCGAGCTTGAGCCGGATGTTCGGGTCGAACGAGACCAGCGCCCCCGCCTCCGAGGCCAGCTCCAGCAGCCGGAGCGTGGCCTGGTGCGCGGAGCCGGACAGCATGGGCGTGATCCCGGTGATGTGCACGATCCGCGCGCCGCGCACTATCTCCGCCGTGAGCTCGCCGGGCGACAGCCGGGAGGCGGCCGAGCCCGCGCGGTAGTACTGCACGTCGATCGCCCTGGACGGGTGGCTGTCGCGCAGCAGCAACCCGGTCGGCGCGGACGGGTCCACGACGGCGTGGCGGGTGTCGATGCCCTCCGCCCTGAGCATCGCCGGCACGGACTTGCCCGGAGTCCAACGTGGCCGCCGGCCTGGCCCGGCTCGGCCACGACGTGCGCTGGATAGGCAGGCTCGGCGCGGACCCGGCGACGCTCACAGAGCCGGCTCCTCGATCATTCCCGCACCTTCTCCACCGATCATGATTGGTGATATCAAATCATGTTTGCCGACGCCACCGGACGCCGGGCCCGGCCGGCCGCGCTCACCCCCTCAGGCTCCGGGAGCCCCCTCGCGGCTCCCTTGACCGGCCGCCGGGCATGAGCAACGCTGAAAACCGGGGGGCATCGCGCGTGAGGCGTCCATTCATCACCTTGCTGGCCGCCAGTGCTCTCTCCGTCACGGGCAACATCCTGTCCATGCTCGCCGTGCCGTGGTTCGTCCTCGACACCACGGGCAGCGCCGGGCTCACCGGGCTGGCCGCGTTCGCGACCACGTTCCCCGTCGTCGTCTCGGCGGCCTTCGGCGGGACGATCGTGGACTGGATGGGATTCCGGGCCGCGAGCGTGGTGTCCGATCTGATGAGCGGGCTCATCGTCCTGGCGATCCCCGTGCTGTTCGTGACGACCGGGCTGGGCTATCCGGCCCTGCTGCTGCTCCTGTTCGTCCGCTGGTTGGCGGCCACCCCGGGCGAGACCGCGCGCAAGGCGATGCTGCCCGACCTGTCGGCGCTCGGAGGCGTCCGCATCGAACGCGCGACGGCCGCCTACGACGGCGTCAGCCGGGGGGCCACGATGGTGGCCGCGCCGGTGGCCGGGGTGCTGATCCTGTGGCTCGGCCCGAGCGCGCTGCTGCTCTTCGACGCGATCACCTTCCTGCTCTCGGCGGCCCTGATCGGGCTCGGGGTCCCGCGCACCGGGCACGAGCGGGCGCGGCGCGGATCGAGCGGGTACGTGAGCGACCTGCGCGACGGGCTGACGTTCCTCTGGCGCGACCGGCTGCAGATGAGCGCCACCACGATGATCGTGGTCACCAACATGCTCGACACGGGCGTGACGCAGGTGCTGCTGGCCCTCTACGCCCGCGAGGTCACCGGCGACCCCCGCGCGTTCGGCCTGCTGACCGGGGCGCTCGGCGCGGGCGCGGTGGCCGGGACGATCGTCTACGGCGCGGCCGGCGAGCGATTACCCCGCAGGCTGACCTACGGATGCTGTTTCCTGCTCGCCGGTGTCCCGCGGATCCTGGTGCTGGCCCTGGGCGCCCCGTTCCCGGTGGCGCTCGGGGTGACGGCGCTGTCCGGGTTCGCGGCGGGCGCGATCAATCCGATCCTCGGCGTCCTTCAGTTCGGCCGGATCCCCGTGCGGCTGCGGGCGCGGGTGCTGAGCAGCATCACGGCCGCCGCGTACGCCGGCATGCCGGTGGGCGGGCTGCTGGCGGGCTCGCTCACCGAGCTGACCGGCCTGACGTTCACGCTCGCCGCGTTCGCCTGCGTGTACCTGCTGGCGTCGATCCCGCCGTTCGTCTTCCGGGCCTGGCGGGAGCTGGACCGCCAGCAGGCCGCGAGCACCTGAGCCCCGCCACGCGGCAGCCGGGCGAGCGTGGGATCACACGGTGGCGGACCGGCCGAGCAGCAGGTCCTCGGTGATCGGGGACTCGTGCGTGCCGGCGACCGTGCAGGCGTGCGCCCCCGCGATCGCGCCCAGCCGGACGCACTCCTCCAGCGGCCGGCCGTGCAGCGTGCCGTACAGGAAGCCGGAGACGAACGCGTCCCCCGCGCCGTTGCTGTCGGCCACCGGGCCGGGCAGCGGCGCGGCCGGGAAGGCCCGCAGGCCGGAGTCGCGGGTCAGGACGAGGCAGCCGTCGGCGCCGCGCGTGCACACGACCGTGTGGGCGCGGCCCCGGCCGAGGATGCCGCGCATCGTGGCGGCCGGGTCGGCCAGCGCGGCGGCCGACATGAACACCAGGTCGGATCGGTAGGCGAAGTCCTTCTGGTAGTCGGCGACGCCGTCCCAGTCGTGCAGGTCGCTGGAGACGGGCGTGCCGTTCAGGTCGGGGTAGACGTGGCGGCAGAAGTCCGTGATCGACACGTGGACGTGCCGCGGCCGCACGTCCGCGTAAAGCTCGCGCGCCAGGCGCTCGCCGGGCGTGGCCTTGGGGTCGAAGAAGGAGGTGCGCCGGCCGTCCGGGCCGACGAGCAGGACGCTGCGCCGGGTGCCCGCCTCCGCCCGCCCCCACCGGCAGTCGACGTCGCGTAGCGCGTGCCGGATCAGCGCGCCCTGCGGGTCGTCGCCGATCAGGTCGGCGAACGCCACCCGCAGCCCGAGCGCGTGGCACCCGAGCGTCACGCCCGCGCCGGTGTTGCCGATCCGGTCGGCGACCGGCGGCACATGGTAGGTGTCCTTGTACGGCAGCGGCAGCTCGGGAACGTACACCGTCGTGTCGACCCCGGCGCCGCCGAGGACCAGGATGTCGCGTGTCACGTGTTCGTGGCCCGGCTTCGGGAGAGGCGAGGCGGTCACCGGTTGACCAGCGGGCCGGAGCCGGTGGAGCCGCGGACGACGAGCTCCGGCTGGAAGACCAGCTCGACGTGCTTGGCCGGCACTCCGTTGACCTCTTCGAGCAGCGTCTGCACGGCCGCCGACGCCATCGCGCCGATCGGCTTGCGCACGGTGGTGAGCGGCGGATCGGTGAAGGCGATCAGCGGCGAGTCGTCGAAGCCGACGACGGACACCTCTCCCGGCACGGACAGTCCCTTCTCCCGGCAGGCGCGGATCGCGCCCAGCGCCATGAGGTCGCTCGCGCACACGATGCCGGTGCAGCCGCGGGCGAGCAGTTGCGCCGCGGCGGCCTGGCCGCCCTCGACGGAGAACAGCGAGTGGGAGATCAGCTCGTCCACGCCGGTCGCGCCCAGGAGCTGGGCCATGGCCTGCTTGTAGCCCTCGATCTTCCTGATCACCGGCACGAACCTGCGCGGCCCCAGCGCCAGCCCGATGCGCTCGTGGCCGAGATCGACCAGGTGCTGCACGGCCAGCCGCGCGGCCAGGCGGTCGTCGGGCGAGATGAAGGGGGCGTCGATGTGCTCGCTGTAGCCGTCGACGAGCACGATCGGCAGGCCCCGGTCGGTCAGGCGGGTGTAGCGGTCCATGCGCGCGGTCGTGTCGGCGTGCAGCCCCGAGACGAACACGATGCCGCTGACACCGCGGTCCACCAGCAGCTCGGTGAACTCGTCCTCGGGCGCGCCGCCGGGGAGCTGGGTGCACAGCACGGGCGTGTAGCCGTGCTGGGTGAGCGCCTTCTCGATGGCCTGCGCGAACGCGGGGAAGATCGGGTTGTCCAGCTCCGGCGTCACCAGGCCGATCAGGCCGTTGCTGCGCTGCCGCAGCCGGGGCGGCCGCTCGTAGCCCATGAGGTCGAGCGCGGCCATCACCGCCTGGCGGGTGGCCGCGGAGACTCCGGGCTTGCCGTTGAGCACGCGGCTGACCGTGGCCTCACTCACCCCGGCCTGGGCGGCGATGTCGGCGAGGCGAGCGTGACCGTTCATGTCCCACACTTTACTTTCCACCAGGCCGCCGAATCCCCTGCTCCAGGCACATCCGAGGCGATCAGGAGCTCCCCTTCGACGCCGAGGTCCACAGGGGTCTCCGTCAGGTTGACCGCGCAGACGAACGACCCCCGCGAGAACACCAGCGTGCCCTCGGGCGAGTCGTGCCAGGTCAGGTCGCCGTCGATCGAGCGCCGCAGGCGCAGCGCGGCCCGGTACAGCTCCAGCGTCGAGCCCGGCACGCCCTGCTGGGCCGCCACGCTCAGCTCCGCCCACTCCGCCGGGATCGGCAGCCACGGCTCCTGCCAGCCGGACTCGCGCGTCCAGGGCAGCGGGACGCGGCAGCCGTCGCGGCCGCTGTCGGGGTCGCGCAGCCGCTGCGGGTCCTGGCACAGCTCGGCCGGCAGGTCGAGCACCTCGGGCAGGCCGAGCTCCTCGCCCTGGTAGACGTAGGCGGAGCCGGGCAGCGCGAGCGTCAGCAGCGCGGCGGCGCGGGCCCTGCGCAGGCCCGTCTCGCCGCCGCCGTAGCGGGTGACGTGCCGCTTGACGTCGTGGTTCGACAGCACCCAGGTGGTGGGCGCCCCCACGGATCCGGCCGTGGCCAGCGAGGAGTCGATCACCTCGCGCAGCCTGGCGGCGTCCCAGGGGGTGAACAGGTAGTGGAAGTTGAACGCCTGGTGCAGCTCGTCCGGCCGGACGTACATCGCCAGGCGCTCGGCCGTCGGCGCCCACGCCTCGGCCACGCCGATCCGCTCTCCGGGATAGGAGTCGAGCACGCGCCGCCAGGCCCGGTGGATCTCGTGGACGCCGTCGTTGTCGAAGAACGGCACCGGCTCGCTGCCGACCATCCTGGCCTGGTTGCCCCGGCCGATGTCGGGCAGGTCGCGCGGCTTGACCATGCCGTGCGCCACGTCCACCCGGAAGCCGTCCACGCCCAGGTCGAGCCAGAACCGCAGGATCGACTCGAACTCCCCGCGCACCTCCTCGTTCTCCCAGTCGAGGTCGGGCTGAGCGGGGTCGAACAGGTGCAGGTACCACTGGCCGTCCGCCACCTGGGTCCACGCCGGCCCGCCGAAGATCGACTCCCAGTCGTTGGGCCGGTCGCGGAAGATGTAGCGCTCGCGGTGCTCGCCGCGCAGCGCCTGCTGGAACCAGGGGTGGGCCGAGGAGGTGTGGTTCGGGACGACGTCCACGATCACCCGCAGGCCGTGCCCGTGCGCCTCGTCGATGAGCGCCTTGGCGTCGGCGAGCGAGCCGAACAGCGGGTCGACGTCCCGGTAGTCCGCCACGTCGTAGCCGAAGTCGGCCATCGGCGAGGTGTAGAACGGCGTCAGCCAGATCGCGTCCACGCCCAGCCCGGCCAGATAGGGCAGGCGATCGCGAACACCGATCAGGTCACCCACGCCGTCGCCGTTGCCGTCTGCGAAGCTGCGCACGTAGACCTGGTAGATCGCAGCGTTCCGCCACCAAGCGGTCATAGTCTCCCCCCGAACGTCCCGGACTATGAAAGCCCTTGCCGCAAGTTTACGCAAGCCCTTCCATCAACCCCAGATCCGGAAATTTCGGTGTACGGACACCCAAAACCCCCGACCGAAACGCCTTGGAACGAGATTCTTTATGTCAAGGGTGGACATCTAGCGTTAAGGCGCGATGTACTACCTCTTCAATCAGCCTCGTCACAGGTGACACGCGCGCAAGGTGTGAGCCCATGAGCTCGGTCGTTCTTGACAAAGTGACCAAGGTGTATCCGGGCGACTACCTAGCAGTCGACCGGCTGAGCCTCAGGGCCGAAGACGGCGAGTTCCTCGTCCTCCTCGGTCCGTCCGGATGCGGAAAGTCCACCTTGCTGCGCATGATCGCGGGCCTGGAGGAGATCACCGAAGGAGACCTCTGGCTGGACGGCCAGATGGCGAACCACCTCGCGCCCCGTGACCGTGACGTCGCCATGGTGTTCCAGAACGGCGCGCTCTACCCGCACAGGACCGTACGCGGCAACATCGCCTTCCCCCTGGAAATCGCCAAGTCCGACCCCGCATTGGTGCGCGAGCGCGTGACGGAGCTGTCCAAGGCCCTGCACATCGACGAGACCCTGGACCGCCGCCCCGGCACGCTGTCCGGCGGCCAGCGTCAGCGCGTGGCGATGGGCCGGGCGATCGTCCGGCAGCCCAAGCTGTTCCTCATGGACGAGCCGCTGTCCAACCTCGACGCCGGCATGCGGACCGAGCTGCGCATGGAGATCTCGGCGCTGGTCAGATCCCTCGGCGTCACCACGATCTACGTGACGCACGACCAGGTCGAGGCGCTGACCCTGGCCGACAGGATCGCCATCCTGAATCGCGGGGTCTTGCAAGATGTCGGCACTCCGGCCCAGATTTACAACGATCCAGCGACGGCGTTCGTGGCCGCCTTTCTCAACTCCCAGCAGTTGAACCTGTTGGCGGCCAATGTCAGGACCCCGCAGAACCAATATGTGATGCTCGATTTCGGCCCTCATCGGCTGACCCTGCCCTGGAGCGATCCCAGGGCGTACGCCATCTCGCAGCACACGGGCGGCCAGGTGCTGGTGGGTATGCGGCCGGACGGGCTGGCCCCGGTGCCCGAGTCGTACGAGGGGCCGTCCTTCTACGGGCGGGTGCGGGCGCTGGAGTACCACGGGCACGAGTGGCTGGCGTACCTGGAGTGCGGCATGCCCGCCGTACCGGTGCCCGAGCCGCCGGACCCGCGCGTGCGCGTCAACGGCGAGCAGAACGGGTCGGGGAGGCTGACCAAGCTGGTGCGCCGGCTCTTCTCGCACGAGGAGCAGCAGCAGCACCAGGATCAGGAGCGGGTGGGCCAGCACCCGAACAGCGGCATCCATCGCCGCTCCGACCTGATCGTGCGCCTGGGCAACCGGCCCATCTGGCGCGCCGGCGACGCCGCCAAGGTGGGCGTGGACCTGTCCCGGCTGATGATCTTCACCAGCGACGGCGCCCGCATCGACCCGCCCCGCCGCTGAGCTCAGAAGGTCCTCGCCACCTGGCGGGCGCGCTCGTCGGCCTGCTTGCGCTCGCTCTCGTACGAACCCGTGAGCGTGGGGTGGTGGCGGATCTCCTGGACGTCGGTGACGCCGGCCCAGCGCAGCCAGTCGCCGAAGAACGCCGACTGGAAGTCGGTCCCGAACTCGGGCCCCAGCCCGGGGCCCCACACGGCGCTGGTGTAGACGACGGCCGCGCGCTTGCCGGTCAGCAGGGGCCGGTAGCCGGTCTCCGGATGCACGTCGAAGATCATCGCAGGCTGGCTGACGACGTCGATGAACTGCTTGAGCTTGTACGGCACGCCGCCGTTCCACATGGGCACGCTGAACAGGTAGCGGTCGAAGGAGTCGAACCGGTCGAACGTCCGCACGGCCGCCGCCCACGCCTCGGCCTGCTCCCCCTCCGGCGTGCCGCCCCCGAACACCGTCATCTTCGCCCCGGCGGCGGCCGGCCCGAACTCGGGGAGAGTCCCGTCCCAGAGGTCGAAGTGGTCGACGGTGGCGCCGGGGTGCGCGGCCAGGTATTCCTCGGTGAACGTCCGTGCGATCCCCAGCGAGATCGACTCGCCTCCGCGCGGCGAGGCGGAGATGTGCAGCAGTCTGCTCATGAGTGTGTGCCATCCTTTCCGGACTGTGGTCCGTTTGTTGTCCACGACCATACGGACTACGGTCCGTTTCGTCAATCCGAAATCGAGGCGCGCGGGCGAGGCGGGTGATCTCCAGTTCCTCGACGGCTCATCGGACGCCAGGTGCGCGTCCTGGGCTGGTGGCTCGCCCCTCGCCCCCAGGCCGAGCACTTCGCGATGATGGCGCTGCTGGACACGATGAAGGCGAGATGGAGTGAGCCGAGGTCAGGCGAGGTGGAGGGGAGGGGTGAGGCGAGCTGGGCGAAACGAGGTCGCGGGCGGGCGACGGATGCGGGGCCGGACGAGGTGCGGAGTCAGACCGAGGTGCGGGGCCAGACGAGGTGCGGGGCCAGACGAGGTGCGGGGCCAGACGAGGTGCGGGGCCAGACGGAGTACAGGGTCACCAGGCCGGGGTCACCAGGCCGGGGTCACGGGATCGGGGTCCAGCGGGGGCCGTCGGGGGTGTCCTCGACCGCGATGCCGCCCGCCAGCATCGCCGCCCGCAGCGCGTCCGCGTTCTCGTAGCCGCCCCGCGCGCGCAGCTCGGCCCGGAGCCCGAGGAGCGGCTCCACCAGCGCGCCCAGGCTCTGGGAGTGCCGGCTCGCCGTGGCGGCCAGCTCGCCGAGCCGGGCGATCAGCCGCCGCATGAGCTCCCTCGCCTGGTCCACGCCCCCGGCGTCCTCCTCGGTGTCCGCGGCCCACTTGACCAGCTCAGCCTCCAGGTCGAGCACGGTTTGCGCGGCCGCCACCATGTCGGGCTCGGCGACGGCGGCCTTGAACACCTCTTCACACGAGTGGATCGTCTCCTCCAGGGTGACCTGGACGGGCGCGTCCTCCGGCGCGGGTGGCGGCGGCGCGAGCGGGCCGGCCGTGGCGCCCTCGGCCAGGCGGCGGAGCTCGGCGAGGTCCGTACGGGCGCCCGTGGGCAGGATCGTCTGGGAGCCCGGCCGCCGGACGGTCAGGCCGCCCCGGCCCGCCACCCGCACCGACTCGGTCTCCAGGTCGATGACCAGCGCGGTGTGCTCGTCGATGCCGAGCACCGCGGTGCCGGGCGGCAGCTCGCGCTCCATGCGCGACAGCCGGCGTTCGCCGAGATAGCAGTAGCGGGTGTCGTGGGTGCCGCCCTCGGCGTTGTCGAAGTGCGGGATCAGGACGGCCTGCAGGCCGAGCGGCTCCAGCAGGTCGATGCCCGCACGCCAGTGCGGCTCGGCCCCGACCTTGTAGATCTCGTAGACGGGCACGGTGGCCAGACCCGCCGTGCAGGCCGCCGCGGAGGCGAGGACCGTCACCCCCTCTCGCGCGCGGATCCGGGCGCGCAGGTCCCCGGCCACACCCGAGCCGGCCCACCGATCCAGGGCGTAGGTGGGGCTGCCGGGGCCGGAGAAGACCCAGTCGGCACCGGCGATCCCGGCCGCCACCTCAACATCCAGGCCGACGCTGCGGCCGAAGTACCGGCAGGCGCGGGCGGAGATGTCGGCGGAGTTCTCCTGGAAGGCGTAGGGCGTGTCGAGCAGCACGGCCCGCGCGCCGGGGCGCAGGGTCCGGGCCGCGGCGCGGTGGATCTCGACCATGGTCGGGCTCGTCTCGCCCGATCCCATCAGAACCAGCAAACCGGGCATGGATGTCGGCCTCTCTCTCGCACGCTATCGACTACAGCCCGGCCCGCCGGGGTGTTCAAGGGCGGGTTCACATATGCGTCATGAACGTACTTGCATATGGTTGGCAGTAAGTTGTTGTCGGTGACGGGAAGACACGTGGTCTCGGTTGAGACGCTCATGCTACGGGTGGGTACCGGCAATCGCTGGTCGTACCGGCATGCCATTACCCAGCCTGTGCACGGCGAGAGTCCCGACGAGGCCGCGCGGAGGCTCGGCGGGGTCGAGCCGGGTGACCGGCGGGTCGTCGTGCACTCGACGAGCTGGCGGTATGAGCCTGAGGGGCGGGTCGTGCTGACATATGCGGTGTGTCCTGATCCGGCGCCGTGGCTGCCCGCGATCGAGCTGCCGGTGCTGGAGATCGCCCGCGGCGAGGCGCCGTCGATGCCGTCACCTGACCGCGTCACCCTGGCCAATGTGGTCGCGCACGCCATCAGGCACCTGGCGTTCCTCGTGGCCGAGGACCCCGTCGTGGCTCGCGTCCTGTCCCGCCACCCCGGCATCGGCCCCGCCCTGGAGCCGGCCGGCGCGCCGGCCTGAGACACGAAGCCCGCGGGAGGGCCGGCCTGCGGCACCAGGCCGCCCGGCGTGCCGGCGTGCGAAGCGGCGGCCCAGTGCCTGCATGGGTTTCTCGACGTACCTGTAGGTCAGCGCGCTGGCGGCCAGGATCACGGCCACCGCCAGCGCGGCCATGGCGAGCTGGTACGGCCGTTCCGCCCGCCGCAGGTCACCGGTGATCTCCACGAAGTACTTCAGCAGCGGATGATGCACCAGGTAGAGCGAGTAGCTGACCAGCCCCAGCCAGGTGAGCACCCTGGGCAGCCGCCGCCCGCGCAACGCCATGCCGCCCGCGAACGTGGCACCGGCCAGCGCGATCGTGGTGAACCACACGTCGGCCTGCACCCACCACCAGCCGCCTTCGACGGCCCACAGGGGCGCGATCGCGACCAGCGCCGTGGTGACCGCGACCGGCCAGAGCCGGCCGGTGCCGCGTTCCCACCGGTGGATGGCCGTCCCCGCGAACATCACCGACAGCACCGCCACCCCCAGCCACGGCACCCGGCTGCTCAGCAGCAGCAACGCCACCGCCATGAGGGCGAGCACGCAAGCTGACGCCGTACGCAGCCGGCCTTGGAGCACGCAGCCGAGCCCCACCACGAAGACCGCGCACGACAGGTACGCCGGCCACGCCCCGGCCACCACCGCCCCCGACGCGACCAGCCCGACGACCACGGAGCCGGCCGCGAACAGCATCGACAGCAGCCCGCTGCGGCCGTGTCCCCCGATCAGGAACAGCGCGGTGACCAGCAGGTAGAACACCATCTCGTACGACAGCGTCCACATCGTGTCGGCCACGCCGCCGACGCTCACGACGTCGAGCAGCATGGTCGCGTGCGCCGCCACCGCGCTCCCGTCGCGCGGCACCTCCCCGCGTACCGGCACCCACCAGGCCACGGCCAGCACGAGGACGATCACGGCGAGGTAGAGCGGGTAGAGCCGGAACAGCCGGCTGATCCAGAACGCCCGCACGTCGCCGTGGCGTTCCAGGGAGGTGGGGATGATGTAGCCGCTGACCAGGAAGAACACCAGGATGCCGTAGACGCCGAGGCTGAACCAGTACGGCCGCAGCTCCGGCAGGAACCAGGGCAGGAGGTGCTCGGCCACTACCGCCAGCGCGCCGAGGCCGCGAAGCGCGTCCAGCCAGGCGAGCCTGCTCGACGAGCCGGTGGGCGCGGGGACGGCGGCAGGCTGAACGGAGGCGGCTGCGGACACCCGCATCAACATACCCGTATCGGTGCAAGTGATGCGGCTGGTTATCCGGGAAGCGGCGTTCCCCGTCTACCGGGTGCGGTGGGCGGTCAGGGAGGCGTGGTGGTCGGCGTTCGGAGGTCCGTCCGGATCGGTGTGCACGGTGGCCGCCCGCAGGCGGGCCAGGTCGTGGATGAGCCGGTGCTCCGCCTCCACCGCCACCGCGTGCGCGTCCACGACCGACATGTCGTGATCCACGAGGATCTCCACCTCGGCGTGGAGGGTGTGCCCGATCCAGCGCAGCCGTACGGAGCCGACGCGGCGGACGCCCTCGACCCTGGCCAGGATCTGTTCCGCGGCGTCCACGAGGGCGGGGTCCACGGCGTCCATGAGGCGGTGGTAGATCTCGCGGGCCGCGTCCCGCAGGACGAAGCAGATGGCCACGGTGATCAGCAGGCCCACGACGGGGTCGGCGATCGGGAAGCCGAGCGCCGCGCCGCCCGCGCCCAGCAGGACGGCCAGCGAGGTGAAGCCGTCGGTTCTGGCGTGCAGGCCGTCGGCCACCAGGGCGGCCGAGCCGATCTCCCTGCCGACCTTGATCCGGTAGCGGGCCACCCACTCGTTGCCGAGGAACCCGATCAGCGCGGCGGCCGCCACCCACCCGACGGCGCGGATGTCCTGGGGGTCGAGCAGCCGCTTGACCGCCTCGTACCCGGCCAGGGCGGCCGAGGCGGTGATGATCAGGACGATGACGATGCCCGCGAGGTCCTCCGCCCGGCCGTAACCGTAGGTGAAGCGGCGGTTGGCGGCGCGGCGGCCGAGCGAGAACGCGATCGCCAGCGGGACGGCCGTGAGGGCGTCGGCCACGTTGTGCAGGGTGTCGCCGAGCAGCGCGACCGAGCCGGAGGCGACCACGATCACCGCCTGGACGGCGGCGGTGAACATCAGGACGGCGAAGGAGATGCCTAGGACGCGCATGCCGCGACTGCTGGTCTCCAGAGCGGTGTCGGTCTTGGTGGCGCTGTCGTGGCTGTGCGGGGTCAGAGCGTGAAACGCACGCCCGAAGAACGCCTTCACGCCACCGCGACGAGCCCCGTCCGCGGCGTGCCCGTGCCCGTGCCCATGGCCGTGGTCGTGCCCGTGGCCGTCCGCGTCCTGTGCGTGCGCGTCCTGTGCGTGTGCGTCGGCGTCGGGTCCGGGGTGCCCGTCTCCGCCGCCGGCGCCGTCTCCATGGGGCCGGTGCGGCGCCGGAGTGGAATCCCGCTGATCAGACATGGCACCCCCTCACTTACCCAACTCATCCCCGCCGAGCACCTGTCCACGCCGCCGCCGGCCCGGCCGTCACCACCCGACCTTGCCGGAGCCGGAGACGAGCGCACGGGCGATGACCATCCGCTGGACGTCGTTGGTGCCCTCCCCGATCGCCATCAGCGGCGCGTCCCGGTAGAGCCGCTCCACCATGTACTCCTGCGAGTACCCGTACCCTCCGTGGATCCGCATCGCCTCCAGCGACGCCTTCAGCGCCACCTCCGAGGCGAAGTACTTGGCCATGCCCGCCTCCATGTCCACCCGCTTGCCCGAGTCGGCCTGGGTGGCGGCCCAGTACGTGAGCAGGCGGGCGGCCTGGATCTCGGTCGCCAGGTCGGCGAGCTTGAGCTGGATGGCCTGGAACTCGGCGATCGGCTGCCCGAACGCGGTCCGCTCGCGGGCGTAGGCGAGCGCGGCGTCGTACGCGGCCTGGGCGACGCCCACCGCCCGCGCGGCGATGTTGATGCGCCCGATCTCCAGCCCGCCCAGCACCTGCTGCATGCCGCGTCCCTCGACGCCGCCGAGCAGGCTCGACACCGGTACGCGTACCTCCGCCAGCACGACCTCGCACGTCTCCGTGCCCTTGTAGCCGAGCTTGGGCAGGTCGCGGCTGACGCTGAAGCCCGGCGAGGACGGATCGACGAGCAGGACCGACATGCCCTTGTGCGCGGGCTCGACGACGGAGGTCTTGACGAGGACGGGCAGCGGGTCGGCGTGGCGGGCGTTGGTGATCCACGTCTTGGTGCCGGTCACGACGTAGTGGTCACCGTCGCGGACGGCCCGGGTCTGGATGCCCTGCAGGTCGGTGCCCGCGCCGGGCTCGGTCAAGGCGATCCCGGTACGCCGGACGCCGCTGGCCAGGTCCGCCAGGTAGAGGTTCTTCTGCTCGTCGGTGCCGTGGCGGGCGATCATCGAGCAGGCCAGCGAGTGGGAGCCGATCGTGCCCGCCACGCCCATCCAGCCGCGCGCGATCTCCTCGAAGACCAGCGCGAACGACACCATGTCCGCCCCCAGCCCGCCGTATTCCTCCGGCACGGACAGGCCGAACAGCCCCATCTGCTTCATCTTCTCGACGATCTCCGTCGGATAGCGCCCGGAGTGCTCCCACTCGGTCGCCACCGGCACGATCTCCTTCTCCACGAACGCGCGCAGGGTCTCGCGGAACGCCTTCTGCTCGTCGGTCAGCTCGAAGTCCACGTGTCTCTCACATCCTCAGAGCGGGCCGCTCTTGGCCTGGGGGAAGTAGTCCTTGTCGTGCGGGGCGTCGCGCTTGTAGACCATGACGGTGCGCGTCCAGGACATGATCTCGTCGCCGTCCTGGTTGAGGCCGCGGGTGAAGCACGTGACGATGCCCGCGTACGGGCGCGACTTCGACTCCCGCTTCGCCGTCACCTTCGACTCGGCGTAGACGGTGTCGCCCACGAACACCGGATGGGTGAGCTTGATGCCGTCCCAGCCGAGGTTCATGATGGCCGTCTGGCTGACGTCGATCACGGACAGCCCGAGCACGATGGCCACGGACAGCCCGGAGTTCACGATGATCTTGCCGGTGGGGGCCTTCGCGGCGAAATGGGCGTTGAAGTGGTTCTGGTTCGTGTTCATGGTCAGGAGCGTGAACCAGGTGTTGTCCGTCTCGCTGATCGTGCGTCCCAAGGGGTGCTGATAGACGTCCCCGATGGTGAAGTCCTCGTAGTAACGGCCGATGCTCGGCTCGTGAACGGTCACGGGCGGCTCCTGTTCACACTGATCAGAACGCACACGTTAATCGTCTGATGATTTGGGGGTCAATTGCTTGCGTACGGGCGAGCCTCCGGTCTAGGTTCCAGAAAGCCGAAGATCGGGACGGGTGCGGATGACGGCTTTCCTGGCACTGGCCCTGCAGGTCGCGACCAAGGCGGTGAACAGGGCGGCCGAACCGCGCGGCGAGATCCTGCGGGCCGTCGAGCGGGTGGCGGACCGGCTGGCCGGGGCCCGCGCCTGGTACGGGCCCGAGCTGCGGCTGGTGGTGCTGCCCGAATACGTGCTGACCGGGTTCCCGATGGGCGAGAGCGCGGCCGAGTGGCTGGCCAAGGCGGCGCTGGCGCCGGACGGGGCCGAGTACGCGCTGCTCGGTGAGGTGGCGGCGCGGCATTCGGTGTTCCTGGCGGGCAACGCCTACGAGAGCGATCCGCATTTTCCCGAGTTGTATTTCCAGACGTCGTTCATCCTGGGGCCCGGCGGCGACGTGGTGCTGCGGTATCGGCGGCTGCATTCGATGTTCTCGCCGACGCCGTACGACGTCTGGGACGAATATCTGGAAATTTACGGCATCGACGCGGTCTTTCCGGTGGCCGCCACGGAGATCGGCAACCTGGCGTGCGTGGCCTCCGAGGAGATCCTCTACCCGGAGCTGGCGCGGGTGCTCGCCCTGCGCGGGGCCGAGGTGTTCTGCCACTCCACCTCGGAGATCTCCGCCCCGCACCTCACGCCGAAGGCCGTCGCCCGCCGCGCCCGCGCCGTGGAGAACCTGGCCTGCGTCGTCAGCGCGAACTCGGGCGGCCTCGACGGCCTGCCGATCCCGCGCGACTCCACGAACGGCGGCTCGGAGCTGATCGACCACGAGGGGCGGGCGCTGGCGCAGGCGGCCTCGGGCGAGTCGATCGTCGCCGCGGCCGAGCTGGACCTGGCCGCCCTGCGCCGCGCCCGCCGCAGGCCCGGCATGTCGAACCTGCCGGCCCGGGTGAAGACGGGCCTGTGGGCCGCCGAGTACGCCAGGCACCGCGGGGAGGAGCCCAACGGCCTCGCCGAGGCGGCGCCGGAGCGAAACTGGTTCGCCCGCAGGCAGCGCGAGATCATCGAACGCCGGTACGGGCCGGGCGACCCCACATCCTGACCCGCCGGCCGGCGACCGCTCAGGCACGCGCGCCCCGGGACAGCCCGGACCCGGCATCGGGCACGCACCATCGGAGCAGGTGGTCCGGTGGTCAGGCGCGGGCGGCGAGTTTGGCGACCACGTCCACGATGCGGACGGCGCGTTCCACCTCCGCCCGGTGGAACACCGGGCCGTCCGCGCGGGCCACGACCACGTGCAACCCCTGCGCCACCACGGGCAGCAGCATGAGCTGCAGCTCCTGCGCCCCCATGGCGGCCGCCCGCGGCGGCGGCTCGGGCAGGTCGAACTTCTCGGGCGCGGCCAGTGACGCGTGCCGGACGGCGCCGTCGGCCAGCGCCAGCGACCACTCCGCGCCGCACAGCCCCGGCAGGGCGTCCACCAGCGTGGCGAACCCCCGAGCCGGCTCGGCCACCACGTGCATGAGCAGGTCGTAGTCCAGCGCCGAGCCCGGCGCCTCCTTGGTCGGCCAGACACCTTCCACGCGTACGCCGGGCATGGCTGACAGCCGTTCGCGCGCCTCGGATGCGGTCACCGGGCCGGGCCAGGCGACGGTGAAGTCGTCCACCGCCCGCCCGCCCTCGCGTTCAAGGACGGTGACCTGCAGGATGTCGGCCCCGAGCGCGCCCAGAGCCTTGGCCACCTGGCCGAGACCGCCCGGCCGGTCCGGCAGTGACACTCTCAGTCGCAACAGCATTGCCCGCCCCCTTTCCAGAGGCTCTCACAGTGCCGTGGAAAGGTTTCGCGCATGTTCCACGGATATGTCGCACATGCTGCGGTTATATCCCAGGATGCAAGGTTAAGTCCGGATTTGTCGATACTGATGCCCGCCCTATGCCTGCTGTAGCCCCACCCCGGCGACACGCCCGGAACGCCGGGCGAGCCCTGCCTGCCCCCGGCAGGAAAGCCCGCCCGGCGTCGGGCAAAGGAGGGGTCAGGCGAACACGTCCTGCTGGTAGCGCCCGTCCGCCTCCAGCCCCGCCAGCCAGTCCGCGCCGTCCTCGCCGGTCCGCTCCCGGTGGAGGTCCAGCAGCGCCTGCCGGACGGCGGGCGCCATCCGCAGCCCGTCGCCGCACACGTACACGTGCGCGCCCCGCGTGAGCAGCTCCCACACCTCGTCGCCGTGCGCGGCGACGGCGTCCTGGACGAACCGGTACGGGTGCCCCGCCACGGCCGAGTACGCCGCGTGCACCGTGACCTCGTCCCGCTCGCCCCAGGCCGCCACCTCCCCCGCGTACAGCAGGTCGTGCGCCGGATGGCGGCACCCGGTGAACACCGCGGCGCGCCCGGTCGCCCCCGTCAGCGCGCGCTCCTCGAGGAAGCCGCGCAGCGGCGCGAACCCGGTGCCGGGGCCGACGAGGATCACCGGCGTGGCCGGGTCGTCCGGCAGCCGGAACGGCGGCGCGGGCACGCGGACGTAGCCGTAGAACACCTCGCCCTCGGCCAGCCCGGCGAGGTAGGCCGAGCACATGCCCTGGTAGGTGCCGGTGCCGGACCAGGCGGGCCCCTCGACCAGGCCGACGGTCAGCCGCACCAGGCCGGGGTCGGCGGCGGGCGAGGAGGAGACGGAGTAGTAGCGCGGCTTGATCGGCCCGGCCATCTCCAGGAACACCGGCAGCGGCAGCTCGATCGCCGGGAAGCGTTCGAGCAGGGCCAGCGGGGACACGCGCTTTGCCAGGATCTCGTCGGCGTAGCCGGCGGTCAGCGCGTCGAGCTGCCCCCGGGTCCACGGGCAGCCGGTGTGCGCCGCCAGCGCCGCCAGATCGGCCCTGGTGGCCACCTCCTGCAGCTCGGCGAACTCGGTCAGCAGCAGGCCCGCCGTCACCGGCGTGTCCACGGGCAGGTGGGTGGATCCGGCCGCGCGCAGCCGCACCACCTGCTCGCGCGGCACCCGCAGGCAGCGCAGCGCCCACTCCACCAGCTCGGGGTCGTTCTTGGCGAAGACGGCCACGTGGTCGCCCGCCGCGTACGTGACGCCTTCGGGCAGCCTGGCCACGATGGAGCGCACGCCGGGGCGAGGCGGCTCGATCGAGAAGTCCCAGAGCCCGGCCGGGTCGCCGGTCAGCTCCTCGTTGGAGACGACGGTCAGCGGGAAGGCCCGCTCGGAGACGACCGCGGGCCTGACCTCGGCCTCGCTGAGCACCTCCATCTCGTAGCGCGGCCCCGCGGCCAGGTCGGAGCCGGTGCTGTACTGCTCGGCCAGCGCGGCCCACAGCCGGGCCGTCCACGCGGACACGTCGCCGTCGAAGTCGCCGTCGGTGTCGGCCTCGCCCCGCTCGACCAGCGGCACGGCTCCCGCCGCGGTCAGCTTCTCGAAGGCGCGCCGGGGAAAGTCCTGGTACGTCGGCCACTGCGTGTTGCCGCAGCCCAGCACGGCCAGCCGCACGCCGGACAGGTCGGGCAGCGTCTCCAGGGCGTCGAAGCGCTGGGCGTTGTCGGGCGCCTTGCCGTTGTAGGAGGAGGCGACCACGACGAGCAGTCCTTCGCCGGGCGGCCGCAGCTCGTCCAGGGTGGTCAGCGTGGTGGCGAAGCCGGCCCGGCCGGCCCGCTCGGCCAGGCGTTCGGCGATGTCGGCGCTGGTGCCGAGGTTGGAGCCGTAGGCGACGGTGAGCGGCACGCCGGTGACCGCGATGTCCTGCTGCTCGCTCGCCGTCTCCTGGACGGCGGCCGGAACGGCCCGCTCGTGGGCGCGGCGCTCGCGCACCCTCAGGGTGAACCCGTCCGGCTTGAGGGTGAGGGTCTGCTTGATCTTCATGCGGTAGACGTTCGGGTCGGACAGGGCGAAGCGCCGCAGGATCATCGCCAGCGCCAGCCTGGCCTCGGTGAGCGCGAACTGGCGGCCGATGCAGGCCCGCTCGCCGTTGCCGAACGGCTTGTACGCCCCGGGGTGGTGGCCCTTCCTGTGCTCGGGCAGCCAGCGGTCGATGTCGAACTCCTCCGGCCGCTCCCACGCCTTGGCGCTGCGGTGCAGCGGCGGCAGCAGCACGCCGACGCCCTGGCCGGCCGGCACCTCGTAGCCGCCGGGCCCGCCGATCACGGTGTCCTCGACCGCGCTCACGCCGAACACCGGGATCGGCGACCAGAACCGCAGCGTCTCCTCCAGGATGCGCGGGATGACGTCGAGCTTCATGATCGTCTCGTAGGTCGGCGGCTCGTCGCCCGGCAGCAGCCGGTCCACCTCGTCGTAGGCGCGGGCCAGGGTGTGGGGCTCGCGCAGCAGGTTGTACAGGGCGAAGGAGAGCAGGCCGCTGGTGGTCTCGTGGCCGGCGATCAGGAAGGTGAGGACCTGGTTGCGGATGTTCTCGTCGGACAGGCGGGCGCCGCTCTGCGGGTCGGACGCCTCCAGCATGAGCCCGAGCAGGTCCTTGGCGCCGCTGCCGCCCTCGGCGCGGCGCTGCTTGATCACGTCGTCGACGAGCGCCTGCATGGTGGCGATGTCGCGCCGGTAGGTCTCCTCGTGCCGGCGCTTGAGCTTGGTGACGAACGGGAGCTGCTGGTTGCGCAGCATGGCCTCGGTCAGCGCACCGCCCATGGCCTGCAGGAACGGGTGCAGCTCGGGCGAGTCGAAGGAGTTGAAGCGGTAGCCGAACCCGGTGAGCGAGATCGTGTCCAGGGTCAGCCGGGTCATGTCGTCGGCGACGGGCAGGTCCTCCCCCTGGCGACCTGCCCACGACTCGACGAGCTGCTCGGCGACCTCGAGGAACTGCGGGTAGTACGCCTTCATCGAGCGCTGGCTGAAGGCGGGCATCAGGATGCGGTGGGCGTGGCCCCACACCGGCTCGTGCGGCTCGGCCGTGAACAGCCCGTCGCCGCCGAAGTCGCGCACGATCGACAGCGGCGGCCGGATCCGCTTGACGAACCGGCTCTCGTCGCACACTTCCGCGACCAGGTCGGGGTCGTAGACGAGGACGACCGTGCGGCCGGCGATCTCCATCCTGAAGATGCCCTCGGGGTATCCGGCGGCCACCTCCACGAAGTGCTCCACCGGCGAGTGAGAGGGAATCTGCAGCGTGTTGCCCACGATCGGCAGGCCCTGCGGGGCGGGGATCCGCGCCATGAGTGCTCCCTTGAGTAGCCATACACCGTATGGCTGACGCTACCATACGGTGTATGGCAGTGAGCGCGCGCAGGGGTGCACCCCTGAGTCTCGAAGAGATCAGCTCCACGGCGTTGCGCCTGATGGACGCGGGCGGCGTGGAGGGGCTCTCCATGCGCAAGCTGGCGGCGGAGCTCGACGTCAACCCGATGTCGCTCTACCACCACGTCGAGAGCAAAGAGGCGTTGCTCGCCCAGATGTGCGCGACGGCGGCCGAGCGCATGCACATGCCGCCCGACGACGACACCCCCTGGCAGGACCAGCTCAGGGCGCTGGCGACGGCCTACCACGAGCACGCGCGGGAGCATCCGGCCATGTGGACCTACGTGCACCTGCATCCGGAGCTGATCGCCGACCGCCGGCTGCCGGTCTGGGAGACGCTCTATCGCGTCCTGCGGCTGGCCGGGGTGCCGGAGTCGGAGCTGCGGCGGACGAGCGACGTGCTGCACGCGTTCGTCACGGGGTTCATCATCGGCGAGATCCAGGGGCACATGCCGGACGACCCCGGAGAGATCGACCGCAACTTCGACACGGCCCTCAACCTGATCATCAACGGGCTGGCCGGCTTCGCGTCCTGATTGTTGTTAGTTGGAAAACCAAACCCACTGGCGCTAGAGTGGGTTGGGTTTTCCAACCAACAAGGAGGCCGCGATGCGCGACGCCGTCATCGTGCAAGCCGTACGCACCCCGATCGGCAGGGGCAAACCCGGCGGCGCCCTGTCCGGGGTCCACCCGGTGGACCTGCTCGCCCACGCCCTGCGCGCGCTGATCGAGCGCAGCGGCGTGGACCCGGCCCTGGTGGACGACGTCATCGGCGGCTGCGTGGACCAGGTGGGCGAGCAGGCCATGAACACCACCCGCTACGCCTGGCTCGCGGCCGGCTTCCCCGACTCCGTGCCCGCGGTCACCGTGGACCGGCAGTGCGGCTCGTCCCAGCAGGCCGTGCACTTCGCCGCGCAGGGCGTCATCTCCGGCGCGTACGACCTGGTGGTGGCGTGCGGCGTGGAGTCGATGAGCCGGGTGCCCATGTGGTCGAACGTGCCCGCGGGCGCCGACCCCTTCGGCCCCGCCTTCGCCGGGCGCTACCCGGAGGGCCTGGTACCGCAGGGCATCAGCGCCGAGCTGATCGCCGCCAAGTGGTCGCTCGGCCGCGAGCAGCTCGACGCGTTCTCGGCCGGCTCGCACGCCAAGGCCGCCGCCGCCTCCTTCGCCGACGAGCTCGCGCCCCTCGCGGGACTCGGCAGGGACGAGTCGGTACGCCCGGCCACCACCCCGGAGATCCTCGCCGGGCTCAAGCCGGCCTTCGCCGACCCCGGCTACGCCGAGCGCTTCCCGCAGATCTCCTGGTCGGTCACCGCGGGCAACTCCAGCCCGATCAACGACGGCGCGGCGGCCGTGCTGATCACCACGTCGGAGACGGCGGCCCGGCTGGGCCTGCGCCCGCTGGCCAGGCTGCGCGAGTTCGCCGTCACGGGCTCCGACCCCCTCCTCATGCTCACCGGCGTGATCCCGGCCACGGAGAAGGTGCTGCGCCGCGCCGGACTGCGGCTGGCCGACATCGACCTGTTCGAGGTGAACGAGGCGTTCGCGAGCGTCGTACTCGCCTGGCAGCAGGAGACCGGAGCCGATCCCGCCAAGGTCAACGTCAAGGGCGGCGCGATCGCCCTCGGCCACCCGCTGGGCGCCAGCGGCGCCCGCATCACCACCACCCTCGTCCACGCCATGCGCGAGCGTGGCGCCCGTTACGCCCTGCAGACCATGTGCGAGGCGGGCGGACTGGCCAACGCCCTCATTCTGGAGCGAGTATGAAGATCTCCGGCAGCACCGTCCTCGTCACCGGCGCGAACCGCGGCCTCGGCGCCGCCTTCGCCCGCGCCCTGCTCGACCGGGGCGCGCGTACCGTCTACGCGGGCGCGCGCAATCCGGACACGGTCACCGACCGGGAGCTGACCCCGGTCGCGCTCGACATCACCGACCCCGCCTCCGTCGCCGCCGCGGCCGCCCGCTGCGCCGACGTGGACCTGCTGATCAACAACGCGGGCGTCTCCCTGTCGAGCTCCCCCGGCCCGGACGCGGCCCGCGCCGAGATGGAGACGAACTATTTCGGCACGCTGTCCATGAGCCGCGCCTTCGCCCCGGTCCTGGCCCACAACGGCGGCGGCGCGCTGGTGAACGTGCTGTCGGTGCTGTCGTTCGTGACGTTCCCGCAGCTCAGCACGTACGCGGCGAGCAAGGCCGCGGCCTGGTCGCTGACCAACGCGCTGCGCGTGGAGCTGGCCGAGCAGGGCACGCAGGTGGTCGGCGTGCACGCCGGCTACATCGACACCGACATGGCGGCCGGCGTCGAAGGTCCCAAGACCAGCGCGGCGGAGGTGGCCGGCCGGACGCTCGACGGGCTGGAGGCCGGGGCGTACGAGGTCTTCGCCGACGACCTCAGCCGGGAGACGAAGGCCGCCCTCTCGGGCGGCCTTGAGCTCCTCTATCCCGCGCTGGTCACTCGCCGGTAGCGCGTTCCTGCAGGATCCATCCGTTGCCGTCGAGATCGTTGAAGAACACGAACGAGTTCCAGCGCCCGCCCTTGCCCTCGGCCAGGGTGCCGTCCTGCTCGTAATGCTTGACGGTGCCGACCTCGACGCCGCGCCCGGCCAGCTCGGCCCGGGCGCCGTCGATGTCCGGCACCACGAGCTGGAGCCCCTGCATCGCACCCGGCGTCGTGCCGGTGGGCGCGCCGATGACGACGGAGCAGGCCGAGCCCGGCGGGGTGAGCTGGACGACCCGCACGCCGGGGCCGATCTGGGTGTCGTGGTCCACCACGAACCCCAGCCGCTCGCTGTAGAACTGCTTCGCCTCCTCCACGTCGGACACCGGGATCGGGACCACTTCGAGCTTCCACTCCATGGGGTTCTCCCTTTCACGCGTTCTGTTCTCGCCTGTCACCAAGGCGTCGATCGAACGGTGCCCGGATCGACAGGAGGGCTCAGCCGCCCGCCTCCCAGACGGCCTCGAAGGCCGTCTCGGGGATCTCGGTCAGCTCCCAGATCTCCAGCGGCTGGTCGGTGAGGAAACCACGCTCGTCCTGAAGGTGCCGCCACCAGTAGCGGCGCGCGACGCGATCGGGGCCGACCTCGACCTGCCTGGTCGCCCAGTGCTCGCCGTCGCCCTCGACGCTCTCGAACAGCCACGCCCGCCCGTCCTCGTCGGCCATGTGCCAGTAGTGGCGCGGGGCCTCGGACTCGGCGAGCTGCCGCACCAGCGGCTGGCGTAGATCTGGAACCACGTCCCTCACTCTAGAGCCCAGTCAGCTCTGGTAGGCGCCCGCGTCCGGCTTGCTCAGCGGCTTGCCGTTGACGTCCTTGGCGAAGGCCTTGCCGCCGTACCAGGCGGGGGTGAGGGTCACGCCGCGGCCGAGCGCCGGCGAGCCGGGCCGCAGCCGCAGGTCGGTGCGGGAGACGAACTTCGGGTCGGCCATGACGGACTTGGGCCCGAGCTTGAACCTGGCCGTGCGGCCCTTGTAGACGCTGCCGGCCTCGTCGGCGCCCGCGCCGTCCTCCCAGCCGCTCTCGCCGCCGACCACGATGACGTTGTTGCGCAGCCTCAGGATCGACGGCGCGCAGCCGTCGTGGCAGGACCAGCCGATGGTGTCCCTGGCCGGCAGGTTGACCGAGTTGTGGACGGCCACGGTGCCCTTGACCGGGCCGACGACGTGGCGGGGGCCGCGGGTGATGAGGAAGGAGCCGCGGCTGCGGGAGGAGGTCACGACGTTGAAGGCGAAGATGTTGCCGGTGGCGGTCTTGCCCTTCTGGGCGCCGAGCTCGGTGAAGGTCTCGTTGTTCCTGGAGATGTTGTGGGTGACGCGGTTGCGGTCGCCGTTGAAGATCTCGACGGCGGCTCCGTCGGTGCCGTAGTCCTCGCTCTTGGCGTAGCTGCCGGTGATGGTGTTGCCGGTCACCACGTTGTCGTCGCCGTTGAGGAGCACGCCGAAGGCGCCGGAGTCGTTGTCGCCGCCCGAGTCGTTGACGCTCATCCGGTTGTTGTCGGTCAGGACGCTGTCGCGGATGGTGTTGCGCGAGCCGGACGGCGTGACGAAGACGCCGGCGATGTTGCGGTCGGCCTGCACGCCCGACAGCTCGTTGGAGTCGCCGTCGAGCTCGAACCCGGACCAGCGGCAGCCGGAGGCCCGCAGGCCGCTGATGCGCCAGTGGTTGCCCTTGACCACCACGCAGTCGGCCTCGGTGCCGCTGATCTTGGGCAGGGCGCCGCTCCCGTACGCCTTGATCACGATGGGCCGGGCCGCGGTGCCGCTGGCGGTGAGGGTGAGGCCGCCGGTGAAGGCGCTGCCGCGCTTGAAGCTGACGCTGTCACCGGGCTTGAGCTCCGCGGCGTTGACCTTGTCGAGCGACTTCCACGGCGTGGTGGCGCTGGTGCCCGCGGCCGCGTCGTCGCCCGCTCTGGAGTCCACGTAGTAGGTCGTGCTCGCCTGAGCGAGGGCCGCGGACGGCACGGCAGGCAGGAGCGCGGACAGGACGGCTACGGAGAGCAACCTCATGCGAGCACACCACTATCTAGTTGGGAACGGAGACTCGGCAGAGGCAACCGTAGCGTGATCAGCGTGTGAGGCGCCAGATACGCAGCGAAGGTCCGTCGCCTGGCAGGATGTCGCCGTCCTCGGCTTCGTGCACGCCGGCGGCGGCGACGCCGAGTGACAGCGGCTCACCCGGGGCGCGGCGCGCGCACACGATGAGTGACTCCTCGAACGTCTCGCGCGCGAAGACCAGGCAGTCGGCGTCGGCGTGCAGCCAGCGCAGGCCGCCGTGACGCAGCGCGGGCTCGCTCCTGCGCAGGCCGAGCAGCGCGCGGTAGCCGGCCAGCGTCTCCAGGTCCTGGTCGCCCGGCCGGTTCCAGGGCATCGGGGTGCGCGAGTGCTCGCCGTTCACGCCGGTCAGGCCGAACTCGCTGCCGGCGAACACCATCGGCGTGCCGGGCAGCGTGGCCTGCAGGCCGAGGGCGAGCAGGTGGCGCGCGCGCGAGCCGGTGACTGTGCGGATGCGCGGCGAGTCGTGCGAGTCGAGAAGCTGCCAGGAGTGCACGAACGAGCGCCACGACATGGCCGCGGCGAACGTGCGCAGCGTGGCGAGCGTGGCCTGCCCGTCGCGCGCCGGCACGCCGCCCGGCACGCCGAGGAAGTGGTCCAGGTCCAGCTCGGGCCCGCGCAGCCAGGCCCAGACGGGGCGGGTGAAGCCGCCGTAGTTCATGGTGCCATGCCAGCCGTCGCGGTCGAGGTCGAGCGAGGCGTCGTGGTTGTGCTCGGCGATGAAGGCGGCCTCCGGGCCGATCCCGGCGCGCAGCAGCGCGGCGACCTCGTGGTTGCGGTCGTCGGCGCCCCGCCTGGCGGTCATGTTCGCCACGTCCACGCGCCAGCCGTCGAGCGGGCCCAGCCACTTCTTCAGCACGCTCGTCATGCCGGTCCGCACGAGGTCGCTGCCCCAGTTGAGCTTGGGCAGCGTCTTGACGCCCCACCAGGACTCGTAGTCGCCGGTGACGGGGTCGAAGTAGAACATCTCCCGCTCCGGCGCGTTCACGTCGGACACGGCGGCGGTGAACCACTCGTGGGTGTCGCCGCAGTGGTTGGTGGTGATGTCGCCGAGCAGCCGCATGCCGCGCGCGTGCAGCGCGCCGGACAGGCGGTGCAGCGCCTCGTCGCCGCCGAGCAGCGGGTCGATCCGGTCGAAGCCGGCCGCGTTGTAGCGGTGGTTGGACCGGGCCGGGAAGATCGGCGTCAGGTAGACGGTGTCGGCCCCGAGGCTCTGGATGTGGTCGAGCCGCCCGGTGATGCCGTCGAGATCGCCGCCGTAGAACTGCTGGGAGGTGCCGGGGCCGCTGGGGATGACCGGGTCGCGGTCCCAGTCGCGCGGCAGCGCCCAGTCGGGCAGCTCGGGCAGCTCGGACATCGGCCTGGAGCGGTCGAAGCGGTCGGGGAAGATCTGGTAGACGATCGCGTCCGTCATCCAGGCGGGCGGCGGCTGGTGGCACACCAGGCGGAAGTCGCTCGCGTCGGTCACGTCGTGGGCCACGAGCCCGCCCGCGGTCAGCCAGGACTGGCCTTTCCCGGTGCGCAGCAGGAAGCGGTAGGGGGTGACCGGGTTGACGGCGGTGATCTCGGCGCGCCACCAGACGTCGGTGGCGCCGTACCCGCCCGCCCGGCTCCTGGTGGCGTCCACGGCCGCCGCCGCGTAACGCGGCTCGCCGTCGTGCACGGTGCGCACGTGCACGGCGGCGACCCCGGCGGCCAGCGGCGCCCGCAGCCAGAGTGTCACCCGCGAGCCGAGCGCGGGCGTCTGGTCGGAGACGTACAGAGCTGAGCCGTCGTGGTGCGGCTCCCCGATGAAGCGCAATGCGGTCCTATCCCTTCACAGCCCCGGCGGTGAGCCCGGAGACGATGTACTTCTGCAACCAGAGGAACACACCCACCGTGGGGATGGCGGTGAGCAGCGTGGCCGCGGCGAACATGCCGAAGTTCGCGTTCCGGTGGTCGCCGGCGATCATCCCGTACATGCCCACGGCCAGGGTCTTGCTCCCGGGGTCGCGCAGGAACACGTTGGCCATGAGGAACTCGCTCATGGTGCCGATGAACGCCAGCAGCGCGGTGACCGCGAGGATCGGCGTGACCAGCGGCATGATGACCCGCCAGAAGATCTGCGCGTGCGTGGCCCCGTCCACGGTGGCGGCCTCGTCCAGCTCCTTCGGCACCGTGTCGAGGAAGCCCTTCATCAGCCAGGTGTTCACGCCGAGCGCGCCGCCGAGGTAGAGCAGTATGAGGCCCCACACGGTGTTGAAGCCGAAGGCCGGGTAGAGCTCGGTCACCTCGGTGAAGATCATGAAGATCGTCACGATGGCCAGGAACTGCGGGAACATCTGGATGAGCAGCAGCGCCAGCAGCCCGGCGCGGCGGCCGGCGAAGCGCATGCGGCTGAAGGCGTACGCGGCGAACATCGACAGCAGCAGGCTCGCGAACGAGGCCGTCAGCGCGATGAACACCGAGTTGAAGAACCACCGGGCGAAGGGATAGGTGTCGGAGCCGAGGAGGTTCGCGAAGTTGGTCAGGCTCGCGCCGGAGGGCAGCAGGTCGGTGGAGGCGAGCGTCCCCCTCGGGTTGATCGCGGCGGAGACCACGAACAGGATCGGGAACAGCGCGAACACGCACATGACCAGCACGAACGCGTGCCGCAGCACGAGCTTCATGCGTAGACCTCCTCCTGCTTGCGGGTGCGGCGGAACGCCACGGCCGAGATGAGCGCCACGATCGCGAAGATGAACACCGAGATCGCCGCCGCGAACCCGAACTGGGCGCCGCCCGCGCCGAAGGCCAGCCGGAACGTGTACGTGATCAGCAGGTCGGTGGCTCCCACCTGCGGGCTCTCCGCGGGGAACGGCCCGCCCTCGCTGGTGAGCGCGATCGCGTTGAAGTTGTTGAAGTTGAACGCGAACGACGAGATCAGCAGCGGCGTGAGCGCGACCAGCAGCAGCGGCAGCGTCACCCGCCGGAACGCCTTCCACGGCGTGGCGCCGTCGATCGAGGCGGCCTCGGTCAGCTCGCGCGGGATCGCCTGCAGCGCGCCGGTGGTGACCAGGAACATGTACGGGAAGCCGAGCCAGAGGTTGACCAGGATCACCGCGAGCCTGGCGGTCAGCGGCTCGCCCAGCCAGTCGATGTTGACCCCCAGCAGCTGGTTGACCAGGCCGAAGTCGCGGTTGAACATGTCGCGCCACACCAGCAGCATCGCGAAGGCGGGCATCGCGTACGGCAGGATCAGCGCGATCCGGTAGACCCGCGTGCCGCGCATGCGCGGATGGTGCAGCGCCAGCGCGACGCCCATGCCGAGCGCGAAGGTCCCGAGCACGGAGGCGAGCGCGAAGACCAGGTTCCAGCCCAGCACGCCCGCGAAATAGCCGGAGATGGTGGGGTTGGTCAGCACCCGGGCGAAGTTGCCGAATCCGACGCCGACCTGCCAGCCCTGCGCCAGGTGCTCGCCCGCGGCGTTGACGAAGTAGCCCTGGCTCTCGTCGGCCGTCCAGGTGCCGCCGTTGCCCTTGACGCAGTCGCAGGCCGCGTCGTAGACCAGCGCCGCCTTGCCCTCGACGGCTCTGCTGAGCCCGTTGGCCTTGATCACGCCGTCGCCGGCCGGGACGGCCAGCGCGGAGATCTCCTGCCCGCGGGCGGCGGCCTCCGGGGCCTTGAGCACGGTCAGCCCCGGCGCCTGGAGCACCTTGCCGGTCACGCCCACCTGGGCGCCGTCCAGCGGGGACAGGCCCTCCGCGGTGCCCAGCCGCGCCTGCTTGGTCGCGGGGTCGACGAGCAGGAACACCAGCTCGCCGTCGCGCAGCGCCACGGTCAGGGCGTATTCGGGCGAGCCGGGGGCCTGGCGGACGGAGCCGGTCTCGATGGCGGTCACGGCGGCCGCCTTGTCGCCTCGGTGACCGTCGCCGAAGTTCGTGAACGCGGTGGTGACCGTGTAGGCGACGGGGAACACCTGGAAGGCGATCAGGAAGACGGTGCCGGGCACCAGGTACTTGGCCGGGATGAGGCGGCGGGTCAGGTAGAGGCCGGCGATGGCCGCGCTGGCCAGGCCGAGCAGCGCGAGCGAGACCCACGACCCGGTGGCGACCAGCGGCGGCACGGCGTAGAGCAGGATCGCGGCCGCCACGGCGAGCACCGCGATCCTGCTCACCACGAACGCCGTGGTGATCTCCCGGCGGGGCCGCGGCGGCACCCTGTGCGCTGCGGCCTTCTCTCGGACGTCGAGAGCCATGTCGTCAGTTCTTGAGCGCGCCGTCGATGGCCTTCTGCGCCGCCGCGGCGGCCTTGGCCGCGTCGCCGCCCTTGACCACGGCGGTCTCCGCGATGCCGAACGGCTCCCAGATCGCCGACATCTCGGGGATGGCCGGCATCGGCAGGCCGTCCTTGCCCGCGTCCATGAACTTGACGGCGTCCGGGTCGCTCGCCTGGACCTCCTGGAGCGCCGCGGTCAGCGCCGGGGGCCGCGGGTCGGCCTCGTACAGGGCCTTGGCGACGTCCTTGTTGGTCACGTAGTTGGCCACGAACTCCTGGGCCAGGGTCTTGTTCTTGCCCTTGGAGGCGACGAAGAACGACTGCACGCCGACGAACGGCGTCGCGGGCTTGCCGCCCTTGAACGGCGGGACGGCGGTGATGTCGTAGCTGATGCCGCCCTTCTTGACCTCGCTGATGGCCCACGGGCCCGAGACGAGGTAGGCGCACTTGCCGCCGGCGAAGTTGACGATGTAGTTCTCGTTGGTGAGCGAGGTGCGCAGGCCGCCGTCGCCCTTCTCGCCGAGGTCCTTCAGCTTCTCGAACGCCTCGACCGAGCCGGTGGAGCCGAGCAGCACCTGCTTGGGGTCGGGGTCGCCGGTGCCGGTGGTGCCGAACAGCGCGCCACCGCCGGAGGCAAAGATCGGGTAGACGTGGAAGGCGTCGCCCTTCAGTCCGACGGGCAGGCAGAGCACCTCCTTGACCTTCCCGGCCGCCTTGAGCGCCTTGCCCTTCTCGATCAGGTCCTCGATCGTGGCGGGCGCGTCGGGCGCGAGCTCGGTGTTGCGGATCAGCGCGATGTTCTCCACCGCGTACGGGGCTCCGTAGATCTGGCCGTTGAAGGTCACCGCCTGGATCGCCTTCTCGGAGAAGGCCGCCTTCTGCGCGTCGGTCAGCGTGACCGGGTCGATGGCGCCGTTCTGCACGAGGTTGCCGATCCAGTCGTGCGCACCGATCACGATGTCGGGGCCGCTGCCCTGCTGGGAGGCGGTCAGGAAGGTCTGCTGGTTGTCCTTGCTGATCTCCTTCACCTCGACGCTCACGCCGTTCTCCGCGCCGAACTGGTCGGCGAAGGGCTTGAGCGGCTTGACGCGGTTGGGGTCGGCCCAGATCACGAGCGTGCCGCCGGCCGCGGAAGCGGAGGCGGAGGCGCTCGCCGATCCGCTGGGCGCCGCCGGAGTGGCCGACGGGGACTCGCCACAGGCCGTGGCGGCGAACGCGAGTGTCGCGAGGGCGGCCACACCCAGAGCCCGCATGCGCATGGGACCTCCTGAGGTCATGGAGGAGCGGCGGCGCCCGCGAGCACCGCCGCCCAAAAGATCGTTGATCCGCTTCCGCGGTTATGTTTCCGGGACGTTAGCGGCTCTTTGCAAGAATTGGAAGAACTTGCGAAAGAGCGTTACCCGAACCACATCCCACCTGCACCCCTCTGACCTCGCGAACGACGCCTGGCGCAGGCCAACGGTGAGATTTGCAACTTTCCGAAACTTGCACTTGACCGTCCGCGAGAGATCGCGACATCCTCGCAGCAGAACATCACCCGACATCTCGGGGCATCCGGGGGAAGGACAACCATGCTCGGCAACGACGACTGGTGGCGCGACGCCGTCGTGTACCAGGTGTACCCCCGAAGCTTCGCCGACGCCGACGGCGACGGCACGGGAGACCTCGAAGGCGTGCGCCGCCGGCTGGGCTACCTCTCGGACCTGGGCGTGGACGCCCTCTGGCTGAGCCCCTTCTACACCTCGCCGATGGCCGACGGCGGCTACGACGTGGCCGACTACCGGGACGTGGATCCCATGTTCGGCTCGCTCGCCGACTTCGACGCGCTCGTCCGCGACGCGCACGGTCGCGGCATCCGGGTGATCGTGGACCTGGTCCCGAACCACTCCTCCGACCGGCACCCCTGGTTCCAGGCCGGGCTGCGCGACCGCTACATCTTCAGGGACGAGCCGAACGACTGGGAGTCGATCTTCGGCGGCCCCGCCTGGACGCAGACCGCGGACGGGCAGTGGTACCTGCACCTGTTCGCGCCCGAGCAGCCGGACCTCAACTGGGACAACCCGGACGTGCGCGCCGAGTTCCGCGACATCCTGCGCTTCTGGCTGGACCGGGGCGTGGACGGCTTCCGGGTCGACGTGGCGCACGGCATGATCAAGGCCGACGGGCTGCCGGACGTGGGCCCGAAGGAGGGCCGCCAAGCCGAGATGCTCGGCGACGAGCAGGTCCCCTACTTCGACCAGGACGGCGTGCACGACATCTACCGCGAGTGGCGGCCGATCCTCGACTCCTACCCCGGCGGCCGGATGGCGGTGGCCGAGGCGTGGGTGTCCTCGCCCGAGCGGCTGGCCCGCTACGTCGGGCCCGACGAGCTGCACCAGGCGTTCAACTTCGAGTTCATGATGGCGGACTTCCACGCCAAGTCGTTCCGTACGGTGATCGAGAAGTCGCTGAAGGAGGCGGAGCTGGTCGGCGCGCCCACCACCTGGGTGCTGTCCAACCACGACAAGCCCCGCCACGTCACCCGGCACGGCGGCCTGGCCCGCGCCCGGGCGGCCACCCTGCTCATGCTGGCCCTGCCCGGCTCGGCCTACCTCTACAACGGCGAGGAGCTGGGCCTGCCCGAGGTCCTCGACCTGCCGGACGAGCTGCGCCAGGACCCGGCGTTCCTGCGCACCGGCGAGAGCCGCGACGGCTGCCGGGTGCCGATCCCCTGGACCGCCTCCGACGGCTTCGGCTGGCGCGACCCCTGGCTGCCAATCCCCGCCTCCTGGGGTCCGCTGTCGGCCGAGGCCCAGGAGGACGACCCCGCCTCGACCCTGAACCTCTACCGGGCCGCACTGAAGATCCGCAAGGAGCACCCCGCGCTCGGCGGCGGCACGCTCACCTGGCTGGACTCCCCCAAGGACGTGCTGGCCATCGAGCGTGACCCCGGGCTGGTCGTGCTGCTCAACACGGGCGAGGAGCCGGTACGCCTCGACCTGGGCGGCCGGGTGCTGCTGTCCAGCGGCCCGCTCGGCGCGGACGGCACGATCCCGCCGGACACCGCCGTCTGGGTCCAGCGCTGAACCATTGGTGGAATCTTTCCCTTAACGCGGCATTTGGCGGCAATCACTCTCGGTAACCTCAGGGGGTGGGCGCCCGGTGGACCAGGTCCCTGCGGGGACGCGTCACCCTGATCGCGACGGCCGTAGCCGCCCTCGTGCTGATCCCCGTGGGCATCGCCGGGGTGACCGCGTCGAAGACCCTGGTCGCGGCCAGCGTGTTCAGGGACACCCGGGACACCGCCGAACGGATCGCGTACGAGATGCGCGGCGGCGCCCTGCCCATGGGCGCCGCCATCCCCGTGCCCATCCCCTCGGTGGACCTGATCCAGGTCGTCGGCGCCAACGGGCGCATCCTGGCCACCAGCGACGCCGCCAGGAATCTGCCGCAGCTCAGCGACGTGCGCCCGACGGCCGAGAACCGGGTCATCAGCACCACGAACTGCCTGCCGACCGAGTGCATCCACCTGTCGGCGGTCAGGGTCACCATGTTCGCCGACTCCCCCATCGTCTACGCGGGCCGCAGCACGCCCGAGGTGCTCGCGTCGCACGTCCTCGACGTGGTCGTGTTCGGCCAGGTGGCCGTGCTGATCGCGCTGGCGTCGTGGGCCACGTGGCTGGTCACCGGGCGGGCGCTGCGGCCGGTGGGGACCATGCGGGCCGAGCTCGACGCGGTGCACGCAGGCGACCTGAGCCGCCGCGTCACCCAGCCGTCCGGCGACGACGAGGTGTCGCAGCTGGCGAGGTCCGTCAACAGCACGCTGGCCCGGCTGGAACGTTCCTCGCTGCAGCAGCGCCAGTTCGCCTCCGACGCCTCGCACGAGCTGCGCACGCCGATCGCCGGCCTGCGCGCCCAGCTCGAGAGCGCCCAGCTCTATCCGGACGACACCGACATCGAGTCGCTGGTGCACAGCGCGCTGCGCGACACCGACCGGCTGGAGGCCATCATCACCGACCTGCTCCTGCTGGCCAGGATCGGCTCCCGGGTGGACGTGGCCAAGGAGCGGGTGGACCTGGCCGAGCTGGTGCGCCAGGAGCTGGCCGTACGCAGCGACAAGCTCCCCGTGCAGGTGGACCTGGAGGAGGGGGTGATGGTCGAGGGCGTACGGCTACAGCTGGCCAGGGTGCTGACGAACCTGCTGGACAACGCCCAGCGGCACGCCGAGCACACCGTCCAGGTCACGGTCTCCCGGGAGAGCGGCCCGGCGGGCGCGGTCGCCGTGCTGGCGGTCGAGAACGACGGCGTGGAGATCGCGCCGGAGGACCGCGAGCGCATCTTCGAGCGGTTCACCCGCCTGGACGCCGCTCGCAGCCGCGACGCGGGCGGCACCGGCCTGGGCCTGGCGATCGCGCGGGACGTGGCGATGGCGCACCGGGGCACGATCTGCGTGGAGGATTACCGGCACGGCGCCAGATTCGTCCTCCGCCTACCTGCCGTTTGACCGCGATTCTGTAGATTTCCGGCGCTCCGGTCGTGGATCATGGTTTCATGACGGAACGAGCGCCGCAGGGCGTCGACCCCCACATTCCGAACGCGGCGCGCATGTACGACTTCTTCCTCGGCGGCAAGGACAATTTCCAGGCCGACCGGGAGCTCGCCGAGATGGTGCTGAGCGTGATGCCCGAGGTCCGCGACGGGACCAGAGAGAACCGGGCATTGATCGGCCGGGTGGTGAAGTACCTGTGCGACCAGGGCATCACGCAGTTCCTCGACCTCGGCTCCGGCCTGCCCGCGCAGGAGAACGTGCACGAGGTGGCCCACAGGTACGCCCCCGAGGCCCGCGTGGTCTACGTGGACAACGACCCGGTGGTGGCCACGCACGGCCGGGCGCTGCTGGCCGACCCCAACCGGGTGGCCATGGTGCTCGGCGACGCGCGCCGGCCGGAGGAGATCCTGGCCACGCCGGAGGTGCGCGGGCTGCTGGACTTCGACCGCCCGGTGGCCGTCCTGATGATGTTCGTCCTGCACTTCGTCCCCGACGAGGACGACCCGCACGGCTTCCTGGCGGCCTATCGCGACGCGCTGGCGCCGGGCAGCTATCTGGCGATCTCGCACGTGGGCAACGACGTGGCCACCGAGCGCGCGGCCAAGATCAGCGAGTTCTACCGCAACGCGAACATGCCGTTCACGCCGCGGCCCGGCAAGGAGATCGCCACCTTCTTCGGTGACTTCGAGCTCATCCCGCCGGGCCTGGCCACGGGTCTGGGGCCGGCGATGTGGCCGTTCAACGACCCCGACAACCCAATCTTCGTGGACGAGGAGATGGCCCGCATGGGGTACGCGGGCATCGGCAGGAAGCCCTAGACCTTCGACATCTCCCTGTCGCCGGGCTCCGGCTCCGGCCGCTCGTCCGTCTCCTCCTCCTCGTCCAGCAGGGTGGCCTCGTCGAACGGGGCCTGCCCGGCCAGCACCTGGCCGGCGCGTTCGCGGTCGAATCCGTCCGTCCAGGTGCCGACGAGCACGGTGGCCACGGCGTTGCCGGCGAAGTTCGTCAGCGCCCTGGCCTCGGACATGAACCGGTCGATGCCCACGATGAGCCCGACGCCGTCCACCAGCTCGGGCCGGTGCGCCTGCAGCCCGCCCGCCAGGGTGGCCAGGCCGGCGCCCGTCACGCCCGCCGCGCCCTTGGACGCGATCATCATGAACAGCAGCAGCGCCACCTGCTCGCCGAACTCCAGCGGCGAGCCGGTGGCCGAGGCGATGAACAGCGTGGCCATCGTCAGGTAGATGGCGGTGCCGTCGAGGTTGAAGGAGTAGCCGGTCGGCACCGTGATGCCGGCCACGGTCTTGCTGACGCCCAGGTGCTCCATCTTGGCGATGAGCCTGGGCAGGGCCGTCTCCGAGGACGAGGTGGACAGGATCAGCAGGAACTCCCTGCCGAGGTAGCGCAGCAGTGACCAGAGGTTGATCCTGGCGACCAGCCACAGGATCGTGCCGAGCACCACGCCGACGAACAGCACGCAGGTCACGTAGAAGGCGATCATGATGATGGCCAGGCTCTTGAGCGCCTCGATGCCGGTGGCGCCGACGACGGCCGCGATCGCGCCGAACGCGCCCACGGGCGCGGCCCACATGATCATGGCGAGGATGCGGAACACCAGCCGCTGCAGGTGCTCCACGCCGCGCAGGATCGGCTTGCCCTTGGCGCCCATGGCCTGGATGGCGAACCCGGCCAGCAGCGCCACCAGCAGCGCCTGCAGCACCGAGCCGCTCGTGAGCGCCGACAGGACCGTGTCCGGGATGATGCCCAGCAGGAAGGCGACCATGTCGCCCTCCGAGCCCTTGGCCGCCTCGGCCTCCGCGCTCTGCCTGGCGGCGTCGGTGAGCTGGAGCCCGGAGCCGGGATCGATGACGTTGCCGACCAGCAGGCCGATGAGCAGGGCCACCGTGGACATGGCGATGAAGTAGCCGAGCGCCAGGCCGCCGACCTTGCCGACCTGCGCGGCCTGGCGGACCGAGCCGACGCCGAGCACGATCGTGCAGAAGATGATCGGGCCGATCACCATCTGGATCAGCGCGACGAAGCCGGTGCCGAGGGGTTTGAGCTCTTTGCCGACCTCCGGCCAGACGAAGCCGACCAGGATCCCGAGCAGGACCGCCACGATGACGGCCAGGTACAGATAGCGAGTGCGATCACGCATAGGTGGGGTCTCCGTTGGAAGGAACTTCCGGTTGTGCGACTATGCGCTGCACAGTGACGCAGGTCACTATTGCGTAAGTTTCGTTCACGGAGAGGTGGCAGATGCGGCGCTGGAGCCTGGCGGGGCAGATGCTGATCCTGCAGTTGCTCGTGGTCGCCGTCACGGTGACGGGCGGCGCGGTGCTCGCGCTGGTGCAGGCGCACGAGCTGCTCACCGACGAGGCGGGGAGCACGGCCACGGCCGTCGCGGTGAGCGTGGCGGTCTCACCCGACGTGCTGGCCGCCCTGGACGACGCCGAGCCCACCCTGCGGCTCCAGCCGTACGCCGAGCGGGTGCGCAAGGCCACGGGCGTCGACTTCATCACGATCATGAAGCCGGACGGCACCCGCTACACCCACCCGACCGTCACCGAGATCGGCCGGCCCTTCCTCGGGCACACCGGGCGGGCGCTGGCGGGCGAGACGTTCACGGAGACCTACACCGGCACGCTCGGCACGTCCAAGCGGGCGGTCACCCCCGTCATGTCGGGCG
>NZ_VCKX01000003.1 GCF_005889725.1 Nonomuraea zeae
GGGCGTGGGGGAGAACGAATTCGACGTCGTGGGGGTCGAGGTGGGTGACGGCGTCGGGGTCGGTGTGTCCGAAGTGGGTTGCGGAGTAGTCGTGGCGGCCGGCCCGCCTGACGTTGAGGTGGGCGTGGCCGTTGGTGTGCTGGAGGGGGGTGCGCTCTCGTTCGGCGGCGTGTCCGCGGCATGGGCCGGCTCTGGTGCAGGACGGGTCGCCACGGATGACGGGTCGGCACCCTCGTGGGGGGAGCCCGTCTGATGGGATTCGTTCTGGTTCCGGCCGCTCTGGCTGGTGCTGTCTCGGTCCGTGGCCGACGGGTTGGTCGGCTGCTCCGGAGAGCCCTGGTCCAGATCTTGAGAGTCCGAGCCTTTCCCATGCGAGCTCTGGTGCTTCGCTTGAGTGTCCTGGCGGCCGTCCGTGTCGGTGTGCGGCCCGCTCTTAGGTCCGCCCGCGTTGTCCGGAGTGCCGGTGGGCCGGTCGGCCGGCTGTTCCTGAGCAACGTGGGTGCTGGAGTCTTGGGGCCGATCGGCGCCGGGCTCTGCCTCCGTGGTCTGGTACCACGAGGTCAAGATGTAGGCCGCGTCAACGAACTTCTGGATATCTGACGTCATGGAAAGCGGGGACCTCCCGGACGAGACCGGATTTACCCATGCAGACCATGACAAAAGTGACGATAAAGGACTGATGAGGCTAAACCGGAAGCCTGTGGGTACGGCGAGCGTACCGGGATGTTCCCGCAGGTCAAGCGGCTCAGAAGGCGTGATCGACGGCTCTGCCCGGAGTGAAGCCCAAGCCAGAGAGGCGCTGTCGGTAATTCATTGGACGCGAACTGTGGAGAAAGATCTACCAAATCCTGCCGGACAGCGGCCGGACTCATTTGACTGAGCGGTCGGCGATCTGCCATTTCGTGGGTTTTGGCCATGACGTCGCGGGATCCGGAGGAGGATCCCGCGACGGGCGGTGGAAGATCGGGGTTTCATCAGGAGGCGTCGAGCGCTTCGGTGATCTTGCGGGCCATCTCGGTCAGAGTGGGGCTGGGCGTGCGGTGCTGGGGGCGGGTGGCTGCCTCGATGGCGACGTTGACCGTGCGGCGGAAGTTGTCGGCCTCGGCCGGGTCCTGCCGGTTGAGCAGGGTCATGGACGCCGTCAGAGCGGGCAGTACCTGGTCGGCGAGCGCGGCCACGGTCTTGCCGTACTTCACGCCCTTGGGGGCCTTGCTGAGCACGTGTCCGACCTGGCCGGTCGCGGAGGTCAGGGCGATGGAGCCCTCGGTGGCGACCTTGTGCGCCGAGCCGGCGGCACCGGCGGCGGACATCAGCGAGACGGCGCCCCAGGCGGCGGTGCGCAGGGTGAGCTGGTCCTGGGCGGTGAAGGTGATCGACATGGTGGTGTGCTCCTCTGAACAGTTACGAGATCCGGTTGAGCGGCCAGGTGCTGAACCGCTCATGGCATTAACCATCGCCGACCGCGCTGACAGCGGGCCGTCGCCGTACTGACGTGGTCGCTGACATGCCCAGGTCACCACTGGCCGGCGGAGCTCTGCGGGTGCTCGAACCCGCCGATGCCGCGTACTTCGGGAAAGCGCCGAGACGCGACCCCGCCACACCCCTTAGAGTCACTTTGACCATAAGGGGGTGGGGTGTGAGCCTCACATGGACCGAGATCCTCGGGTTCGCCACCGGGGCGCTGTGCGTCTGGCTCGTGGCGAGCCAGCACATCGCCAACTGGCCCATCGGCATCGCCAACAACGTCTTCTTCATCGTCCTGTTCACCCAGGCCAAGTTGTACGCCGACGCCGGCCTGCAGGTCGTCTTCATCGCCCTGGCCTGCTACGGCTGGTGGACCTGGGCGCGCGGGGGCGGCCCCGGCCGGGTCCTCCCGGTGCGCCGCACCAGCCGCGTCGAGTGGATCTGGCTGCTCGTCTCCGGTGCCGCAGGCGTCGCCGTCCTGACCGTGTTGCTGGCCCGGATGACCGACTCCAACGTGCCCTTCTGGGACGCCCTCACCACGTGCCTGTCGCTGGCCGCCACCTATGGCCAGTGCCGCAAGCGGCTGGAGTCCTGGTGGTTGTGGATAGCCGCCGACCTGGTCTACATACCGCTTTATGCGTACAAGGAGCTCTACCTGACCGCGATCCTGTACGTCGGCTTCCTGACGTTGTGCGTCCTCGGCCTGCGCGGCTGGCGGCGTGACATGGCGCTCGCGGCGAGCGCCCCGGCCGGGGCGCTCAAGTGACCCGGCGGTTCGGCCACGGCCTGGTGCTCGGCAAGTTCTACCCGCCGCACGCGGGCCACCACCACCTCGTGACGACCGCCGCGGCCCGCTGTGAACGGCTCACCGTACTGGTGTGCGCGGCCACCGTCGAGTCGATCCCGCTCGGCGACCGGGTCGCCTGGATGCGGGACGTCCATCCCGAGGTCAGAGTCGTCGGCGCTGTGGACGACCACCCCGTTGACACCGGCGACCCGGCCGCCTGGGACGCGCACATGGCTGTCTTCCGCCGGGCCGTCCCCGAGCGGGTCGACGCGGTCTTCACTTCCGAGGACTACGGAGAGGAACTCGGCAGGAGGTTCGGCGCCACGGCGGTGTGCGTGGACCCGGAGCGCCTCGCCCAGCCGGTGTCCAGCACCGCGGTGCGCCGCGACCCGGCCGGCACCTGGCACTTCCTCGCGCCCGCGGTCCGGGCGGGCCTCGCCCGCCGCGTGGTCGTCCTGGGCGCGGAGTCCTCCGGCACCACCACCATGACGCGCGCGCTCGCCGAGCACTACCGCCGCCGCGGCGGCCCGTGGGCTGCCACCACGTGGGTGCCGGAGTACGGGCGAACGTTCAGCGCGGAGCGGTTGGCGGCGCTGCGGGCCGCCCGGCCCGACGCCCGGTGGGCCGACGTCACCCTCGCCTCCGATGACTTCCCGCACATCGCCCGGCGTCAGGAGCGCGACGAGGACGCCGCTGCCCGGTCGGGGAGCCCGGTCCTGTTCTGCGACACCGACGCGTTCGCCACCACCGTCTGGCACGAGCGCTACGTAGGCGGGAGCCATCCGGAAGTGGCCCGGATCGCCAGCCGCGGGCGGCAGCACCTGTGGCTGCTGACCGACTATGAGGGCGTCCCGTTCGAGGACGACGGGCTGCGCGACGGAGAACACCTCCGCCCATGGATGACCGGACGCTTCCTGGACGAACTGGAGCGCACCGGACGTCCCTACGTCAGGCTCCGCGGCTCCCACGAGCAGCGGTTGACGGCCGCTGTCACCGCCGTCGACGCGCTGCTGGCCAAGGGCTGGGACCTCGCCGACCCGCTCCCCGAACGCCGCTCCGGCGTCCCGCGATCGGTGGGACATTCCTAGCCGATGCCCGGCACCCGGCCGCGGCCTGGTCGTGGCTCTCATCCGCGTGCGCCTCATACGGTGTGCCACCGCCCGTTGTGTAGCCGCCGCGATGACACCTCGCAGTTCCCCACGCCGCTTGATGGGCGCCGAGTCTTCCGATCGCCGGGCCCCGCAGCATAGGGGAGCGTATCTTCGGGATGAAGCCGCTCGCGAAGGAGGGAGCCATGGCCGGCCCGAGGGTCATCGTGGTGGCGCTGCGCGGAGTCGTCGACGATCGGGCGGCGGAGGAGGCCACGCGGGTGCTGGGCGCGCGCCTGGCGCAGAGCGGGCGCTGGCTTGTCTTCGACCTGTCCGGTGCGGAACGCATCACTCCGGGTGGCTGGCGGTTCATCCTGCGCGCGTGGCTCGATGCGCGTGCGGCCGGCGGAGGGGTGTCCATGGCCGGCGGGGCGGAGGTCTCGCACGCGCATTACGTAGCTCGCCAGATCGGGCTGCCCGCCTCGCCCGACGTGGAGCAGGCACTCGCGGCTCTGGAGCCGGATCGCCGGATATCAGAGCTCTTATCAGTACGGCCCCCGTCAAAGGTGCAGGCGCGGCCCGTCGACGGGTACGAAAAAGCGTTCCTTGCCTTCTTCGGCTACCGGCCGTCGGCCGAGCCGCTGAAGGACGCGTTCTCCCGGGCGCTGATCATGCAGGCGCTCGCCGATGTCCGACCGGTGGCAGAGAAGCCGGATCCGGCCGTGGCCGCGATGTCGGAAGGGCCGGATGAGGAGGTGCTGGCCGCCCTGCGGGACGAGCTCCTGCCCAGAGGGACCCAGGAAGGCTTCGCCTACCTGGGAGATGCGGACAGCGCGCCTGCGGTGGAAGAGGCGTTACGGCAGCTCGGCGATGCGTTCGGGTGGGAGGTGACGCCGCATTCCGAGCCGCTGCAGGGCTCGTGGTTTCGCCGGTTCCGCCTGAAGGCCAAGGACCTCGCGATGTCCGCGGACGCCAAGGAGATCGCCGAGGAGCTTCGCCGAGCGGCCGAACTACGGGCCCTGCATGGTGTCCAGGCCCAGAACGACGGCGTGCAGGCTCAGGCCGCGGCAACCCTCATCCAGGCGCTCGACGGCACCGAGCAGGCAGTGGTGCTGGTCGGCTCGGTGCTCATCATCAAGGACGCGGGCCGCCTGGCGGTGCGTACGCTGACCCAGCGCCAGCTCATTCACCTGGAGCGCAGCGCCGACATGACCCAGCCGAGCAAGGTGCTCGAGGCGCTGGAGCGAAGCGGCGCCGCGGACGATCCACCGCCGAAGCCGGCCCGCGAGCTGTCACCAGGTGAAGAGGACGACTGAGTCTCACGCAGTCGTCCCCGAGCAGTCGGCGAGCTGCTCGGGAGAGCCGGTCAGACGAAGAAGCCGACCACCCGCCGGATCTGCCGCCCGCTGAACTCCACGACGTCATAACCGGTGGCGACCGCCGTGCCGGAGCCGGGAGCGCCCAGCCGCCAGGTGAACAGCGCCGTGTCATGATGGGCGTTGATCAGCGCGCCGAGGCTGAACTCCATGTCCCCGAAGCCCTCCTGGGCTCGGGAGATGGCTGCGGAGAGCTCGCCGGGGCCGCGCAGAGCCTCGTGGTCGGGGTCGGAGTAGACCCCGTCCTCGGTGAAGACGGTCTTGATGAGGGACTCCCGGGCGGTCGCGTCACGCTCGTTCCAGATGTCCAGATATTTCAGGATTAGCTCGGTTCGCTGGTCGATGGTGGTCATCTGGAGGTTCCTTCCTGGGAGGGCTTGAGGAGGAGGGCGATGAGGCCGCCGAGAGCGGTGACGGCCGCCGCCGCCCACGCGGCCGCTTGCAGGCCGCTGAGCACCTGCGGCGGAGAGGCCGGGGCGGCGGTCAGGCCGGCGGTGGCGACGGCGACGAAGACCGCGAGGCCCATCGCGCCGCCGACCTCCTTGGCCGTGCTCGCCAGGCCCGACGCGACGCCCTGCTCCTGAGACGCCACCCCGGCTCCTGCCGCGGCGAACAGGGCGACGAAGGCGACGCCGCCGAAGAAGCCCCAGATGACGCTGCCGGGCAGGAGCGTCCAGAAGCCGCCGTCGATGGGGGTGCCGGCGATCAGTACGGCGATGCCGAGGCCGGTGCCGAACATTCCTGCGCTGAGCGTGGTGCGGATCCCCCAGCGGCCTAGCAGCACCGGGGCGGCCTTCATGGCGGCGGCCATGCAGACCAGGGTGAGGGGCAGGAACGTCAGCCCCGCCTGCAGAGCGCTGTAGCCGAGAACCGGCTGCAGGTAGGAGGTCAGCACGTAGTACCCGCCGCCGAGCGTGGCCTGGAAGATGGCGATGACGGCCATCGTCGTGGCGAGCCCGCGCTGCCGGAGTAGCCGCAAGGGGATGAGCGGATCCCGGCTGCGTGACTCGACCAGCAGGAGCAGGCCCAGCAGCGCCGCGCCGGCGACCAGCGACCCGGCCCCGCGTACGGTCGCCCATCCCGCCTCGGGCCCGCCGGCCAGGCCGAGGACCAGGAGCGTGGCGCCGGCCGTGGCCAGCACCGCGCCTGGCACGTCGAACCCGGCCAGACGGGACGAGCGGCGCGGGTCGGCGGGCAGCAGCCGGAGCGCGGCCAGCGCGGCGCCGGCGGCCAGCGGGACGTTCACGAAGAAGACCCACTCCCAGCCCAGGTAGCTGGTCAGCACGCCGCCCAGCAGGGACCCGGCCGCCAGGCCCGCGCTGCCCGCCATGCCCCACGCGCCCAGCGCCCGGTTGCGCAGCGGGCCTTCGGCGAAGCCGCGGTAGATGAGCGCGAGCGTGGCCGGGGTGAGCAGGGCGCCGCCGGCGCCCTGGACGGCGCGGGCGGCGATCAGCAGGCCGGCGTGCGTGGCCAGGCCCCCGGCCAGCGAGGCGACGCCGTAGAGCGCGAGACCGGTCACGAAGACCCCGCGGGGACCGAGCTTGTCCACGATCCGGCCGCCGAGCAGCAGCAGCCCGCCCAGTCCGATGGCGTAGGCGCTGACCACCCACTGCACGGACTGTGCGCTGAAGCCCAGTGCCGCGCCGATATCGGGCAGTGCCACGTACACGATGTTGTAGTCGAGAGCCACGATGAGCTGCGTGAATGCCAGCAGCGCCAGCTTTGGACCCGGGCGGTCCCTGCGGCTGGGGGCCCGGGAGATTGCAGAGGTCACGAACGATTCCTATGCATTGCTTAGTTTCTACACGGTGTTCAATACTTGCATGGAAGACAGTAGCCTAACGCTGTAGAGTGTCAAGGGTGGGAGACCAGACGACGAGCAGGCGCGACCGGCTGCGGATGCAAACGACGGCGGAGATCAAGGCGATCGCGCTCAAGCTCATGGCCGAGGGCGGTCCCGACGCCATCTCCCTGCGGGCCATCGCCCGCGAGATGGGCATGACCGCGGGGGCGATCTACAGCTACTTCCCCACCCGCGACGACCTGGTCACCACGCTCATCGGCGACCTCTACACAGCTCTCGTGGACGAGGCGGAGGCCGCGCGGGACGCCGTGCCGGCCGAGGACGCGGGCGGGCGGATCCTGGCCTGGGCGCAGACCGTACGAGAGTGGGCGCTGGCCAATCCGGAAGGGTTCCGGCTGATCTACGGTGATGCGGTGGCCGGCTACCAGGCGCCGGAGGAGGGGCCGGCCAAGGAGGCCGAGCATCGCGCCTGCACCGGGCTCACCGGCCTGGTCGCGGCGGCCTGGCCGGTCGCGGGGCAGCGGGCGGGCGGCGACTACGCGTGGTCCGACTTCGACGCGGGCCTGGCCGGGACGATCCAGAGCCTGTTCCCCGGCCTGCCGCCGGCCGCCGTCGCGCTGACACTACGCGTGTGGGGCCGCATGCACGGACTGGTCGCCCTGGAGATCTACGGCCACCTGCGCGGGCTCACCCACGATGCCGACGAGCTCTACCGCGACGAGATGAGCGACCTGATCGCCTCGCTCGGGCTCTCTCCCGCCGGGCGAGGCTGAGCGGCTTGCCCGGCTGCCTGGCCGGCGCCGGGTGCGTGTGCGTCGCTGTCATGGAGGCGACTTATCCTCGAAGGATGAGGGCAAGGCCGCTGACGCTGATCCAGGATGAGCTCGTCGATTACGACCAGGCGATGGAGCGCATGACCGACCTCGTCGGCCAGCGCCAACGGGACGAGCGGCCGGACACGCTCTGGCTGCTCAGCCATCCGTCCGTCTACACGATCGGGCGCCGCACGCCGATCGCTCACCTGCCCGACCCCTCCCGGGGCATCCCCGTCCTGGAGACGGGCCGGGGCGGCCAGCTCACCTACCACGGGCCGGGCCAGCTCGTCGGCTACCTCATCGTCAAGCTGGCCGAGGACGAGGGCATCGTCGACTACGTGCGCGAGGTGGAGCTGCGCATGGTCGAGGCGCTGGGCAAGCTCGGGCTGCCGGCCGAGCGCCGCGACACGCCGCCCGGGTCCGAGCTGCTGACCGGGGTCTGGACCTCCGAGAGCGGGCGCAAGATCGTCTCGATCGGGATGCGGCAGAGCCGGGGCGTCACGAGCCACGGGTTCGCGCTCAACGTCGACGGCGACCTGACGCCGTGGGACTGGGCCGTCGCCTGCGGGATGCCGGACGTGGACATGACGTCGGTCAAGCGCGAGCTGGAAACCGCATCCATGGGCGAGGTGCGCGCGACCGTCGCGGAGGCGTTCGAGGCGTCCTGACGGCCTTTTGCTTTCGCGGCACGAGCCGGGAAATCGGTCGTCCCCAGGCGATGTGGATGTGCCGCATCGCTGGATCCTAGCCGCGTGGAAACACCTGCATCGTCGGCGTCGTGACCGTTGCCGACGAGCTTGCCGTCGCAGGTGTAGAGGGGTGCTTCCAGCGCCTCGGCGAGTGCGAGACAGGCGGCCTCGTAAGCCGTGTAGTTATGGCGCAGCTCCCACACGCGTGCCGCCTGAGCGTCAATCCTCGCAGCGTCGAAAGGACCTCCACATCGAGCAGGTGCGGAGCGTGAACGCAGCGCCTCTACCATCGCGGACGCACGTGCAGTCGCACAGCTGTCGTCGAACGACATGACAGAAATTTTCAAATTTTGCTCCATCCGTGCCGCCGAGCAGGAATGATCAAGCACGGTCGCGTGCCCACGGGGGTGCACCGATCGCTGATTGGAGCAAAATGCGAAAAAGGACGTCTCTGTTCGCTGCCGCATTCGTGGCGCTGGCCACGCTCTTACCTGTTCCGACCGCCGCCGCGGAGGCCGAGGACGCCGCCATCACCTGGGCGCCCTGCGAGGAGGAGCCCTCCGCCGAGTGCGGCAAGCTGGCCGTGCCGATCGACTGGGCCAAGCCGGACGGCCCCTCCATCGAGCTGGCCATCGCGCGGCGCAAGGCCACCGACCCCGCCGCCCGCGTCGGGTCGCTGGTGATCAACCCGGGCGGCCCCGGCGGGTCCGGCGTGGAGGCCGTCTACGGCGCTCCCGGCTCCTACACCGAGGAGCTCCAGCGGCGCTTCGACATCGTCGGCTTCGATCCCCGGGGCGTGGGCCGCAGCCACCCGGTGATCTGCTCGGCGTCGGTGTACAACCAGATGCCGCACACCGTCATGGCGAGCCAGGCCGACTACGACGCCTGGAACCTCTTCACCAAGAAGCTGCACAAGGACTGCCGGGCCCGTACCGGCCCCCTGTACGACCACGTCGACTCGGTCGACGTCGCACGGGACATGGACGCGCTCCGCGCCGCGCTCGGCGAGGACAAGCTCACCTACTACGGCATCTCGTACGGCACCCTGATCGGCCAGATGTACGCCGAGCTGTTCCCCGACCGGGTCCGGGCACTCGCGCTCGACAGCAACATGGACCACAGCCTCGGCGTCAAGGGCTTCCTGGACACCGAGGCGGTCGCCGCCGAGGACGGGTTCGACGAGTTCGTCACCTGGTGCGACAACGACACCAGCTGCGTCCTGCACGGCAAGGACATCCGGGCGATCTGGAAGGACCTGCTGGCCAAGGCGCGGCGCGGCGAGCTGTACTACCCGGGCGTGACGGACCGCCCGATGACCGAGCTGCAGGTCATCTACAACGGCGTGCTGGGCAACGAGGGGCCGGACTGGCACCTGCTGAGCGAGGTCATCAACACCCTGGCGGGCGGGACGCCGCCGGAGTGGCTGCCGCCGCTGCCGGGCCGGCAGCCGGTGGAGGGTGAGGTCGCCCAGCTGCCCACCCGCATCCTGTGCCAGGACTACAACCTCCGGGTGCGCGGCTACTGGGAGTACGCGGCGCTCAAGTACAGCTCGGCGCGGCTCGCGCCCGACATGAAGTACCACCCGTACCCGATCGACGACCTGCCGATCTGCCTCAACTCCGCCCCCACCAACCCGCCGCACCGCCTGCGCTACACCGGCAGCGCGCCGATCCTGCTGGGGAGCTCGATGCACGACCCCGCCACGCCGCTCAGCTGGTCGGCCAACGTGGCCGAGCAGCTCGGCGCCAAGGCCGTGCTGGTCACGTACGAGGGCTGGGGACACCGCATCTACGGCAAGGACAAGTGCCAGACGGACATCATCGACGAGTACCTGATCTCGCTGAAGGTGCCGCCGCAGGGCACCCGCTGCGCCGTGGGCACCCCTGAGGAGAGCGTGCTCAAGCGGCAGCCGCAGACGCGGACCTGGCCGTCGGACTCCCTGTCCTGGGGCGTCTCCGGCTAGTACGAGGTCATGGGTACGGCTCGCGCGAGCCGTACCCATGGCTCTCACGGGATGGGGACCTCGTCGATCGTGCGGCGGGGCCCCGTGAACCAGTGCCTTGCCGACAGCGCCCACCACAGCGCGATGCCGATGATCACGACGCCCACCGCGATCGGCGCGTAGTTGACCGAAGTCCAGGCGAAGTCCGCGTTGCCCGGCACGCCGGCCGGCGAGAACGGCATGATGAAGTAGATCGAGACGATCACGATCTCGACGCAGGCGATCCAGCACAGGACCTTGTACTTCCTGCCGAGCGTCCACGGGCCGGCCTGGAACTTGTCGCCCATGCGCAGCCGGAGCCAGATCGGGATCAGGAACGCCAGGTAGAGCCCGATGACCGCGATCGACACGACGGCGTAGAAGGCGACCGGCGTGGTGAACCCGGGAGGGGCGTAGAGCGCGGGCAGGGTGATCAGGGCGGCCACGACGCAGCCCGCGATGATCGCGTTGACCGGCGTGCGGTTGCGGTCGACCCTCGACCACAGCCGCCAGCCGGGGACCGCGCCGTCACGCGAGAACGCGTACGTCATCCGCGACATCGACGTCACGCAGCTCATCCCGCAGAAGAACTGGCCGATGGTGGAGATCGCGAAGATCGCCGTGGCCAGCGGGGACGACACGGCCGTCTCGAAGATGGCGCCGACGAACCCCTGCTGTTTGTTAATCTCGTCCACGTTCGTCGCCGCGAACAGGAACGCCAGCAGCAGGACCCAGCCGCCGATCGCCGAGTAGAAGATCGACTGCCACAGGCCGCGCGCCGCGCTCTTGGCCGCGCCCTGCGTCTCCTCCGACACGTGCGCGCAGGCGTCGAAGCCGGTGATCGTGTACTGGGTGAGCAGGAAGCCGAGCGGCAGCACGTACAGCCAGAAGGGCAGCCCGTCGGAGCCGTCGCCGAAGCCGGAGGCGTTGTTGGTGCCGGTGAAGACGAAGCCGAGCGACTGGTGGTCGCTCGGCGCGAAGATCAGGATGGCGACGATGATCGCCGCGCCGGCGACGTGCCACCAGACCGAGACGTTCTGCAGGAGCGAGATCAGCCGGTGGCTGAAGATGTTGATCAGGGCGTGCAGCGCGAGCACGATCACGAACAGCACGAACGCCTGGGTGAGCGTGCCCTCCCACCCGCCGCCGGTCAGGCGCATGAGTGTGATGTTGAGGAAGGTCGCGCAGCCGTAGTCGACGGAGGCGGTGACGGCGATGAGGCCGACCAGGTTGAGCCAGCCGGTGAACCAGCCGTGGATCGGCTTGCCCAGCTTGGCGGCCCACCAGTAGATGCCGCCGGCCGTCGGGTATGCCGAGACCAGCTCCGACATGCAGAAACCGATGATCAAGATGAAGACGGAGATCAACGGCCAGCCCCAGGAGATGGCGATGGGGCCACCGTTGTTCCAGGCTTGTCCGAATGTGGTGAAGCAGCCGGCGAGGATCGAGATGATGGAGAAGGAGATCGCGAAGTTGGAGAAACCGCTCCAGGTGCGGGCCAGCTCCTGCTTGTAGCCGAGCTCGGCGAGTCGCCTGGAATCCTCTTCAGTGGTCATTGAGGTCTCCCTGGGGGGCGCGGAGGACGCTCCATTTGGTCTACGTCTAGACCATTTCTTTCCAGGGGACAAGGCGTTACAGACGAGTTTCGATCTCGTCAGGGGTGCTGGTGGCCCGTGCGGGCCGCCCGGCCCGGCGGCCCGCACGTGCGGGCCGCCGCGAGCGGTTACGCCGAGAACGCGTCGAGGGCGGCCTGGCAGAAAGCCTTGAGATCGTCCGGCTTGCGGCTGCTGACCAGCATGTTCGGCCCTGCGGTGCAGATCACGACCTCCTTGTCCACCCAGGTCGCCCCGGCGTTGCCGAGGTCCGTCCGCAGGCTGGGCCACGACGTGATGGTGCGGCCGCGCACGACGTCCGCCTCGATCAGGGTCCACGGCGCGTGGCAGATGGCGGCCACCGGCTTGCCCGAGTCGAAGAAGGCCCGGGTGAACTGCACGGCGGCCGGCACCGTACGGAGGAAGTCGGGGTTGGCGACGCCTCCGGGGAGGACGAGCCCGTCGAAGGAGGCCGGATCCGAGCCGTCCACCGTCTCGTCGACGGCGAACTTGTCGGCTCTGTCCAGGTGGTTGAACCCCTGGATCTGGCCGGGCTTGGTGGAGACCAGCTTGGGTGTCCCGCCCGCCTGCTTGACCGCCTTCCAGGGCTCCGTGAGCTCGACCTGCTCCACTCCCTCGGGAGCGACCAGGAATGCGATGGTTTTGCCGTTCAACATGTGAACTCCCCTTGGGATGCGTGTTCTCACCCCCCTAACCGGCGAGACCCGATCTATGCACCTTTACCCCCAGGGGGTATAGTCTGCGGCAGGAGTAACGAGAGTGAGGAGTGCGGCATGACTGTGACGACGTACCAGGTTGAGGGCATGACCTGCGGCCACTGCGTCAGCTCCGTGACCGAGGAGGTCGGCAAGGTGGCCGGGGTGAGCGGCGTGGAGGTGGACCTCGCGTCCGGGGCCGTGACCGTGACCAGCCAGGAGCCCCTCGACCGCACGGTGATCGACGCGGCGGTGGTCGAGGCCGGTTACGAGCTGGCCGGCCAGGTCGAGCTGCTCCCGCAGGCCGGCGGCTCGTGCTGCGGCTCGGGCGGCTGCCACTGATGTGCGGTTGACGCGCGCTCAGCCCTCCGGGACGGCCGGTCGCCGCCTGAGCCGGCGGGCGTGCGCGGCCCATGCGGCGGCGCCGCCGACGGCGTACCAGAGCAGGTCGGGCGGGTTGAACGTGCTGCCGAGCACCGGCCGCAGCAGCGCGGGGATCTCCCAGAGCTGGGCGAACTCGATCGCCCAGCTCAGCCCGGTCGCCGTCAGAGCCGCCGCCCACGGTCGCACCCCGGGCAGGACGAGCACGACGAGGGTGTAGATCAATACGGTATAGAGGGCGTCACCTGCGTATTTCGCCACAGGCCCGTCCCAGAGCAGCCGAACCCCCACCCCGAGGACGACGGTCAGGGCCGCGGCCAAGAAGACAGGCAGGCGGGACATCTGATCACGATAGTGCCAAGGGTACTGAAAATTTACACCGCAAAAGGAAACGAGAATGAAACAATTTTCCGCCACGCGTTGACACGCGGTCTCCGTATGGTGTGCCTTTCTCTACACAGGAACCCCCCGCCTGAAGGTGAGGCACTTGATGAGGAAATGGTTCGCACGCCTGGCTGTGCTGGGCGTCGCGCTATTAGTAGCAGGTCAGGGCACTGGCGCTGCCCTTGCGCAGGACCCTGCGGCGGGGAAGAAGACCGTGCGGGTCGGTGCGACCCAGTCGATGGACTCCATGAACCCGTTCCTGGCGGTCCGCCTGGTCTCGACGTCGATCCACCGTTGGATGTACGGCTACCTCACAGTGCCCGACTCCAAGACGCTGCAGCCCAGCCCGGACCTGGCCGAGTCGTGGACCACGTCGCCGGACGGGCTCACGTGGACGTTCAAGATCCGCGCCGCGAAGTGGTCCGACGGCAAGCCCGTCACGGCCGACGACGCCGCCTGGACGTTCAACAAGATGATGACGGACGAGGCCGCCAAGACGGCCAACGGTCCGGCGGTGGAGAACTTCGAGAGCGTCACGGCCGCCGGCCAGGACCTGACGATCAAGCTCAAGTCCCCGCAGGCGTCCATGCTGGAGAACCCGGTCCCGATCATGCCCAAGCATGTCTGGGAGTCGGTCACCGACATGACCAACTACGACGCCGAGAAGTACCCGACCGTGAGCAGCGGCCCGTACATCGCGGTCGAGCACAAGAAGGACCAGTACGTCAAGCTGCAGGCCAACCCCAACTACTGGCGGGGCAAGCCGAAGGTCGACGAGCTGCAGGTCATCTTCTACGACAACCCGCAGGCCGCGATCGCCGGGCTGAAGAAGGGTGACATCGACCTGATCGGCCGGCTGAACCCGCCGGAGTTCCAGGCGATCCAGAACGACCCGAACATCGAGGCGTGGAACACCCAGGGCCGCCGCGCGTCCTACCTGCAGATCAACCACGGCGCGACGACCAACGACGACAAGCCGCTCGGCGACGGCCACCCGGCGCTCAAGGACGTGAAGGTCCGCCAGGCGCTGCACTACGCCATCGACAAGCAGAAGCTGGTCGCCGAGGTCCAGAGTGGCCTGGCCAAGCCGGCCGACGGCTCGATCGTGCCGCCGATGTACAAGGACTTCTTCTGGGAGGCCAGCGGCGACACCAAGGTCACCTACGATCCGGCCAAGGCCAACAAGCTCCTCGACGACGCCGGCTACAAGAAGGGCGCCGACGGCGTCCGTACGATGCCCGACGGCAAGCGCAAGCTGGAGTTCCGCTTCAGCATCCACACCGACACCCCGATCGAGGACAAGCTCGCCGAATACCTGACGGGCTTCTTCAAGGAGATCGGCGTCACGCTGACCACCAAGAAGCTCGACTCCAGCAAGTTCACCGAGGAGACCGGCGTCACCGGCCTGTTCGACATCGCCATCAGCGGCTGGTCGGTCAACCCCGACCCCGAGGAGGTCATGGCGACGCACCTGTGCAGCCGCAGGCCGGCTCCCGGCGGCGAGGGCGGCGGCACCGAGTCCTTCTACTGCGACGACACCTTCGAGAAGCTCTACAAGGAGCAGCTCGGGGAGCTCGACCGGCCGAAGCGCGCGGAGATACTCAAGCAGATGCAGGAGCGCCTCTACACCGACGCTCCGATCATCGCGATCTACTACACCAACGACCTTGAGGGCTACCGCAAGGACCGGATCACCAGCATCACGCCCATCCCCGAGGACAAGGGCCTCCTGTACGGCGGCAGCGGCTACTGGCCGTTCTACACCGTGGACGTCAAGGCCACGGCCGCCAGCGGTGCGAGCAGCGAGGGCGGCTCCAACACCGGTCTCATCGCCGGCGTCGTCGGTGGCGTGGTGGTCATCGGACTCGTGGTCTTCTTCCTGACCAGGCGGCGCAAGAGCGTCGCAGACGAACGCGAATGACAACACCGCTAGAAGCAGCAGAGCCCGCCGTCCAGGCGGCGGGCTCTGGTGATGGGCACTCCACCGGCCGGGGCACGCTGCGCTACGCGCTGTCGAAGGCCGGTGGAGCGCTGTTCAGCATCGCCATGGTCATCGTCGGCACGTTCTTCCTGTTCCGGCTGCTGCCCGGCGACCCGGTCCGCAACATGGCGCAGGGCCGCAACATGACCCCGGCCCAGCTCGACCTCGAACGCCACCGCCTCGGCCTGGACAAGTCCCTGATCGAGCAGTTCTTCGACTTCGCCGGCAAGACCCTCCGCCTCGACCTCGGCGTCTCCTACGAGTACAAGCGGCCGGTGCTCGACCTCATCGGCGAGCGGTTCGGCCCGACGCTGCTGCTCGCCGGCACGGGCCTGGTCATCGCGGTCAGCCTGGGCATCTGGCAGGGCACGCGGGCGGGCTGGCGGCACGGCAGCAGGTTCGACCGGTTCTCCACCGGCGCGTCGCTGGTGCTGTGGTCCGTGCCCACGTTCTGGCTCGGACTGCTGCTGATGATGGTGTTCGGCGTCGGCATCGGGCCGATCCCGGGCATCTTCCCCTTCCGCGGCATCGAGAGCGTGGACGCGCCCGACGGCTTCGCGTACGTGCTGGACGTGGCCTCCCACATGGTCCTGCCGTGCCTGACGCTGGTGGCCGTGGTCTACGCCCAGTACCTCCTGGTCATGCGCTCCTCGCTGCTGGAGGAGGTCAGCCAGGACTACATCACCGTGGCCAGGGCCAAGGGCCTGCGCGATGACGAGGTACGGCGCCGCCACGCGGTGCCCAACGCCCTGCTGCCCACGGTGACGCTGGTCTTCATGCGCATCGGCTTCGTGGTCGGCGGCGCGGTCACCGTGGAGACGATCTACACCTGGCCCGGACTGGGGCAGCTGTTCTACGAGGCGGTCAGAGTGCCGGACTTCACGCTCATGCAGGGCACGTTCATGCTGATCACCGTGGCGGTGATCGTGATGAACACGCTGGCCGACGTGGTCTACCACATGCTCGACCCGAGGGTGAGGTCGGCATGACCAGTGTCGCCGCGACCCGCAGGCGGCTCGCGCTGACCCGCTTCTGGGCCGGTTTCCGCACCCACCGCGCCGGTGTCGCCGGCCTGGTCGTCCTCGTGGCCGCCGTGGTGCTGGCGCTGGTCGCGCCGCTGTTCATCGACGAGGGCGTGACCAGCGTCGTGGACGCGCCGGGCGAGGAGTTCGACGGGCCGAGCCTGTCCTTCCCGTTCGGCACCGACGAGTCCGGCCGGAACCTGCTGCTGATGATCTGGTGGGGCTCGCGCACGTCGCTGCTCATCGGCTTCCTGGCCGCGCTGCTCAGCATCGTGATCGGCATGGTCGTCGGCATCGCGGCCGGGCACTTCCGCGGCTGGCTGGGCGGCGCGCTCATGCGCGTCACCGACTGGTTCCTGGTGCTGCCCTCGCTGGTCACCGCGCTGGTGCTGGCGGCCATCCTGGGCGGTACGACGTTCACGATCATCATGGCGATCGGCGTCACGACGTGGCCGTCGACCGCCCGGCTGATCAGGGCCCAGACGCTCGCCGTCGAGGCCAGGCCGTACATCGAGCGCTCCAAGGCGCTCGGCGCCGGACACTGGCACATCACCACCAGGCACGTCCTGCCCAACGTGGCGCCGCTGCTGCTGGCCAGCACCACGCTGGAGGTGGCCAGCGCGATCGTCACCGAGTCCACGCTGGCCTTCCTCGGCGCCAGCGCGAACAAGACCTCCTGGGGGACCATGCTGCGCGGCTCCTACGACTTCGGGGCGGCGACAGAGGGCGCGTGGTGGTACATCATCATCCCCGGCCTCGCCATCCTCGTCGTCGTCATGGCGTTCACCCTGGTGGGCCGGGCTCTGGAGGCCGTGCTCAACCCCCGGTTGCGGAGGGCCGCATGAGTCTGCTCGAGCTTGACGACGTGTCCGTGACGTACCGCATCGCCTCGGGCGAGGTGCCCGCCGTACGCGGTGTGTCGCTGACCCTCGACTCCGGAGCGGCACTCGGAGTCGCCGGCGAGTCAGGATCCGGCAAGTCGACCCTGGCCATGGCGCTGCTCCGGCTCCTGCCCCGGGACGCGCGCGTCGGCGGCCGGATCCTGCTCGACGGCGAGGACGTGCTCACCATGAAGTGGGGCCGCATGCGCGCCGTACGGTGGGCCGAGGCCTCGATCGTCTTCCAGGGCGCCCAGCACGGGCTCAACCCGGTGCGCCGGGTCGGCGACCAGATCGCCGAGCCGCTGCTGGTGCACGGCCTGGCCAGGCCGGACGCCGCGCGCAAGCGGGTGGCCGAGCTGCTCGACCAGGTCGGGATGCCCGCCTGGCGGGCCCGCAGCTTCCCGCACGAGCTGTCCGGCGGGCAGCGGCAGCGCGTCATGATCGCGATGGCGCTGGCCTGCTCGCCCCGGCTGATCATCGCCGACGAGCCGACCACCGCGCTCGACGTGATGGTGCAGGCCCAGGTCCTGACGCTGATCAAGGAGCTGGTGGCCGAGCACGACATCTCGCTGCTGATGATCTCGCACGACCTGTCGGTGCTCGCCGACGTGTGCGACCAGCTCGCGGTCATGTACGCCGGCCGCGTCGTCGAGCTCGGCCCGTCCGGCGAGGTGTTCCACGAGGCCAAGCACCCCTACAGCAGGGCGCTGGCGGCGGCGTTCCCGACGGTGGGCGACCCGGTGTCGCGGCTCGCGCCCAAGGGGCTCGGCGGCGACCCGCCCGATCCGATGCAGCTTCCCGGCGGGTGCTCGTTCCATCCGCGGTGCCCGGTGGCGCTGGACGAATGCGCGAGCCTGGACGTCGAGCTGTGGCCGGCGGGCGAGCACCGCACCGCCGCCTGCGTGCACGTCCGGGCCAAGGAGGAGGCGTCATGACGGAGACGCAGACCACGGAGGAGGCCGTGTCCACCGCACGGCCCAGCCTCCTGGAGGCGCGAGACCTGCACGTGGAGTTCTCCTCGCGCGGGCGCCGCGCCCGCGCCGTGGACGGCGTGAACCTGAGCATCGGCGCGGGCGAGATCGTGGCCCTGGTCGGCGAGTCCGGCTGCGGCAAGACCACGCTGGCCCGCACGCTGCTCGGCCTCGAACGCCCCACCTCCGGCGAGGTCCGCTACGGCGGCGCCGCGCTGGACTACCGCTCCAAGGCGCTCAAGGCCTATCGCCGGCAGGTGCAGCTCGTCCTCCAGGACCCGACGGGCTCGCTCAACCCCCGGCACACGGTGTACGAGGCCGTCGCCGAGGGCCCGCGGATCCACGGGCTGCCGGACGAGCAGGAGGTCGTGGCCGAGGCCCTGTCCAGGGCGGGGCTGCGGCCGCCTGAGCGGTTCTTCCTGCGCTACCCGCACGAGCTGTCCGGCGGGCAGCGGCAGCGCGTGGTGATCGCCGGGGCGCTGGCACTGAACCCGAAGGTGCTGATCGCCGACGAGCCGGTGGCCTCGCTGGACGCCTCCGTACGCGGTGAGATCCTCGCCCTGATGCTCAAGCTCAGGGCGGATCTCGGGCTGTCCGCGCTGGTCGTCACGCACGACCTGGGGCTGGCCTGGAACATCGCCGACCGGGTGGCCGTGATGTACCTGGGCAGGATCGTCGAGTCCGGGCCCGTGGAGCAGGTGCTGACCGCGCCGCGGCACCCGTACACGCAGGCGCTGATGTCGGTGCTGCCGGAGTCTCCCGAGCGGGTGGTGCTGACCGGCGAGCCGCCGGACCCGACCCGGATCCCCGGCGGCTGCCGCTTCCACGCCCGCTGCCAGGTGCTCGCCTCCGGGCGGGCGGCCGAGGCGGGGGTGGACGGCAAGTGCAGGTCGGAGCCGCTGAGCGTCCTGCCGGCCGTGCCCGGCCCCCAGGCGGCCTGCCACTACGCAGAGCTCACGGGCTGAGCGCCAGTCGTGCTCACGGGCTGAGCGTCAGGCGAGGTCCGCGTCGTGGACCAGGATGGCCGCCTGGACCCGGTTGGCCAGGCCCAGCTTGGCCAGGACGCGGCTGACGTGGGCCTTCACCGTGGCCTCCGTGAGGCGCAGCTCGCGGCCGATCTCGGCGTTGGACAGGCCGCGGGCCAGCGCCCTGATCACGTCCTCCTCCCGCCCGGTGAGCGCGGCGAGCTGCTTGCGGGCGGCCTCGGCCCGTGACGGGGCGCGGTTCGCGTACGAGTCGAGCAGGCGCTTGGTGACCGAGGGGGAGAGCATGGCCTGGCCGCCCGCCACCGTGCGGACGGCGGCGGCCAGCTCGCGCGGCGGGGTGTCCTTGAGCAGGAACCCGACCGCGCCCAGGCGGAGCGCCTCGTGCACGTACTCGTCCAGGTCGAACGTGGTGAGCATGACCAGTTTGGGCGGGTCCTGGCCGGACAGGATGCGGGCGGCGGAGCTCAGCCCGTCGAGGCCGGGCATCCGCACGTCCATCAGCACGACGTCGGGCCGCAGCCGCCGCACGGCGGAGACGGCCTCCGCGCCGTCGCGGGCCTCACCGGCGATCGCGATGTCACCCGAGGCCTCCAGGATCAGCCGCAGCCCCGACCGGACGAGCTCCTCGTCGTCCACCAGGAGCACCCGGATCAGGCCGGATCCCCGGGCGGGCGCGGTGTCCGGACCGTGGCCGGGCGCCGCGGTCATGCCGGGATCCTCGCGTGGACCAGGAAGCCGCCGCCGTCCTGCGCGCTGGTCCGCAGCGTGCCGCCGAGCAGCTCGACCCGCTCGCGCAGCCCCACCAGGCCCCAGCCCGCGCCCGGCAGCTCCTCGCGCGGCCCGGCCGGCCTCTCGTTGCGCACCTCGACCTCCAGCTCGTCGCCCCGGTAGCGGATGCGGACGTCCGTGCCGGCGTTCCCGGCGTGCTTGTGCACGTTGGTGAGCGCCTCCTGCACCACCCGGTACGCCGTCCGCTCCACGGTCGCCTCGACGGGCCGCGCCGCGCCCTCGTCATGCCTGGTCACCGGGATGCCCAGAGCACGGGACTGGTCGAGCAGCCGGTCGAGGTCCCCGAGCGTGGGCGGCGGTCGCAGCGCCCCTTCCTCCGCCGGGGAGGCGTCCTCCGGCCGGGGCGCGCGGAGGACGCCGAGCACGTCGCGCAGGTTCGTCAGCGCCTCGCGCCCGATGCCGCCGATCAGGGCCGCGGCGCGTACCGTCTCCTCGTCGCCCGCGCGCACCTCCAGCGCCCCCGCGTGCAGCACGATCAGCGAGACCCGGTGCGCGACCACGTCGTGCATCTCCCTGGCGATCCGGGCCCGCTCCTGCGCCCTGGCCTGCTCGGCGCGCATGACCTGCTCGCGCTCCAGCCGCTCGGCCCGCTCCCTGGCCGCCTCCAGGACCTCGCGCCTGGCCCGGTACCAGAGCCCCAGCACCAGCGGCAGCCCGATCATCGCCAGCGCCATCAGCACCGTGTTGCCGAGCGTGGCCGTGGCCACCTCGTGCTCGCCGCCCTGGACCAGGCCCACCAGCGCGGACAGCCCGACCACGACCACGGCGCCGCCGGCGTACGCGGCCAGGTCGCGGGCCCTGCGCAGGGCCGTACCGGCGAAGAAGGAGGCGACCAGCAGCGGCGGCCACATCACCAGCCAGACGTAGGCGGCGGCGCCCACGGCGGCCAGCGGCCACCAGGACCGCTGCGCCCGCCAGGCGGCCACGCCCGCCAACGCGGCGACCGCGACCAGCACGGGCAGCGGCAGGCTCGACCGCACCCCGGCCTGCCCGTGCACCACGAGCAGGGAGAGCGCGCCCACACCGGCGCCGAGCAGAACGAACCGCATGGGCACAGCGTATGGGCCGGCCGCAAAAAGGCTTTACGACGAAAGTAGTAGAAGCCGGTCGACGATCGGGGCGGACGGTCGGGCCCGCCCGGCCGCCAGCCTGGTCCCATGCGTAGAACCGTGGCTGTCTCAGCCCTGTCATTGATCGTCCTGTCCGGCGCGATCCAGGCGCACGCCCAGGCTGGCGCCGCACCCCAGACTGGTGCGACCCGGACCGCCGCCCCCGAGCTCGCGTTGCCCGCGCCGACCGGCGCCAAGCCCGTCGGCACGACGAGCCTGTACCTGGTCGACGCCGGTCGCCGGGACCCGTGGAACCCCGAGGCGGACAAGCGCGAGCTCATGGTCTCGCTCTGGTACCCGGCCAAGCGGGCCACCGGGAAGCCCGCCCCTTACGTGAGCCCGCAGGAGTCCGCCGCGATCCTGAAGCAGGTCCCCGGCCTGGAGGGCGTCGAGCCTGACGCGCTCACCAGGACCAGGACGCACGCCCGGCTCGGCGCTCCCGTGCGGACCGCCAAGGGCGGCCTGCCGCTGGTCGTCCTGTCGCCCGGCTTCAGCTTCCCCCGCGCCACCCTCACCTCGCTGGCCGAGGACCTCGCCAGCAGGGGATACCTGGTCGCCGCGGTGGAGCACACCTACGAGTCGGTCGCCACCACGTTCCCCGACGGCCGCACCACCTCCTGCCTGGCCTGCGTGAAGGGCCAGGACGGCGCCAAGGTGGCCGCGAGCCGGGTGGTGGACGTGCGGTTCGTGCTCGACGAGCTGACCAGGAGCCGGTGGGGCAAGGTGATCGACCGCTCGGCGATCGCCATGGCCGGCCACTCGATGGGCGGCAACAGCGCCGCCCAGACCATGCTCGCCGACCGCCGGGTGAAGGCGGGGGTGAACCTGGACGGCACGTTCAACCCGATCGTGGCGCCGCTCGACCGGCCGTTCCTGATGATCGGGTCGCCCAGCCACACGCCGGGCGGCTCCGACGAGTCGTGGGCGCCGTCCTGGGCCAACCTGACGGGCTGGAAGCGCTGGATCACCGTGGCGGGCACCGACCACTCGGCGTTCGTGGACTACGCCGTGCTCAGGCCCGCGCTCGGCATCCCCGCGCAGGAGCTCGACGGCAGGCGGGCGCTGCGGATCACCCGCGCGCACCTGGCCGCGTTCCTCGACCGGCACCTGCTGGGCAAGCGGACTCCCGTCGCGGACTTCCCCGAGGTCACCGATCAGGCGCGGAACGCGTCGGCGTTCTCCTCGGCCCACTGAGCGAAGCTGCGCGCGTCCCGGCCGGTGACCTCACGCACGGTCGGGACCACCGTGTAGCCGACCTCGGGGGTGTCGCCGAGCGCGCCGACGAGGAACTCGATGGTCTCCTCACCCATGCCGTCGGCCGCCCACTTGGCCCTGGCCTCCTCCACCGTCAGCTCCACGAACTCCACGTCCTGGCCGATCGACGCCCCGAGGATCGCCACCTTCTCCTTGAGCGTGATCGCCTCGGGCCCGGTCAGCGTGTACGTCCTGCCGCCGTGGCCCCCTTCGACCAGCACCGTCGCGGCCACGGCGGCGATGTCGCGCTCGTGCACCAGCGCGCTCAGCCGCCGGCCGAACGGCTCCTTGATGACGCCTTCGGTCCGGACCGTGTGCGCCCACCAGCGCAGCGTGTTGGACATGAACTCGACGGGGTGCAGCAGCGTCCACTCGATGTCGGTGGCGGCCAGCGCCTGCTCGAGCGCGCCGTCCTCGCGGCCGCCGAGCACCGTGGCGCGCCGTACGCCTTCCTTGACGGCCAGCTCGACGAGCCGTGCGCCGTCGGGAAGGGGCGCGTAGTCGTCGCCCGCGAAGTTGATGAAGTGGACTGCGGTGACGCCCTCGAAGGCGGCGGCCACGGAGGCGGGCTCCGCGAGGTCTCCGGCGACGACCTCGACGCCCTCGGGCAGGCCGGCCTTGGCCGGGTTCCTGGTCAGGGCCCGCACCTGCTGCCCGGCCGCGAGGAGCTCCTCGACGACGAGACGGCCGACGGTTCCGGTGGCACCGGTGACGAGGATGGTCATGGCGAACCCCTTTGCTTGGAACGGAACGTTCTGCTCTTATTGTAGCAGAACGGAACGCTTCATTCCCTGTATTGCTTGAGCGTGATGGCGTTCGCGGCCCGCGCGATGGGCCCGGCGACCCGCTCGATCATGCGGTCGCGGCCGGGCAGGTGGGGGAGCAGCCTGATCATCCTCGTCTGGAACCACAGGGCCGCGCGCGACCCGATGACCATGCCCTTGACGTTGGCCGGCCCGAGCGCCTGGTTGGCCTCGACGAACGCGCGCAGCTCGCGCTCGTACCCGTCCGTCCCGCCGCCCGCGGCCAGCTCGCCCGCCAGCACGTACGCCCCCACGAGCGCCAGGCTCGTGCCCTGCCCCGATGCGGGGGAGGCGCAGTAGCCCGCGTCGCCCACGAGCACGACGCGTCCCTTCGACCAGCGGTCCATGTGGATCTGGGTGACCGAGTCGAAGTAGAAGTCGTTGGCGTCGCGCACGGCTTCGAGCAGTGCCGGCACCTGCCAGCCCGACCCGTCCATGGCCCGCGTGAGCAGCTCCTTCTGGCCGGTCACGTCGCGGTGGTCGTAGTCGAGCGGCGGCGACGACCACATGAACAGCGCCTTGGCGCCACTGTCCTGGCGGGTGCTGTAGACGTTCGCGGTCCTGCCGGGGGCGGCGTGCACGGCCTCCTCGCGGTCCAGGCCCAGCGTGTTGGGCACCGAGCAGATGGAGATGTAGTAGCCGAGGTCGCGGGCGAAGCCCGACTCCTCGCCGAAGGCGATCCGCCGGGTGTTGGAGTGGGCGCCGTCGGCCCCGACGACGAGGTCGAACTTGCGCGGCTCCGAGCGCTCGAACGTGACCGTGCCGTCCTCGGCGATGGCGGTGATGGAGTCGTCGAAGACGTACTCGACGTCGTCGCGGGTCAGGTCGTACAGCAGCTCGTTGAGGTCGCCGCGCATGATCTCCAGGTCGCCGCCCGTGCGGCCGCCGAACAGGTCGGCGTCCAGTGTCGCGACGCGCCGGCCCCTGGCGTCGTAGTGGGTGGCGATCCGCATGTCCGTGCTCCTGGCGCGGACCGCGTCCAGGAGGCCCATACGCTCGATCACCGTGAGCGCCGCGCCGCGGATGTCCACCTTGTAGCCGCCTTCGCGGATCGCGGGGGCGCGCTCGACCACGGTGACGGTGCAGCCGTGGCGGCGCAGCCAGTAGGCGGTGGTGGTGCCGGCGATGCTCGCTCCGGAGATGAGAATGTTCGTCATGCCGATGACGGTACATCTGTCTCAGACGCTTGTCTAGGACGATTGTGCTAATCTCTGATTATGGGAAACAGGGAAGATCTGCTGGCCGGGGCGAAGCGGTGCCTGATCGAGAAGGGCTACTCGCGTACGACGGCGCGTGACATAGCCAACGCTTCGGGCGTGAGCCTGGCGGGCATCGGCTATCACTTCAAGTCGAAGGAAGCGCTGATGAACGAGGCGCTGTTCGCGGCCATGCAGGAGTGGGGCGACGAGCTGGCGGCGACCCTGGCGGGCGAGGTGAAGGCGGAGGCCACGCCGCTGGAGCGGTTCGAGGCGGCCTGGGACCGGGTGGTGGAGTCGTTCGCGCGGCTGCGGCCGCTGTGGGTGACGCAGTTCGAGCTGCTCGGGCAGATCGACCACGTGCCGGAGGTGCGCGAGCAGCTCGTACAGGGCATCCAGGAGGCCAGGCTGGGGCTCGCCGAGCTGTTCGAGGGCATCGAGCCGGGGAGCGACCCGGAGCGGGCGCGCCTGACCGGGACCGTCTATCAGGCCATGCTGACGGGGTTCCTGTCACAGTGGCTGCTCGATCCCGGCAGCGCGTTGTCGGGCCGAGAGGTGGTCGCGGCCCTGCGCATGATCGCCTCCTGAGCGGGGTCTAGAAGGCGCTTATCGTCGCGGGGGCGCGTTCGGCCCTGCTCAGGGCGCGGATGACCGCCGTCGCGCCGTGGCGGTGTACGGCCAGCCTGGCCAGCAGCTCGACCACGGGGCCGATGACCGCCGATGGCAGCTCGGGCGTCTCCACGCCCACGCTGGCCGCCAGGTCGTCGGAGTGCACGACCAGCTCCACCAGCCGGGTGAGCAGGAAGTCGTCGAGCCGCAGCGACCAGCCGGACGACCGCACGAAGACGACCCGGCCGGCCGGCTCCACGGGCAGGGCGGCGAGCTGCTGGTCGAGCAGCGACTGCGCGTTGCCGACCAGCGCGTCGGGTCCGGCCGCCGCCGAGGCCTCGCCGGCCCGCCGGATGCCGACGTTGCTCTCGTGGTCGAGGCCGGCCTGCACCCACGGCGACCTCGTGTAGTGCTCGATGAGCTCGATGGGCTCCTGGACCTCGTCGTTCGGGGCCAGCACCTCCCCGACCCTGACGAGCTGGTGGGCCAGGTGCCCGGCCAGCCCCGCGACGGTGAACTCGGTGAGCGCGCTCGGCTTGTCCCATGCCGCCTTCACGACCGGGTCGCGGAGGAGCGACACCGCCGAGCTCGCGGCCACCAGATAGGACTGCCTTATTTCCCCCATTTGTCGCCCTTCCCCTGGTTCAGGTGGTAACTCGCGCCAAGACTATCCCTCCGACTATGAGCGCGAGCGCGGCCATCCTGCCCAGTGAGACGGGGTCGTCGTTGACCAGGATGCCGAGCGTGATCGCGCCGACCGCGCCGATCCCGGTGAAGACGGCGTACGCGGTGCCGACGGGCAGGGTGTTCATGGCCTGCGACAGCAGCCAGACCGCGGCGGCCATCAGGGCCAGGGAGATGAGCGTGGGCAGCGGCCTGGTGAAGCCCTGCGTCGGCTTGATGCTCTGCGACCAGGCCACCTCGATGAGCCCGGCCAGCGTCAGGATCAGCCAGTTCATCGTGAGACCTCCTTGAGCGCCGCCGCCAGTGACTCCTCGTGCTGGGCGCGCAGGTGCGCCAGCGCCGGGTCGAGCCGGGCGTTGACCAGCTCGGCGTGCACGAACGTCACGTCCTCGACCCGGAAGTGCCCCTTGAAGAAGTCGCGGAGGAAGCGCTCCTCGTGGTCGTACGGCTCGCGGGGCGTGCCCGGCCCGTACGCGCCTCCGCGCGCTCCCGTCACCACGAACGAGCGCCCGGCCAGCGACATCCTGGGAAAGGTGATCTGGTCGAGCCAGGCCTTCAGCGCGGACGGGATCGAGTAGTTGTACATCGGCGTGCCGATCAGGATCACCTCCGCCGCCACGACCTCGTCGAGCAGCGGCGCCAGGACGTCCCACGCCTCGCGCTGGGCGGGCGTGCGCACCGCCTCCCGGTAGCGGGAGATGTCGGTGATCTCGTGTTCCAGGACGTAGTCGCACAGCTCGGTCCAGGCCTCGCTGATGTGCGGCACCGGCTGCGCGGCCAGGTCGCGGTAGGCGTATCCGTGGCCGGGGTGGGCGGCGCGCCAGGTCTCGGCGTACCGGGCCGACAGCCGGCGCGAGAACGAGCCCGCGCGCCGCGCGCTGGCGTCAAGGTGCAGCAGCATGATCTCTCCTTAAGTGGACGTCGTGTCCGCTTCACTATAACCGGACGGATCGTCCACATACAATGAGTGCATGGAGAGAGCCGACGCCGCGCGCAACCGCGCCAGGATCCTTGAGGCCGCCGCCCTGCTGTTCGCCGAGAAACCCCCGCAGGAGGTGACGATGGAGGACATCGCGCGCAAGGCCGGCGTGGGCCGGGGGACGCTCTACCGCCGTTACCCCGACCGGGCGTCGATCGCGGTGGCGCTGCTCGACGAGCACGAGCGGGCGCTGCAGGAGCGGCTGATCCGCGGCGATCCGCCGCTCGGCCCGGGAGCGCCGCCCGCCGAGCGGCTGGCCGCCTTCTACGCGGCCATGGTGCGCCTGCTGGAGGACCACTCCCACCTGGTGCTCGGCACGGAGGTGGGGCGCTCGCGCTTCGAGACGGGCGCGTACGGGTTCTGGCGGGCGCATGTGCGCGCGCTCCTGGTCGCGGCCGGGACGCCGCACCCGGACGCCCTGGTGGACGTCCTGCTCGCCCCGCTGGCCCCCGAGGTGTACGGCTTCCAGCGCGACACCCTCGGCCTGACCCCGGAGCAGATCACCGACGCCCTGAGCACCCTGACGGCCACCCTGCACCCGGGCCGCGCCGCCGGGTGACCGCGCGCGCTTACGTGACGCCGGGCGCTGACGTGACGCCGCGCGCTTTCGTGAAGCCGCGCGCTTAGGTGGTGCCGGGCCTCAGGCGGGGGTCTCGCTCAGGGCCTTGAGGATCGCGGACCGGATGAAGGCGCGAGCGAGCCGGCCCCTCCTGAACCGGCTCAGCACCGGGGCGGGCGTGTCGTACCGGCGGGCCCGCACGCCGGCCACCACGACCTCCGGCGCGCCCAGCTCGGCCAGCACGTCGAGCGCCTCCCGCTTGCTGATCAGCCGCCCGTCCCTCAGCGTGACCGTGGCCCTGGCGACCGTGACCATGCCCAGATCCACCCAGATGTCGCGCAGCCACCGCCGCCGGCCCCGCGTCTTCTCCAGCCAGTAGTCCCGCAGGTCCGCCCGGACGAAGTCGCTCAGTTCCTGGTCGGACACCTCGGGCAGCAGCCCGGCGGGCGGCGGGCCCGACAGCACCCGCGCGCCCTGGTGCAGCTCGCGCCGCGTGACCGCGGTGACCGGACGGCGGAAGATCTGCTCGTGCGCCCACGTCACGTGCTCGGCGCCCAGATCCGCCAGCTCCTGCCTGGCCATGTACGAGCAGTGCAGCTTGGCCGCCAGGGGCGAGTCGATCCCCCGGTGCACGGCCTTGATCCGCCGCCACTGCTCCATCGTCACCGGCTCGTCCAGGACGGCGATCAGGTCGAGGTCGCTCCTGCCCGGCTGGTAGTCACCCGCCGCCAGCGAGCCGTGGGCCCACAGGGCGACCAGGGGCACGACCGGTTCGACACGTTCCAGAAAAAGACGTAGCAGGTGGTCAGTCGCTGCGTGCATGATGGCCACTATGATCGATACCCGGCTGAGTGGGAAAGTCGCGCTGGTCACGGGTGCCAATCAGGGCATAGGCGCGGCCACCGCCATCGCGCTCGCCGCGGAAGGCGTCTCCGTGTTCGTGACCTACAAGCGCCTGGCCCCGCTGCACGATCCGGCCCACCCTGCGGTCTACGACCAGGTCCGCGGCGGTGACGCCGGCGAGGTGGTCGGCCGCATCCGCGCGGCCGGCGGCACCGCTGAGTCCGCCGAGGCGGACCTGGCCGATCCCGAGACCCCGAAAGCCCTGTTCGACCAGGCCGAGAAGGCGCTCGGCCCGGTGGACATCCTGGTCAACAACGCCAGCGGCTGGCTGAGCGACACCTTCTCGCCCAGCGCGCGCGACGGCTTCGGCCGCGCGCTCAGGCCGGTGGACGCCGAGACGCACGACCGGCAGTTCGCGGTGGACGTGCGCGCGCCCGCCCTGCTGATCGCCGAGTTCGCCCGGCGGCACGTCGAGCGCGGCGCGTCCTGGGGCCGCATCATCGGCCTCACCTCCGGCGGCCCCGGCGGCTTCCCGACCGAGGTGTCCTACGGCGCGGCGAAGGCGGCCCAGGAGAACTACACGATGTCGGCCGCACACGAGCTGCGCGCCTACGGCGTCACGGCCAACATGGTCCACCCGCCCGTGACCGACACCGGCTGGATCAACGACGAGGTGGAGAAGTCGGTCGCCGACAGCTCCGTGTTCCTCGGCGTGGCCCAGCCGGAGGAGGTGGCCGAGGTGATCACGTTCCTGGCCTCGCACCAGGGCAGGCGCGTCACCGGGCAGATCGTCAGGATGTACTGAACAGGGCGCTCACCGACTCGCCGTCGTGGATGCGGCGCATGGCCTCCGCCAGGGCGGGTGCGATCGACAGCACGGTGAGCTTGTCACTGGGCTTGGGCGGCGGCACGGTGTTGGTGCAGACGATCTCCTCCACCTCGGGCAGCGAGCTGAGCCGCTCGATCGCCCCGCCCGAGAACAGCCCGTGCGTGCAGGCCACCCGCACCGTCCGCACGCGCTGCTCGCGCAGCCGGTCGAGCAGCTCGATGACCGTGCTGCCCTTGGCGATCTCGTCGTCCAGGACGATCACGTCCTTGCCGGTCACCTCGCCGATCACGGAGCTGATCACGACCCGGTCGTCGCTGAAGCGCTGCTTGGCGCCCATCGCGACGCCGGTGCCGAGCAGGCGGGCGAAGTGGGCGGCCTCCTTGGCGTTGCCGAGGTCGGGCGAGACGACGACCGTGTTCGACAGGTCGTACTGGCGGAAATAGGCGGCCAGCTCCCGCAGCGCGTGCAAGTGATCGACGGGCACGCTGAAGAAGCCGTGCACCTGCGGTGAGTGCAGCGTCATCGCCAGCACCCGGCTGGCGCCCGCGGCCACCATCAGGTCGGCGACCAGGCGCGCGCCGATGGAGATGCGCGGCGCGTCCTTCTTGTCGGAACGGGCGTAGGCATAATGCGGCAGGACGACGGTGGTTCGCGCCGCGGACGCGCCGCGCGCCGCGTCGAGCATCAGCAACAGCTCGACCAGGTGCTCCTGCACGGGCGGCACCAGAGGCTGGATCAGGAACACGTCACGCTCGCGGCAGTTGGCCTGGAGCTGCACTTCGATGACGTCATTGGCGAAGCGGTTGAGCTGGACGGGGTGCAGGCGTGTGCCCAGATGGGAGCAGATCTCCTCAGCAAGCTCCGGATGGGCGCTGCCGCTGAATACCGTGATGTCTCGCACGATTCCGTAAGCATAGCCACCCCCGCCCGGCCCGCACGAGAGCGACCCGGCGGCCCGGATCGGGGCGGGCCGTCCTGTGGCGGGCCCCGGAAAGCTGCTTGTGACTCTTGTCCCTATTGCCCGAGATTCATGCTAATAGGGGCGTTTATTGAGCTATCTGGTTCGGATCTGGGGCATGCGGTTAGGCATGGCAGACCTTCCATTTCACGACAAGGGCGACTTCGAAGACGCGGACCGAGGGTTCCTCGCGAAGCTCAGCCCCGCAGTGATCAAAACGACGGACGGCAGGGTCATATGGGACAGCGACTCCTACGAATTCCTCCAGGAAGAATGTCCTGAGACCGCCCATCCGAGCCTCTGGCGGCAGGGCCAGCTGTGCGCCAGACAAGGTCTGTACGAGGTCACCGACGGCATCTACCAGGTACGCGGCCTGGACCTGTCGAACATGACCCTGGTCGAAGGCACCACGGGCGTCATCGTGATCGACCCGCTGATCTCCACCGAGTGCGCCGCCGCCGCGCTCAAGCTCTATCGCGCCCACCGCGGGGACCGCCCGGTCACCGGCGTCATCTACACCCACTCGCACTCCGACCACTTCGGCGGCGTACGCGGCGTCACCGACGGAGACGTGCCGATCCTGGCCCCCGCCGGGTTCATGGAGCACGCGGTGTCCGAGAGCGTCTACGCGGGCCCCGCGATGACCCGCCGCGCCGTCTACCTCTACGGCCCCGCCCTGTCGCGCTCGCCCGAGGGCCAGATCGGCTGCGGGCTGGGCATGACGGTCTCGACGGGGAGCATGTCGCTCATCCCGCCCACGGTCGAGGTCGTCCGTACGGGCCACGAGGAGCTCGTCGACGGCGTCAGCATCGTCTTCCAGCCCACGCCGGGCACCGAGGCGCCCGCCGAGATGAACATCCTCTTTCCCGCCCACCGCGCCCTCTGCCTGGCCGAGAACGCCACCCACAACCAGCACAACCTGCTCAGCCTGCGCGGAGCCGAGGTCCGCGACGCCCGCGTCTGGGCGCGCTACCTGACCGAGGCCGTGGCCCTGTTCGCCGACCGCGCCGACGTCGCCTTCGCCTCGCACCACTGGCCCACCTGGGGCCGCGAGTCGATCGTGCGCTTCCTGGAGCAGCAGCGCGACATGTACGCCTACCTGCACGACCAGACGCTTCGGCTGATCAACAAGGGGCTGACGGCGGCCGAGATCGCCGAGGCCGTGCACATGCCGCCCGAGCTGGAGCAGTCCTGGCACACGCACGGCTATCACGGCTCGGTCAGCCACAACGTCAAGGCCATCTACCAGCGTTACCTGGGCTGGTTCGACGGCAACCCGGCGCACCTGTGGGAGCACCCGCCGAGGGAGAGCGCGATCCGCTACGTCGAGTGCCTGGGGGGCGGCTCGGCGGTGGTCGCGTTCGCCAGGCGCTACATCGACGAGAACGACCTGCGCTTCGCCGCCCAGCTACTCAACCACGCCGTCTTCGCCGACGAGGGCAACAAGGAGGCCAGGGACCTGCTCGCCGAGGTCTACACCCGGCTCGGCCACGGGGCCGAGAACGCGACCTGGCGCAACTTCTACCTCATGGGCGCGCTGGAGCTCGCCGACGGCATCGTGCCCGCGACCTTGGAGTCCGTCGCGCCCGACCTGTTCGCGGCACTGACCGTGGAGCAGATCTTCGACTCGATCGCCATCCGGGTGAACGGGCCGCGCGCCTGGCACGAGCGCCTGTCCATCGACTGGCACCTCACGGATCTGGGGCGGCGGCACCGCACGACGCTGTCCAACGGCGCGCTGATCCAGCAGGCGGACCCGCGGGACGAGCTCGCCGACCTCACCCTGCGGCTGACGAAGGCACAGCTCGTGGGGCTGCTGGCGGGCAAGGGGGTCGAAGGGGTCGAACGGGAGGGCGACACGACGGTGCTGCAGCGCCTGGTCGCCGTCCTCGACCGCCCGGTCCCGGTCCCCGACTTCGCCATCGTCACCGCCTGACCGGCCGCGCTGTCACGCCGGGGCGGAGGCGTACGGCCCGGTCCTCAGTCTGGGCGGCGTTCCCGCATCTCGGCGTGCAGCGCCTTGCAGGCGAGGGCCAGCAACGTCACCACCACGGCCCCGACGCCGGGCCCGACCACCAGCGGCAGCGTCAGCTCGCCCGCGTGCCAGGCCGCCACCAGGATCGCCGCTGAGGTCAGCGCCCCCACCCCGAACATCGCCCCCCACAACGGCAGCACGTCCAGGTACGCGAACAGCAGCGGAAAGGCCAGCCACACGAACGGCGCCGCCCCCACGGCCAGCACCGCCCACCCCGCCGTCACCAGCCCGAGCCAGACCGGTCTCGCCTGGGGCCACCAGCGCCCGATCGGCGCGCCCGCCGCGTAGAGCAGGCCGAGCAGCGCGCCCCCGGCCGCCTGCATGGTGTTGCCATCGCGAAGAGCGGTGAGCACGGCGATCACGAGCAGCCCGCCGGCGGTGACGTGCACCGCCCAGCGCAGCAGTCGCAACGGAATGTTCATCATTACTGACCAACAGTAACCACAGATTTGCGGTGCCGTCCAAAACAACCGTTCCGGCCCGCCAAAGCCGGCCCATCCGGCCGCGCCGCTCGGGCGGTCAGGCGGCCCTGCGCCGGGTCACGGCCGTGATCGCGAAGTAGAGCAGGCCCGCCAGCACGAGCGCGATGACCACCCCGATGTTCGCCGCCCCGAACGTGCTCGCCTCCAGCTCGGCGCTCATCAGGAAGCCGACGACCTTGGCGATGTTCTGGTCGGCCGAGGTGATCAGCCCGATCCCCACGACCGAGGCCACGACCAGCGACACCACCCCGGCCAGGTTGAGCGCGGGCGCCCCGGGCCGCAGCAGCCGCTCGTCGTAGGAGGCGCCGCCGGCCCGCAGCCGCCACATGTCCACCAGGAAGATCGCCACCCAGGCGGCCATCACCACCCCGATGATCGCCAGGAACGACTGGAAGGTGCCCAGGAAGCTGGTGGAGACGAACAGCAGGTAGTAGCCGCCGAGCACCATGAGCACCCCGTCGATCAGCACGGCGTAGTGCCGCCTGACGGGCACGCCGAGCGCCAGCATCGACAGCCCCGACGAGTAGATGTCCATGATCGCCCCGGCCAGGAAGCCGCCGATGGCGGTCAGCAGGTACGGCAGCAGGAACCAGGTCGGCAGTGCCCCCGCCAGCGCCGCCACCGGATCGGAGCCCGCGTCCGCGGCCAGCTTGGGGTCACCGCCCGCCAGCAGCACCCCGAACACGAGCAGCACCATGGGCGGCAGCGCGCCCCCGAGCGTCGTCCACAGGGCCACCGACCGCGGGCTGGAGCTCGACGGCAGGTAGCGGGAGTAGTCGGCGCCGCAGTTGACCCAGCCGAGGCCGAGCAGGGTCATGGCGAAGATGATCGCGCCCGTCCATTCGCCGGGGCCTGCCGTGCTCTCCAGTGACACGCCGAGCTTCGGCGCCATCAGCACCAGGTAGACGACGGTCAGGACGACGAACACGTACGTCAGGTAGCGCTGCACCGCCATGATCATGGCGTGGCCGTACACGCCGACGGCGATCACCACGACGGCGGCGACGGCGAAGCAGAGCGCGGTGGCCGTCGTGGCCGGGATGCCGGGCGCGAGGCGCGCGAGGATCTCCTTGCCGCCCTGCGCGGAGAGCGTGACGAGCACGATCTCCCAGCCGACGTTCGAGATGTAGGAGAAGGCCGCGGGCAGCTTGTTGCCCTGGTAGCCGAACGGCGCCCGGCCCAGCGTCATCGTGGGCACGCCCGACCGCGTGCCGCCGATCGCGACCAGGCCGACCAGCAGGAACGACAGCGCGTACCCGATGGCGCCGGTGATGATCGCGGGCAGGACGCCCAGGTGGAGGCCGACGATGTAGACCCCGAACGCGATGCCGAACAGCGACAGGTTGGAGCTCGCCCAGGGCCAGAAGAGATCCCTCGGCCGGCCGTGGCGCTCGGCTTCGGGGACCGCGTTGATGCCGTTCTGCTCGACGGCCATCGTGTCCATGATCGGACGTTACCCGGCTTCTGCGAAGAAACGAACCCTATGTCGCGGGGACGCTTCGGTCAGTGCCGGGCGCGGGCCGGGCGCGGGCAAAGAAATCCTTCCTGGGCTCTATTTCGTGACCTGTGGGGAAACATGACTCTCATGCGGTAGCCGGTACCGTCTTCTGCCGCCGTGGGGTGCAGAAGTGGCCGTGATGGGGGCGTCCGGGATCGACACCCGAAAGCGTGCGCTGGCCGTGTGCCTGACGGCGGCGTTCATGTCCGGGCTGGACGTGAGCATCGTCAACGTCGCGCTGCCGTCGATTCGCGACGGGCTGCACGCCACGGAGGACGGGCTGCAGTGGACGCTGTCCGGCTACGCGCTCACGTTCGGCCTGCTGCTGGTCCCGGCCGGGCGGCTGGGGGACGCGCGGAGCCGACGGACGATCTTCATGTGGGGCGTGGTGCTCTTCACGCTGTCGAGCGCGGCGTGCGGGTTCGCCTGGAGCATGAACGTGCTCATCATCTCCAGGCTCGTGCAGGGCCTCGCGGCCGGGATGGTGAACCCGCAGGTCTCGGGCCTGATCCAGCAGATGTTCCGCGGCCACGAGCGGGGCCGGGCGTTCGGCGCGCTCGGCGCCACCATCGGGGTCTCCACGGCGGCGGGGCCGCTGATCGGCGGCGCGCTGGTCACCGCGTTCGGTCCCGACCACGGGTGGCGATGGGTGTTCCTGGTGAACGTGCCGATCGGGATCGTGCTCCTGCCCCTGGCCAGGAAGCTGCTGCCGGCGCCGCAGCACACGGACCGCACCGAGGAGCGGCGGCGGGAGAGCCTCGACCCGGTGGGCGTGCTGCTGCTCGGCGTGGGCGTGGCGGGCCTGCTGCTGCCCTTCATCCAGCGGCACCAGTGGGAGGGGGAGACCAAGTGGCTGCTCATCCCCGCCGCGCTGGTGGTGCTGGCCGGGTTCGTGACGTGGGAGCGGTTCTACTGGCGCGAGCCGCTGGTGACCCTCGCGCTGTTCCGCAAGCGGTCGTACAGCCTCGGGTCGATCATCGCGCTGTTCTACTTCGCCGGATTCACCGGGATCTTCTTCATCTTCACGCTGTACCTGCAGAGCGGGCACAACTACAGCGCGCTGATGGCGGGGCTGTCGATCACCCCGTTCGCGCTGGGCTCGGCGTCGGCCTCGGTGGTCGGCGGCCGGCTCGTCTCCCGCGCCGGGCGGCGGCTGGTGGCGTTCGGGCTGACCACGGTGATCGTGGGCCTCCTGGCCACGATGGCGGCGACCGCGCTGGTGCCCGGCGACAAGGTGGGCCTGGCCACCGCGCTGCCGCTGCTGATCGCGGGCATGGGCAGCGGCCTGGTCATCTCGCCCAACCAGGCCATCACGTTGTCCGAGGTGCCGCCGGAGGGCGGGGGCAGCGCCGCGGGCGTGCTGCAGACGGGGCAGCGGCTGGGGTCGGCCATCGGGATCGCGGCGGCGGGCACGATCTTCTTCGGCTCGCTGAGCGAGGGCTGGGCCACGGCGTTCCGCCATGGCCTGCTCGTGGTGCTGAGCTCCATCTGCATCGCCCTGGCCGCCGCCGTCTACGACCTCATCCGCACCTACCGCACCACCGGCACCAGCCAGTAGGCGGAGGCCGGCTCAGAGGGCCGGTGGCGCCGTCTCAGCCGGTAGGCGGAGGCCGGTTCAGCGGCCCAGCAGCGCCGCCTCCACTGCCGGGTCCAGGCCGACCGCGGGGCGGTCGGGGCGCATGGGCGCCTGGCCGCCGATGGCGCGCAGCCACGCCCACGTGTCGGCCACCGTCTCCATGACCGGGCGGCACCGCAGCCCCGCCGCCACCGCCTTGGACACGTCGGCCCCATGCAGGAAGTCGTAGTCGTCGCCCGTCAGCCAGATCGGCAGGTCGATCCACGGCCGCACGCCCGCGGCCAGGATCGGCTCCGCCGCCACCCAGCGCAGCTCGGCGTCCGACCCCGTCGCCTGTACGCACGCTTCGAGCAGCTCGCGCATCGTGGTGAAGCCGGGCGGGCTCACCACGTCATAAGCCCCGCCGAGGCCCTGCTCGGCCGCGCGCAGGCACCACGCGGCCAGGTCACGCGCGTCGATGTACTGCAACCCGAGCTCCCCGGGCGCGGGAGCCAGGACGGGGCCGCCGCGGGCGATCCTGGTCAGCCACCAGGGCAGCCGCCCGATGTTCTCGTAGGGCCCGAGAATCAACCCGGCCCTGGCCAGCAGGGCCCGCTTCCCGAAGGCGGCCACCGCGCCCAGCTCCGCCCCCGCCTTGTTCCTGGCGTAGTCGCCGTCGCCGTCATCGGCCGACGCCGCCACGACCGGCGCGCTCTCGTCCGCCCCGAACGGCACCGGCCCGGCGTAGACCGACCTGCTGGACACGTAGACGTAATGGCCGGCCCGGTCGGCCAGCAGCGCGGCGGCGTCCCTGACCGCGGACGGAGCCCACGACCAGGTGTCGACCACGACGTCCCACTCGCCCCGCTCCAGCGCCGCCAGCCCGCCGGGCGCCGACCGGTCGCCGCGCAGCGCCGTCACGCCCTCGACCGGCTCGTGCCGGCCCCGGTTGACCGTCGTCACCTCCCAGCCCAGCGCCAGCGCCTCCAGGGCGAACGCCCGCCCCACGAACTCCGTCCCGCCCAGCACCAAGACCTTCATGGCACCCCAGCCTGGCCGCCGCGACCCGTGAGCGGAAGACGAGCACGCCCTCAGCAGAATCGCCCTCAGCGGAAGACACACGAGCCCTCAGCGGATGACGCGCACGGCCTCAGCGGACGACACGCAAGCCCTCAGCGGACGACGCACGCCCCCAGTGGGCGCCGCTCCGGGCAAAATTCGGCGGGATCATGTACACACAGTGATCGCCGATGAGTAATCGTCTCGTGTATGGGCAGATCAGAGGCCATCATGTTGCGAACCTCGCCTGCGGGTAAATGTCACTGATAGTGATGCCGGAGGAGGGGGTGCGGTGCTGACAAGGCTCTTCCCCCGCTCCATCCGGGCACGCCTGACCACGATCGCCACGCTGGTGGCGGCGATCGTCCTGTCCACCACGTCCATCCTCACGCTGGCCACCGCGCCGGACAACCTGGAGGGGGTCGTGCAGTCGCGGGTGGAGCTCGCCGTGCGGCGGGTCGCCAGCGAGGCCCGTACGGGAGAGCTGCCCAAGGTGCTCCAGACCCCGCCGCGCGTCCAGCTCCTCCAAGTGATCTCGGACGACGGCAGGCTGGTCGCGGCCAGCCCCGCCCTCACGGACGGGCCGCAGATGAAGCCGTTCCCGGTCCCCGAGCCCGAAACGGTCTACACCACCGAGCTCAACATGAGCCGCAAGGGGACCGAGATCGGCGTCCACTACCTCGTCATGGGCATGCGGGTGAACACGCCGAACGGCCCGGTCACGGTCTACGGCGCGTCGTCGCTCACCGACGTGGACCGAGCCCTCAGGTGGATCTTCCTCCTGGTCTTCCTCGGGACCCCGCTCATCCTGGCCCTCGTGGCAGGCACGACGTGGGCCGTGGTCGCGTTCGCCCTGCGCCCGGTCGAGCGCATCCGCAAGGAGATGGCCGAGATCACCGGTCAGGACCTGAGCCGGCGCGTGTCCGTGCCCGACACAGGCGACGAGATCACCTACCTGGCCGCCACCACGAACCACACCCTCGACCGGCTCGAACGCTCCGCCGAGACCCAGCGCCGCTTCGTCGCCGACGCCTCGCACGAGCTGCGCAGCCCCATCTCGGCCCTGCGGGCCCAGCTGGAGGTGGCCAACGCCTACCCGGAAGAGGCGGACTGGCCGTCCACGTGCATGCGCGCGCTGAGCTCAGCCGAGCGCCTCACCAGCATCATCGACGAGCTGCTGCTGCTGGCCAAGCTCGACGCGGGCGCGGTCCCCGAACGCCGCGTGGTGGACATGTGCCGCCTGGCCGAGGACCAGGTGTTCCGCCGCGCGGGCGCCAGGGTGCCCATCCACCTGGACCAGTGCGGCACGGCCCCCGTCTTCGGCTCGCCGGTGCAGCTCGACCGCCTCCTGACGAACCTCCTGGACAACGCCACCAGGCACGCCGCCACCAGGATCGACCTGACGGTGGCGAGAGAGGCTGACCGGGTGGTCGTGACGGTGACCGACGACGGGGACGGCATCGCGCCGCACGACCGGGAGCGGGTCTTCGAGCGCTTCATGCGCCTCCCGGAGGCCCGGGCGAAGGACAAGGGCGGCAGCGGCCTCGGCCTGCCCCTGTCCAGGGAGATCGCCATCGCCCACCGCGGCACCCTCGTGGTCGTCGAGCACTCGCCCGGGGCCCGCCTCGTCTGCGTCCTGCCCGTCCACGAGCGGCCTGAGCGCCCCTGAGCCCGCGGGCCGGGGTCAGCTTCGGGGGCCCTCAGCCCTGTACGGCGGGTCGGGTGCCGTACAGGGCTGAAAGGGGGTCAAGAGAGATCAGCCAACTGCGGTGATGCGGTTGGTGGCGGGCGGGGCGATCGGGTTGTTCCTGCCCAGTTGCTCCACGAACGCGTCGATGTCCAGCGGTCCGCTCCACAGGTCGGTCCCGTCGCGGAAGGCCAGGAACGCGTCCCCGCCGCCCACCAGGAAGTTGTTCGCCGCGACCCGGATGGACTGCGTGTCCGTCACCGCCACCCCGTCGATCCTCATCTCGGACACCTTGGAGCCCCAGGCGGCGGCCCGGTTGTAGGTGTAGGTGAAGTTCGCGGAGGGCTGCAGGATCTTGGTGAACGCCTGGTTGTTCGGCCCGCCGGTGAACTGCTGCTCCAGCACCGTCTTGAGCTGCGCGCCGGTCAGCGTGACGACCTGCATGAGGTTGTTGAACGGCTGCACCGTGAACGCCTCGCCGTACGTGACGACGCCGTCGCCCTCGTTGACCGGCGAGCTCGCGTACGTCAGCGACGCCCGCACCCCGCCCGGGTTCATCAGCGCGATCTGCGCGTTGCCGCCCGTCCTCGTCGCGGCGAGCTGGCCGTCGGCGATGAGGTTGCCGAGCGCGGACTCGCCGGAGGGCGCGGCCACGTTCGTGATGTCGGCGGTGATCGTACCGACCGCCCTGTTAGCGACGGGGGCGACGCGGTCCTTCCACGTCTGCACGAACGCCGAAATTTCAGGATCGGCGGTGACCGTGCGGGTCACGACGTGGTTGTCCGCCACGACCGAAGCCCGGTCGATGTCGCGGGTCTTGACGTTCACGTTCAAATCGACCTGCGTGATGACGCGCCCGAACGACCCGCCCTGCGAGTACACGCGGTCGTTGCCCGCCGGGTCCTTGACCTTGCACAGGTACGCCTGGTGCGAGTGGCCGCTGAGGATCAGGTCGACCTCGGAGTCCACCTGCGTGGCGATGCGGTTGCCCGCCCCGGGGACCGCGCTGCACGCGTCGGGTGACTGGCCCGCGGTCACCTGGTCACCCTCGTGCACCAGCACGACCTGCGCCTTCACCCCCACCAACTTGAGCAGCTTGGAGGCCACGTTCGCCGCCTTGACCTCGTCCACGAACTTGAGATCCTTGATCCCCTCGCTCGTGACGATGCTCGGCGTGGTCTGCGTGACCAGGCCGATGAAGCCGATCGGCACGCCGTTCATCCACTTGACGCTGACCGGGGGCAGCGCGGGCACTCCCCAGTCGGACAGCAGCTTCTGGACCTGCGGCTGCTGGCCGAGCGCGGCGAGGGCGTCGGTCTTCTCGTTCGGGTTCTTGAACAGGACGTTCGCCCCGACGTAGTCGAACTGCGCGCCCTTCCAGGGCCCCGCCGGCGAGCAGCCGTCCACCGGGTGGCAGCCGCCCTTCATGATCCGGCGCAGCTCCGTGTAGCCCTCGTCGAACTCGTGGTTGCCCACCGCGGCCACCTTGAGCCCCAGCTTGCCCATGAACTCGACCGACGGCTCATCGTGGTAGGCCGCCGAGATCAGCGGCGTCGCCCCGATGAGGTCGCCTTGGGCGACGGCGATGGTGTTCTTGTCGGCGAGGGCCTTCATATGGGTGGCCACGTACGCCGCGCCACCGGCGTCGACGGTGTTGCCGTTCTCGTCCACCATGCGGCCGGAGGACCCGGTCGGAGGCTCAAGGTTGCCGTGGAAGTCATTGAGGGCGAGCAGCCGGACAGGAACCGTCCTGGGGGCCCTGCTCGCGTCCGCCGGGAGGGTGGCGAGCAGGACCGCACCCGAGGCGACGGCTCCGGCCAGCGCCAGCCGGAGGAAGGAACGAGACGTCATGGCCCAAGACGTTACGGCGGTAATCTGTGCAGCCAATGTCGCAAAGGTAACGATATGCCGGGCCGGCACATGGCGTTATTTGCCAGTCATGCGCCTAGAGTTCGTTCTGTGAGCGCGCACGTGGAGATCAGAGAACAACTCGATGACCAAGAGATCGCCGAAGTGCTCGACCTGGTGGGCGCGGCGACGGAGGCTGACGGCGTGCGCCCGCTCAACGAGCACGTGATGCTCCACCTGCGCTACGGCGGCGACCCGCAGGCCCGCTCGCTGCTGCTCCAGGCCGGCGGCACGCTGCTGGGCTACGCCCACGTCGATCCGACCGACGAGGTCGAGGGTCCCAGCGTCGAGCTCGTCATCCACCCCGCCCACCGCCGCAAGGGCAACGGCGCGCGCCTGCTGAGGGCCGTGATCGAGCTGACCGGCGGCCGGCTCAGGCTGTGGGCCCACGGCGGTCACGCGGGCGCCGGGGCGCTGGCGGTCTCGTTCGGTTTCGAGCGCGTACGCTCGCTGTGGCAGATGCGCCGCTCCCTCTTCGCCCCGCTGGCGGCCTACACCGTCCCGCCCGGCATCTCCCTGCGGACGTTCGTGCCCGGCCAGGACGAGGAGGCCTGGCTCAAGGTCAACGCCGCCGCCTTCGCCCACCACCCCGAGCAGGGCGCCTGGACGATGGACGACCTGCTGCGGCGCGAGCAGGAGCCCTGGTTCGACCCGGAGGGATTCTTCCTGGCCTTCCGCGACGACCGGCTCGTGGGCTTCCACTGGACGAAGATCCACGGCTCTTCCGACCACGGCCACGAGCCCCTGGGCGAGGTCTACGTGGTGGGCGTCGACCCCACCCAGCAGGGCACCGGCCTGGGGAAGGCGCTCACGCTGGCCGGTCTCGGCCACTTGCGCTCGCGCGGCCTCGCCCAGGCGATGCTGTACGTGGACGAGGCCAACACGGCGGCGATCAGGCTGTACGAGTCCCTCGGCTTCAACCGGTGGGACGTGGACGTGATGTACGCCAGCGGCCAGTGACGGCCTGACGGTGATGTGCACGAGCGGCCGGTGACGGCCTGACGGTCATGTCCGCCAGCGGCCGGTGACGGCCTGACGGGTGATGTACGCGAGCGGCCAGGTGACGGCCTGGCGGCCTATTCGACGATCGCGTGCAGGATGAAGTAGGAGACGGAGGCCACCAGGGCGGCGGCCGGGATGGTCAGGATCCAGGCGGTCACGATGTTCCCCGCGACGCCCCACCGCACGGCGCTGAGCCGCTTGGTGGCACCCACACCCATGATCGCCGAGGTGATCGTGTGCGTGGTGGAGATGGGCGCCCCGAAGCCGATGGCCGCCCCGTACAGCACGGTCGCCGCCGCCGACTCCGCCGCGAAGCCCTGCGGGGGGTCGAGTGCGATGATCCGCCGGCCCAGCGTGCGCATGATGCGCCAGCCGCCGGCGTACGTGCCCAGTGAGATCGCCCCCGCGGCGGCCAGGATGACCCACTGAGGGATGGGATCGCCCTGGTTGGCATAGCCGCCGACGGTGAGGGACAGGAAGATGACCCCCATCGTCTTCTGCGCGTCCTGCAGCCCGTGCCCCAGCGCCATGGCGGCGGCGGAGACGGTCTGCGCGTAGCGGAAGCCCCGGTTCGTCTTGCCCGGCTGGCTGTTGCGGAAGATCCAATAAATTGCGATCATGATCGCCGCGGCCAGCGTGAACCCGATCAGCGGTGACAAGATCATCGGGATGACGACCTTCTCGACCACGCCGTCCCAGTGCACCACGCTGGCGGAGGCCAGCGCGGAGCCCACGAGGCCGCCGATGAGCGCGTGACTGGAGGACGACGGCAGGCCGAAATACCAGGTGATCAGGTTCCAGGCGATCGCGCCGATGAGCGCGGAGGCCACGATGACCAGGCCGTGCGAGCCGTTCGGGGCGTCGATGATGCCCTTGCCGACCGTCTGGGCGACCTGGGTGCCCAGGTGCGCGCCGATGAAGTTCATGGCCGCGGCCATGAACAACGCGGCCCTCGGGGTGAGGGCCCGGGTCGAGACGGAGGTTGCGATGGCGTTCGCCGCGTCGTGGAATCCGTTGGTGTAGTCGAATGCCAGTGCGATGACGACCACGCCGATGACGAGGGCGAGCGTGAGGTCCACGTCTGGGCCTAGCTTTCCTTGACCGCGATCGACTCGACGGTGTTGGCCACATGCTCGAAGGCGTCGGCGGCCTCTTCGAGGGCGTCGACGACCTCCTTCATCTTCATGACCGTGAGAGCGTCGTACTCACCGCTGAACAGCTTGGCCAGCAGCCGCCGGTAGACCTGGTCGCCTTGGTTCTCCAGGCGATTGACCTCGATCCAGTACTCGTTGAGGTTCTTCATCGAGCGCAGCCGGGGCATGGCCTCGGCGGTCAGCTCGGCGGCCCGCTCCAGCACTTCGACCTGGCGGACGACGTCCTTGGGCAGGTGATCGATCTGGTAAAGCACGATGAGGTCGGAAGCCGCCTCCATGGCGTCCATCACGTCGTCGAGGTTCGAGGCGAGACGGTAGATGTCCTCGCGGTCGAACGGAGTGATGAAGCTCTCATTCAGCCGGTTCATGATCGCATGGGTGCGTTCGTCCCCGGCATGCTCGCAGGCGCGCATCTTCTCGGCCAGGGCCTCCCTGTCCGATCCGTCGCTGATGATCTCTACCAGCAGGCGGGATGCCGTGACCAGGTTGTTCGCCGAGTCGGCGAACAGGTCGTAGTAGCTGTCCTCACGTGGCGTGAGACGCAGGCGCACGTCGTTCTCCAGATGTGCGGGGATGGTCCGTGGAAGAGAGTACGGGTTACCAGGCGAAATGCGAACTTCATGTCCCCTTCTCCTTCTGGCTACCCTGCGTATGTTGCGCGACACCGGGACCGGGGTAGTTTGAGTGCCTTTTTGCGGCAACCCCGTACCGGCCAGGGCTCGTGCCCGCCGGCCAGCCTCACTGTGAGTTGTCGCGAGGCTAGTTGTTCATGGTGACCCGATGGTCGATCGGCTGGTTGATCGGCGGAAATTCATCTGGCTTTCACAGCTGCGAGCCCAATGGGCGGTCCCTAGATCTTGGTCCGGTGAAAGTTCCTGAACGACCGGGACGGTGTCGGCCCCCGCTGTCCCTGATAACGCGATCCGTACTTGTCCGACCCGTATGGATGCTCGGCGGGCGAGCTGAGCCGGAACACGCACAACTGCCCGATCTTCATCCCGGGCCAGAGCTTGATCGGCAACGTGGCCACGTTCGACAGCTCCAGCGTGACGTGCCCGCTGAACCCCGGATCGATGAACCCCGCCGTCGAATGCGTCAGCAACCCCAGCCGCCCGAGCGAGCTCTTCCCCTCCAGCCGGGACGCGAGATCGTCCGGCAGGGTGATGACCTCGTAGGTGGAGGCCAGCACGAACTCGCCCGGATGCAGGATGAACGGATCCTCCCCATCCGGCTCGACCATCCGCGTCAGGTCTGGTTGCTCGACGGATGGGTCGATATGCGGGTACCGATGGTTCTCGAAGACCCGGAAAAAGCGGTCAAGCCGTACGTCGATGCTGGAGGGCTGGATCATCTCCTCGTCGAAGGGGTCGAGCGTGAGCCGCCCGGAGTCGATCTCAGCAAGGATGTCACGGTCAGATAGCAACACGGTGAGCAACCTACCGCCCGGCAGGAAACTCTGGGGCCTTGGGATTGCTGTAGTGCGCCAAGTTTCCGCTACAGTGGGGGACGCGGCTTCGGGCCGCACGCGGGTGTAGTTCAATGGCAGAACATCAGCTTCCCAAGCTGACAGCGCGGGTTCGATTCCCGTCACCCGCTCTCACTGTGAAGGCCCAGGTGGGGATATGAATCCCGACCCGGGCCTTGATTGTTTCCGGACTTGTTCGATCTTCGCGGGCCATTAACGGGCCATTAGCTCATGATCACCCTGCCGGGACCAGCGCGCCTGCCGTGCCCTCGTCGTCGTCATCGCCCCGTGCTTCGAGTTGCCGATCGATGGCGTTGGTGATCGCCTCGTCGGCTCCTCTGACCGCGTGCTGGTAGATCATGGCCGCCCGTACGTTGTCGTGTCCCATGCGAGCCATGAGGTCCTTCAGGCCCGCGCCGGACTCGGCGGCCAGCATGTTGCCCGTGTGCCTCAGGTCGTGGAAATGAAGCCCCGGCAGGCCCATCTCCGTGACCACATCCACCCACCGAGTGCGCGTGTTGAAGCCGCTCCGGCGTATCGGCCCGCCCTTGGCTGCTGGGAACATCAGCGAGCCCGGCTCGCTCTGAACGTAGGTGTTCATGTGCTCCTGGAGGATGGGGACGATGCTCTGCGGAATGCCCACCGTCCGGCGACCGGCCTTGGACTTGGGCGGTCCCAGCACCAGCCCGCCCGCAGAGCGCTCGACGAAGGCGACTCGGACGCGGACCGCACGTGCCTTGAGATCGACATCCATCCGGCGAAGTGCACTGACCTCACCCCATCGCAGGCTCGCGAAGGTGGCCAAAAGCACCATCGCACGGAACCGCCGGTCCTGGGTGGAGTCGGCCTTTCCCTCCACGGCCATCTTCCACAGGTCACGCTCGGCCGCTGCTCGTGCAAGGAACATCTCCGGATGGGTACGCATCGCGCCGTGCCGTTGAAAGCGCAGCCGGTATGCCCCGTCCTTGATCTTGCGGACATTGCCGATCGGACGTAGCCCGACTCGGTCGGCCAGCTCGAACACCTGGGAGACGGTGAGCACCGGACGCTCTTGCGCGTGCTCGTCGCCGGCCCCTCGGATCCGGCACGGGTTGTGCGGGATGACGTGGTCGTCGGCGGCGGTCATCAGTACGGCCCGTAGCAGCCGATACGCCTTGGCGGCCATGCTCACCGATACTCCGTTGCCGAGCAGATCGGCCCGCCACTGCCGAACGGTCGAAGTACTGATCTTGGCTATCTGGACGTTGCCGAGATGCGGCGTGATGTGCTTCTTGAGCAGCCAGCGATAGAGATCAACCGTCCGGGGACGCAGACCAGGGCGTTGAGCGATCCAGGTCTCGGCGTAGTCACGCAGCTTGATCCTGCCGCGTTCTGGATCGTTCCATTCACCCTTGATGATCTGTGCCTCGATGAGCGACAGCGCCCGTTCCGCGTCGGACTTGCGTTCGTAGGTGTCGGTGCCCGTACGCATCCGGCCGTCGGGTGCGGGATAGCGGATCTGGTACCGCCCGGACTCCCGCTTGCGGATGCTGCCGAAACGGCGGTGGTTCTCCTTGTTCGCCATCAGGCGGCCCTCCTGGTTGCGTCGAAGGTCGTCATGGGCGCGACGGTCCCGGCAACGACGAAGGCGATCAGTGCGGACTCACGGATGCGGACGTGCCGCCCGACCTTCACGAACTCGATCCGGCGTTCGGCGATCAGCCGGCGGACGAAGCGAACCGAGGTGCTGAGCAGTTCGGCCGCTTCCGGGACGGTGAACAGTTGGTCCAAGATCTCCTCCTCTCAGGCGGCCTGTGGAGTTGCCGAAAGTTCTTCGAGTCGTCTCAGGTGGGCGCGCCATCGCTGGCGTTCAGCGATGGATCGAAGGAGCCGGACACCGATCGGAGCAACATCGGGATCGCCTGGCTTGACCGGTTGCCAGACGTAGCGGTGCGGGTCGGTAGGTTCGTCGACCTGGCCGAGGGCTTCCAGGACCCAGGTACGGCGGTCCTGCTTGTGTTCGGCGAACGTCTTGTTGCTCCACTTGCGGGAGACGAGGACCCGGCGACCGGCGTAGCCGAGGTGTTCGGGCTTGTGGGCCTTGGACCGGCAGCGGCCGGGGACCAACCCGGACTTGGCGTTCTTGGGCTGCACGCCATAGCGCAGCCAGTTCGGGCAGGTCGGCGAGCAGGGCTCGTAACGAAGGGCATCGACGAAACGGGCCGAGTGCTCCCGCTGGGCCTGACCGTCCAAGGTCTCGCCGAGGCTCTTCGTCAGGTACTTGGACAGGTATCGGATGCACTGGTCAGCGTCCGGTGACCCGGCGAGCACGCCCTTGACGTCCACCTGATCGCCGAAGCGGATCACGTGCATGGGCTCGTCGCCGAGCTGGTCGAGGGCTTCGTCCCAGGTGGGTAGGACCTCGCCCGTGTCGGGGTCCACGTAGCCGATGCCGTCGTTCCAGATAGGCAGGTGGTCACCCTCGAAACGGGCTTCATCCGCCTGAGGCCACCAGACCTGGTGATAGGTCGCCGCCGCGATCTGCTTCATCTCGGCACGCGGCAAGGTGCCCCGGACAGCCATGTGCAGATGCGGAGCGAGCCGCTTCTGAGGCTCCACCGTGGCGAAGTACTGCACGTCGTAGCCAGCGACCCGGCGAAGGTTCTGCACGAACCGGTCCACGAGCTTGGAGAAGTGCAGCGCGTCACGAGCTGCCCGAATGTAGTCGTACGTGTCTGGATCGATGGGAGCGCTGTTCATGACCTTGCCGTAGCTCGGCAGGGTGAGCGTGACGAACAACGAAGGCCGGTAGGTCCTGCCGTCCGCCGCCTCGAAGGTCCGCCCCAGAGTCGTGTTGGCCATCTTTCGCTTGGGCAGGTCGGGCGCGTCCTGGCGGCGCTTGGTGGAGCGGACGCGCTTGGACCCCATACGACCGAGCACGTTGCCGCGCATCCCGGCCTCGCTGATCTCGATATCAAGTCCGGTGAGGACGGCGTCCAAGTCGGAGGTGTCGCCGCCGGCCTTTTCCTCCTCGTCGCGCTTGGCCTGCATGTCGGCCCGGAACTCGACGAGCCAGCGCTGCCCATCGGTGGTTTCGTCGGGCGTGATGATCGGCTCCTCGTCGAGGTGCCAGCCCTCGCGGCACTGCGCCATCCGGAGCTGCCGATTGCGCTTGGCGCACGGAGGACACTTGCTCTCCAACGGCGAGCCGCACGGGACATCGACGACCTCTGACTTGCCGGTCGTCACGTCGAGCCGCTTGAGCGCCACGGGCCGGATGCAGACGCCGTGAAGCTTGGCGATCTCCTCGGCCACGTCGCGGGCGAGCGGTTGAGCCATGCGGACAGCGCGCGGAGTCTTGCGGTCGGTCAACGGACCTCCTCTCCGATCTCGGGGAACGTGAGCGCGGTCTGTCCGCACTCGGAGCACTCGACCAGGCCGCGCACCGTGTCGAGCCAGAGGACATTCAGCGCACGGCACGAAGCGCAGCGGAGGCCGTCGAGGAAGTGAGCCAGCGTCATCGGACCTCACCGACCATCGCGCGGATGTCGTCATCGGAGACGTACGCGGCGCGTACGCGGATCGGATCTGGACTGGTCTCCAGCCGCACGTATCCGACGCCCGCGCCCCGCTCCGGACGAGGAGAGATGCGATCGGCCAGTGCGCCGCGATCTCTTGCCCCGTCACCGAGCACCATGTCCACCTGCTCCGACTCGTCGAGCCGCAGGGCGATCTTGTCCGGGAAGAGGTTGCGGATGTTCATGACCTCCTTGCGAGGGTCCTGGAGAGCCGCCAGGACGCCGACGCCGACCGCGCGTCCCTGAGTGGTCAGCGTGGCCAGAGCAGCCGAGATGCGCTGCCTGAGCTGCCTGTCGGACTGGTAGGCGGTAAGGAACGCCACCTCGTCGACCACGACCAGGACGAAGGGGTCGTCAAGGGTAGGCGTGTGCGATCGCTGCACTCCGGCGAAACGAGCCGCACGCTTGTGCATGACGCTCACGGCCTCGTCGAGCAGGTCAGCGCAGTCAGCGGGATCGGCCGCGTACCGACCGCCGAAGAGAGCCTTGCCGTACGACAGCTCCATGAGCTTCGGATCGAGCGCCCAAACCTCCGCCAGGCCCGCATGCATCGCAGGCATGAGCCCACGAATCGCTGACCAGATGATCGAGCCCTTGCCCGCTCCAGTGGCCCCGGCGACGAGGACATGAGTCCCATGCAGCCGGAGGAGCCACGGCGAGCCGTCTTCTCGCCTACCGATCTCGACCGGTCCGAGGGTCGGTGTGTCTGGAAGTGGAAGCGCCGCTATTGGCGTGGCCAGCGGATCGTGACGCGGAAAGGTCAGCACGAGCTGCCCGGCCTTGACCACCGAGACGCGGCACGTCTCCGACCCGAAGCCATGGGACAGGTTCTCGATCCTGTCGGACCAGTCCTTGACCGCCTGGCCGTCGAGCATGCGGACGGTGAGCCGATCGGCCCAAGAGTCGGAGCTGACCTTGACCAGCCGCGGAATGTACTCCCGTCCGCGTATGTGCCGAGCCAGCCCGGCGACGGTCATGACCGGTTGCCAGTGCCGCCGATAGATCCAGAACCAGCGACCGAAGGCGACCAGCCGCCAGCCGATCCACCGCGCGAACGTCGGCCTGTCGAGGATCGCCCAGGCGCCCATGGCCATGAGAGCCGGGACGACGAGCAGCAGCGCGACGCGCCAGCCGTACACGAGGCAGAGCCCAGCGGGAACGGTGATCGCGGCCAGCGCTACGGGGTGCCGCCAGACGAGGCGGAAAAGGCCGGCTACGAACCGGGCGGTGAAGATGACCAGAGTGATGATGGCCGGGGTCTGCACCACGGCCGGTTTGAAGACCACCGCCGTGTCAGGGGTGGTGGAGACGATGCGGTGCGGCTCATCGCCGGGCATCTTCTTGAACATTAGGGTGAAGTCCTTCCAAGCATGTCGCGTGTGTGCGGAAGACCGAGGGGCCGCCGGAAGTTGCCGCTTCCTGCGGCCCCGCTGAACATCAGGCCGCCTCGCCAGCGGTGGTCTGGGCGGACTGCTCAGAGTGCAGCCGCTCGCAGTCGGCCAGATACCGAGCGGCGGCGTTGAAGATGTCGCGAGCGACGGTGAGGTCCTGGTCGGTCACCGGTCCTGCGGTCGAGACGGTCACTGACGCGTCCGAGGTGCCTAGGTCGAAGCAGGGCTTGCCGCTCTCCCCGAGCCAGGCGTGCACCCGCAACTCCGCCGAGCAGAAGGCGACGCTGAACCGCGACGGTTGATCGGGACGCATGGAGACAGTGACGTAGGTGTACGGGCTGAGCGTCATCGACCCGCCACCCTCAGCCCGTTCGGCAGGCCGTGGAACATGCGCTCCACCGCACCGGCGAACATGGCAGCCTCGCGCGCCAGACTCCGAGCGAACTCGACGTCGTCGAGGGTGACGTGATCGTTGGCCGACGTGGTGACGAGCACCTGTGTGCCGCCGAAGATGAGCCCCAGGACCGGCGACCGCTGCGGATACGGATGGTTCCGCACATCAGCGCCCTGGCCGACCTTGAGCGCGATCGTGCTGACCGGACGGACCTTCCGCCGCCCCATCACGCCGCGTCCTTAGCAGCGGACGTCGCCTTACCTGCCGGGCGAGGCGCGCGCATCTCGCGAACCTTGATCGAGTACGCCAGCCTTCCGGCCTGGTTGACGTACGGCGTTGCGGTCATGTGGTCGAACTCGACCGGCGTGAACGGCAGCCCGGCCATCGGAGCCGGAGGAACCGGCTGGGTCGGGCTGAGGATCTTGACGGAGACGGTCTTCTGAGCCGCCTTGAGCGTCGGGTCGGCATCCATGACGCTGACCTGCCAGACAAGCTCTGCGCTCTGCTTGTCGCGGGTCTGGACGAAGCGCCCGTTGGTCGAGGCGTCGAAGTCCTTGACGGGCTCGACCTCGCCCACGATGTAGCAGCCGTGCGGGAAGACCATGTCGAACGTGACGGGGATGGGACCTTGCAGTGCCATAAGGCTTGCTCCTAGCTTGTCGTCTTGTCGCTAACTCGTCTTGTCGAGTTGTCATGAAGGTACCCGCAGGTCAGGGACTTGACAACACGAGTTAGCGGGATTTCTTCAAGATCTTTTGCGAGCTAGGAGGAACCCACCTATAAGCCATGTGGCAAATAGGGTCGTTTTATGGCATGGCAAGAAAATCGCAAAAGCGAGGAATGCCCTGGCTCGGGGCGATTGCCGTGAATGATTGCGCCGTAGAACAGGCTCCGAACTAGAGCGAGTAGGAGTCTTCCAACTCGTGCAGGTCTCCGGGCAGCACTAGGTCCACAACAAGCACGGGCCGCCCTCCACCGTTGAACACGCTGGCCAGCACTCCGAGAACCGGCGCACTCTTGCGAATCTCCATGAGCTTGGCTTCGTCTGTTGAAGGATGCCTGGCGCTCAGTCGTTCGACGACATGTTGGAGATTGAGCCCCTTGCTCGCTCGGAGATGTTCCCTGATGCCGGCGGTGAGAGGCTGCGCCTCGCCGAGCTGCGTTCCCTCGGCCTGATGCACCGGACACCACACGGTGAACAGGTCCGTCGGTCGCTCATCATCGCGGAAGAGAACACGACGACGTACGACCGTGGATCCCTCCGGCACGTCCAACAGCTTCGCTACTGCCGCACTCGCCGCCAATGATCCTGCGTCGATGACCGTGCTGTTCTCGTCGGCTTCCACACGGTCCAGGACAGCGCGTCCCGGACGGGGATTCTGGCTGGATGCGCCCGGCGGGGCAGCCTTCACGAAGGATCCCTTGCCGTGTTCCCGCTCGATGACTCCACGGAGTTGGAGAACTTGGAGGGCGCGGACGACAGTCGGACGGCTCACCTTGAAGTCTCGGACAAGCTGCGTCTCGGAGGGCAGCAGAGAGCCGGGCGGATAGGTCCCGTCCGCGATCTTCTGCCTGATCGTTTGCACGATCTGGGCGTACTTCGGCGGCGCGAACTCTTCAGAGGACATGACGACCATCCAACAACTCGACTTGTCGTTAAGCCTAGTTCGAGTTGGACGGCCTGTCTCCCCCCTCAGCTACAGGAAGCGTACGAGCTGGTGGAGGAACCATCTGACTGCGCAACAGACAGCCCACCACCAGCACCAAGACGCGACGGAAATGGCACCCCTGAACTCGCCAACCGCCGCGCCCGCCTATCGAGCCTCACCATTGAGGAGGGCAATCCAGACGTCTTGCGCCTCTTTGGACCGCCAGCGATACGTCTCGTGAACCTCCTGTACCGCTCCATCGAGACGCGTAGTCCGACGGATGTAGGCAAGGCCACCCTCGCGACACCGTTCGTAGACGGTGTCCTCGCACTCGCAGGTGTACTCGATCACGCGCGGCGGACCCTGCTTGCGGACCACCTCCCGCCAGACCAGGCGCATGTGGTTCGACCGAGGCGGACCAACGTGAGGCGCAAAACACCCGACGTAGATGTTCACAGCAGCGCACCCCGTCCGGTCCCGCTGCACCGCCAGCAGTCATCGCGGTGTCGGTCATGGAGAGCGGCATCGCCTGAGTTGTCCTCGGCCACCACCACGGCCCGGCGGAGGCTGATGTATTTCCAGCCTCGCCCTGAGCAGGAGTTACACGGCGCAGTCATGGAACGAGGATTGCCCGAGGACTTGTCACGTCTCGATCGCTATCGAGTACCGTCTGTAATCGACTCGTCTCTTTTCGTCTCCTCTTTGTCTCGTCCGAGCCCGTCTCTGTCGCTAACCTGGGCTTATATGGCACCCCAGCCCGAGGCGCGGATCATGACTGACCAGCCGATCCTGTTGAAGACTCTCCTGACGCAACGCCACTGGCAGACCTACAGCACGTTCTGTAAGGAGTACGACAAAGCCGCCAAGAGGGTGGATCCGTCGTTGCAGGGTGGTTGGCCGAGTCGAGCACAGCTCCACCGATGGCTGAACGGGGAGCTCAAGGGCTTGCCGTACTCAGGCCACTGCCGCGTCTTGGAAGCGATGTTCCCGGACAGGTCGGCGCATGAGCTGTTCACCACGGCCGCCGTCGAGATCCCCGCCCGGAGAACAGATCCGGAGCCAGCCAGAAGCGTCGGCCCCGACACCGCAGTCTGCCCCATGCCGCAGATGGCTGACATGACCGCTGTCTTCAGTAGCCGCTCGGCCTTCTCCTCCGCATACCCGGCCTCGTCGATGTTCGACGACGCGAAGGAGATCAACGCAGCAGGCCTGTCGCTCAACATCCTCTGCCAGAGCTATCCCGATCATCAGCTCAAGCGCCTGCTGGACTCCGGCGCGCGCATCCGCTGCCTCTTCCTCGACCCGAAGGGCCAGGCGATCCGCGCCCGCGAAGCAGAAGAGGGCTACACCGACAGCACCCTGACAACCCTCACAGCGCTCAACATCAGCATGCTGACCAGGTTGCGTGATCGGCTCGACACCACGTCGGCCCAACGCCTTGAACTTCACGTCTACGACGAGACGATCCGGTTCAACTTGCTCATCGTGGACCGCGCGTTGTGCGTGGTCCAGCCGTACCTGCCGCAGGCACGCGGAGTTGATTCACCAACCTTTGTGATCAAAGACAACACCGCCGCAGAGGGGCTGTTCCCCATCTTCGACCAGGTGTTCAGGGATATGTGGGAGCGGAGCAACCCTGTATGACCATCGATGCCCGCGTGCTTCTCCCTATCGCCGAACGCGCCGTTTCCATCGCCAGCGAGATCATCAAAACCAAGGCTCCCGGCGCCGTCACCGCCAAGGGTGACCGCGACATGGCCACCGAGGTGGACTACGCAGTAGAGCACGCCGTACGAGAGTTTCTGACTCGCGAGACGCCAGAGATCGGATTCCTCGGCGAGGAGGAAGGCGCCAGCCGGATGAGTGACGGCCTGATGTGGACGCTGGACCCGGTGGACGGTACGGCCAACTTCCTTCACGGCCTCCCCTTGTGCGGCGTCTCCTTGGGCTTGATCGACAGCGACATGCCCACGCTCGGAGTCATTGACTTGCCGTTTTTCAACCTCCGCTACACGGCGGTGGAAGGCGCCGGCGCTCAAGCCAACGGATCTCATATTCAGGTGAGCGACGCGCGCGATCTGGGAACCGCTATCGTCGCTATCGGCGACTACGCCGTAGGCGAGAACGCGCAGGAGCGAAACAGGGTACGACTCGCTCTGACCCAAGAGTTGGCCGCACGGGTCCAGCGCATACGGATGTTCGGCTCAGCCGCCATGGACCTCGCATGGGTGGCAGACGGCAAGATCGACGCCAACATCATGCTCAGCAACAATCCCTGGGACACTGCCGCAGGCGTCATCATCGCCCGCGAAGCGGGAGCAACAGTCGTTGACCTCGATGGCAGCCAACACAGCATGACCGCCCACGCGACCATCGCAGCTAGCCCCAAGCTGGTGGCTGATCTCGTGGAACTCATCACTGAGGCTCGGCAATCGACGATGTAGCGGCAGTCGATCATTTGTCCGAAAATGCAATGGGCACAGTATCGGGCATGTGCGATAATGCGCCCGTGCTCCATATGCTTATAGATACGTCGGTCTGGCTAGATCTAGCCAAAGATCGAAGAGGGCAGCGATGGATAGTCCCCATGCGGGGCTTTAGCCATCAACGCAAGCTCAACCTGCTGGTGCCGCAATTGGTGATCGACGAGTTCGATCGCAATAGACCTAGAGTTGAAGCTACTGTCACCGCCAGGGTTCGCGAACGATTTCAGCTTCTCCGGCACGATCTCCATGAATATGGTGGCGATGGGTACCGTGTCTGGCTAGAGGAAATGACTCACCACATTCCACTGCTGAGTGCCCTCACTCTTCAGAACTTCCATGAGATCGGCGAACTCTTGGATAATGGATATAGGCTAGAACCAACCAGTCTGGACTACGAAAGAGTAGTTAAGAGAGGGCTTGACAAGCGGGCGCCCTTACATCTACAAAAAAACAGCGTCGCCGACGCGTTGCTCATCGAGATGTATGCGACTGCGCGCCGTCAAGGCGACCCTGAGAATGAGTATTGCTTTGTGACCAGTAATCATCAGGATTTCTCGACGCCGAACGGAGATCGACGCGAGCCGCATCCAGATCTAGCCGAGCTCTTTGATCAGAGAAAATCTTCGTACTTCTACGGAATTGATGGACTCAACGAGGCCTTGGAGGGATATTTCGGGGATGAGTTTATCGAGGAGGCCGATGAGACTGAGTCCTTGCATCGGGATCCGCGGACGCTCACGGAAATCTTAGAGGCTGAAAATGAGTTCTACAACGTAATATCTCACGAAAGAAAAATAATTTCTGCAGAACGGGAAGCCGCTGCCCGGGGAGAGTCCGTACCCCCAGATGTTGCTAAACGATTGGCAGCATCGACGCGAGCATTGCAGGAGCGCTACGGGGCCGACAACGTTGGCCCGTGGGACGATTGGGGTTGGGGCTTTGTTCACGGCAAGCTCTCCGCATTGCGGTGGGCCCTCGGCAGCGATTGGGATTTCCTGGACACATAGAATCTGCGATGCTTTGCCGAACTGTTCTTGTAGGTATCAAGCGGCGGCGCGGCGCGCCGCCGTACCCCCGGCCCTCCGCCCGCCCGCCATCCGGGCGTGCGGCCTGGGGGCCGGTCCCGGACGGCGGCGGGACACCGGGCCGGGCACCGGGCGCCCCCCCGCCGTACGGACCGAACGCTCCGACCAGGGTTGCCGCGCCGCCTTACACAAATGCAGCACTACGATCGCCACTGCATGGCTGGCCGCCATACGTGCTTGGGGCGATCGACGATCCAGGGTTCGTTCCTCACCCTGGCTCACCGGAGAACGTGGCTGATCTCTGACGATCAGGCAAGACGACGCTTATCGCTTCAGATGCAGATCGTGCTCATGCCGAACCGGCTCCGGCTGGGCGCGGCACCAGTCCACGACGCGGTACGTGATGCGGTCGAAAGGGGCGTCATCGGTGAGGGGGTGTTCGAAGTCGGCCAGGCGATCCAGGTCCATGGCCAATTCCGCCGAGGTCTCCTCGGTGAACAGCCCTGAGCTGGTGAGCGTCTGGCGCAGGTAGGCCAGGAGACGTTCATGGTGCTCGTCCCAGTTGATGTTGCCGTTGCGCTGCGCCTCGTCTCGAAGCTTCTCCACTGCACGCAACAGTTCGCCTTGGACGGTGTCCGCCTGGCCTCGGCGTGGTACATGGGTCTGCCAGATCCTGCGAGCATCAGCGGCATATGACGCGTCCATGGCGGCCACCGTACAACTATGTCGCTGGCGCGCGCCCTCCAGCTCTGGGGTGATCTCGGTCAGGGGTGGTGAGGCTTGCGGGCCCGCCGGCTGATGCCAATGCACGAAACCACACGTGATGCGTCGGGAGCTAGAAAGAGCTGAAAGTGGTAGGCGGGCTCTGTGCTTTTGACCATGCCCAGGATGAGGTGCTGCAAGCCGCAGGAGCTGAGCTGTGCGACCGCCTCCTCGAGCCCGAGGGATGGGATCTCTAGCCGACGGGTAAGACGTGCGCGACGCTGGTAAGTCCTGGTCAGTTGAAGCGCCTCGACCGGGTCCGGCCCTATCTCGAAGCAGGCTCCAGCCGCGAGCGCCCGACGGCACGCATGACCTGCTTCCCCTCCTAAGCTGTCGAGGAGTTGAACGAGCGTCTCTCTATCCACGAAGGCAGCGTACGCACAGCGCGGTCTCTGGGAGCCATGCAATATACGTGCAATGATCATGAAGGCGGGGGAGCGCCGGGATCGCTCCGCCCCAGGTAGGAAACCATGCGCCCGCCATAACGGTCACGAGCTGTAAAACCGTCGGCTCAGCCTGCGCCGATTCCGCAGGCCAGGGGTTTGAGTCATCCAGACGCGCCGTACCAAGGCGCTGCACCGACCGCTGGCACGCCACCGCCTGATTTGCCACTCAGCCGCTCCGACATGATCTGATAGTCGGGATCTTGGAGGGCTGACATCATGACCAGATCGAGTAGACACATCCTCGCTGCCCCCGCAGCTTTGTTGACCCTGATGGTCACCGCAGCATCCGCACCCTCCGTCGCCTCGGTGTCGAACGCGGAATACGAAGCCGTATGTCAACCCTACGCGCGCAATGAAGCATGGGATCCTAAACACCGCGGAGAGTGGAACCGGTCATTCGACATCCAAAGGGGAATAGGACTGACCGAGCCTAGGACCAAAGTTCGAAACATCGTTCTCTGCAGGACGATCCCTTGACTCGTGCCCAGTTCATTGCGCCTCCGGCGGGGGCCTCAGTTCCGGGATGATCGCGACGAGCGCGAGCCGAGGCCGTAATGGCTGAGGTGGGCCTGTTCGACATTGATCGCCGGGCCATTAGCGGGCCATTAAGAGGGGCGACGAGGGGTCAACCACGGTCACTCAGGACTGGGCTTCCGACCAGCTCAGTGCCCCAACGGACCGTGATCGATGCAGTTCCCAAGCTGGCAGCGCGGGTTCGATTCCCGTCACCCGCTCTCATCGGAAAGCCCAGCGAGGGCTTGTGTCTGGGCTGACGTGGTCGAAGCTCTGAACTACTTGGCTGCAGATCGGCGTGCCTTCTTCAGGCGACTTTCCAGGTCCGGTCGCCGAGCGTAGCTACGAGATCCAAGTGCCCCCCGAGCGCAGCGATGTACTCTCGTACGACGTCGATGCCGGATACCTCGCCGTGTTCGATTTTGGAGATGCGAGCTTGGCTGACTCCCAAGGTGTGCGCGAGTTCGGCTTGGGTGACACCGGCGGCCTGACGGATCTCGGCGAGCTGGAATCCGCGGACGTATGCTTCGCGGCGTTCACGCGCGACGGCTTCTCCAGCAGCGCGTTCCGTCTCGTCTCGCGGGTCGAGCGCTGCCGCCTTGGCCTTGACGTCTGACCACTTGCTGTACTGAGTGCTCATCGCTCCTCCTGCTCTTCTTGCTTGAGCGTGATCAGGTGTTGGGCAAATCGTTCGTCGGCCAGCGGTATCGCTTCCCGATACCAGCGGTTCCAGTTGCCGGCTTTGTCGCCGGCTACCAGAAAGATCGCTTCCCTTGCAGGATCGAAGCAGAACAACATCCGGATCTCACTCGTCCCCGATGAGGGCGGACGTAGTTCCTTCATGTTGTGATACTGGCTGCCGTGTACCCGGTCGACCAGAGGACGACGCGCCGTCGGGCCTTCCTCCGCGAGCTGATCGATCGCGTCCTTGACCAGGTCTGCAGTCTCCGGATCGGTAACGCACATGGTCAAATACCACGCCTCGACCTCCGGATGAAGACTGACCTCCCAGCTCATACAAACGATTATAACCATCTAGTCATATTCCCCATGTCCACATCCGATGCACCCCGCCTCTCGCCGAAGGTTGCGCTGGCGAGCCCCGCGTCGAGCCGATTGGTGGATGCGTAGGTTCGCGGGTCCACGGACTGCCCTCCATGCGGGTGCCTGTTGCGTGTCTCCCATCGAGGATGTCCCCCGTGGCCCTGGCTGCTTCCTCCCCGGGCGGACCGACGGCAGACAAGGTGATCAGGAGGGCAAAGGGGTACACGTCGCGCGAGGAACAGCAGGTCGCGGGCTGATCGCCGTGCCATTAGCGTGCCATTAAGGGCGGTAACAAGGGGTCAACCACGGTCACTCACGACCGGCTTCAGAGCCAGGTCAACGCCCCTACGAGGCAAGATCCCTGCAATTCCCAAGCTGACAGCGCGGGTTCGATTCCCGTCACCCGCTCTCATCTTGAAAGCCCAGGTAGACCGATGGATTCGGTACCTGGGCTTTGATCTCTACTAGGACTGTTGATCTCTGCGTGCCATTAGGGCTTGTGATCACCCGGCGGGGACCAGCAGGCCGGGCGGGTTGTCGTCGTCATCGTCGTGTGCCCGTTCGTACCCGATGAGGTGCTTGTCGATGGCTTCGGCGATCAGCTTGTCGGCTCCACGGACGACGTGCTGGTAGATCATCGCGGCGCGGACGTTGTCGTGTCCCATGCGCGCCATGAGGTCCTTAAGCCCCGCGAGTCCGCCACGATCTTGTTTCCCGTGTGACGGAGATCATGGACATGCAGACCCGGGACGCCGATCGCCCGCACGGCCTCCATCCAGCCGGAGAGCTTGTTGAACCCGCTCCTGCGCATCGGGCCGCCCTTGATCCCGGTGAGGATCAGTGCTCCGGCCCCAGGCTTCACGCAGAGCCGCGGGTGTTCTGTCAGAGCCGGGATGATCGCTTGTGGGATGCCGACGATGCGCTTGCTGGCCTTGGACTTGGGTGGACCAAGAGCCAGCTCGCCTGTGGAGCGTTTCATATGGGCCAGGCGCACGCGGACCGTACCCGCGTTGAGGGCGAGATCTGATCGGGTAAGTGCGGTGATCTCGCCCCACCGTAGGCTCGCGAACGTGGCCAGGAGCACGAAGGCCCGGTAGCGCCGATCGTGCGTGCAGTCGGCCTGCCCGGTGTCGATCATCCGCCACAGTGCCCGCTCGGCTTCTGCTCGCGTCGGGAAGACCTCCGGGTAGGTACGCATCTCACCATGCCGCTGGAAGCGGATGCGGTGCCCTTCGCCTCTCTTGAGCGCCCGGATGCTGCCCACTGGTCGTCGCCCCACCTTGCGCGGAGTTGCCGAAAGTTCTTCCAGCCGTCTCAGGTGAGCGCGCCATCGCTGGCGTTCGGCGATGGATCGAAGGAGCCGGACGCCGATCGGAGCGACATCGGGATCGCCCGGCTTGACCGGTTGCCAGACGTAGCGGTGTGGGTCGGTGGGCCCGTTGGCCTGGCCGAGAGCTTCGAGAACCCAGGTACGGCGGTCCTGCTTGTGTTCGGCGAGCGTCTTGTTGCTCCACTTGCGGGAGACGAGGAACCGGCGACCGGCGTAGCCGAGGTGTTCGGGCTTGTGGGCCTTGGACCGGCAGCGGCCGGGAATCAACCCGGACTTGGCGTTTTTGGGCTGCACGCTGTAGCGCAGCCAGTTCGGGCAGGTAGGCGAGCAGGGCTCTTCAAGCGGCGGCGTTGGCGCGCCGCCGACGGCCCTCCGGCGCCCGCCGCCCGGGCGTGCGGCGTGGGGGCCTGGTCCCGGGCGGCAGCGGCCCGGGCCGTCGTTTAGAAGCCCGCGCAGGAACGACCGAAATAACATGTGGGCCATATCCGCAAGCAGGTGCAAACTGGGCCTCATGCCTCCAGCCAACCTCAGCGAGACGGAGTACCTACGTCACATCGAACTGCTCGCGCGCGATGTAATACACGCCGCAAACGAAGAAGGATGGCTGACCTACGACCGCGAGGCGACACCCGCCACCGCTCTCCACCGAGCCGTGAACGAACTGGCCCGTCAGATCCGCCACTACCACTTCAGCGGAGACGGCTGCCTGGAAGACGATCTCCCGCCCATGCAGCTCGCAGGAATCGTCCTTCTCCACCCGAAGGCGATCCCCGCGGACATGGAGGGGACCTACGAAGAAATCTGCACCCGACTGGGGATACCTCCGACAGCGGACGGCTGGGCCGTCTGGAACGCCTGGGCCAACGACCAGCAACCCATCTCCATCATCCTGGCCGACACCGATGGAACCGAAGGCATACTCCTCAACTGGGCCCACGGCATCGAGGTCTACCCATCCGCACCACTGCCGGCCCAAGTCGTCATGACCCGGCAAGGATGGCTCACACCCATGACGCTCTCTCCCCTCAGCGCCCGAAAGCTCGGCGTCACTCGGCCTCCCTATTTGACACCCAATGCCTCCGGCAGGGGCACTCCAGCTCCGGGATGATCGCCGCTTCGCGGGAGCGGGACGTAAGGGGTGTGTCGTACGCTGCCGCCATGAACCCTCAGGCCGTGGATTGGGCAGCGATCCCAGGACCGAGGTGGTATCAGCCGGAAATTGTCGCGGAAGCTTTCGCCACCTTGCGCAGGAGTGCTCGTAGTGACCTGGATCAAGAGGGTGGCATCCGATCGGCAGTAGGAAACGATCATGCTGGGACGCTCTATCCGGCCGCCGTCACCGGCACTGACGTGTTACTGGAGATCATCACCGAGCATCCTGGGCCGGCGAGGCAGGCTGCTCTTTGCGTCCTGCTCGATTGGTGGGGATGTTTTCAACCTGAGCCAGGCTTCGAGTCGTACACCGATCACGAGGGAGAGACGATCGATGTCATTACGGCGATTGTCGAGCGGATTGGGCAAGCCGTTGGCACCTTGCAGATGATCGCGGAGCAGGACCTCAACGCTCGTGGTCTCATTCGAAAGCTGATCAGAACTCAGAACAAGGGGTGGGTGCTCATCGAATAGGGCCCGAGTGGCGATGCCGCCAACGCACCTGCTGCGTGCCCGTTCGCATAGCGATCGGCGGGGCGGATCCACGAGCTGGAGTTGACGGCCGATTACCTGGCCAAGCAGGAGGAAGAGAAGGAGCTCATCCGTGCACAGCGCGAACAGCAGCGTGAAGAGGAAACCGCACGACGCGAGTTCGAGCGCGAGAAGACGCGCCTGCGCAAGGAGGAGGCGCACTATCGGTCGGCGCTGGCGAAGCTGCTGAAGAACGGTGCCGCATCCGCGGAGAGCGTGGATGAGTTGAAGGCCAAGCTGGAGGAGATCGGCGCGGCGGTCGCCGACGTCGAGGCTCGAGAAGCGAACACCCGGGCTGGGTACGTGTACGTCATCTCCAACATCGGAGCCTTCGGAGAAAACGTCGTGAAGATCGGCATGACCCGTCGGCTGGAGCCTGAAGATCGTGTGCGCGAACTGGGTGACGCATCGGTGCCATTCAGGTTCGACACGCATGCGTTGATCTTCAGCGAGGACGCGGTGGGGCTGGAGGCGCGACTGCACTCGGAGCTGAGCGACCATCGGCTCAACAAGGTGAACCTGCGACGAGAGTTCTTCCATGCCACTCCGGCCGAGGTGCGCGACCTGCTGCAGAAGATCGCTGGTCAACATCTCCTGGAGTACCGCGACACGGCCGAAGCCCTGGAGTGGCGGCAGTCGGTCGGGGCTGCTGGAGCAGCCCTGCCAACGTAGCCTCGTCCGGGGGGCGGGGGATGGGATAGGCGCCATCCAACTGGTGGCGGTCCCCCGGCAGCATGGACCCGACGACAATCCCGGCCGGCTTCTCGGTCGCATCGCAGGCGGCGGCGTACATGCCAGCAGCGCGGCCGGGCTCTTGACGTCGAGGACCGAGCACTCTTCCTTGAGCCGCGCGCTGCGGGGGTGGCGGCCCGAGGGCCGTTCTCATGCGCGGATCGCCGCTCGGGCCGCACATCATGCAAACGCCGCCAAGATGTCCATGGAGCCGTCCTCCGAGTTGCTGATCTTCAGATAGACCTCTTGACCATCCCTCTCCGTGCTTACGCCGTCGAGCCCGTCGACACAACGGAAGCACCCATCCTGTGGGTCATCGATTCGATTCCATCCCTGGGCGAGAAACTTCTCGAATATCTGCTCGCTAGTCATCGTGTGACTCACTTTGAAGGCAAGAGAACCGCCGCTTCCGGAGTCGCAGTCGTCCTCTTCCATGGCGGTCTCGGCGATGGTCCTCGGGAGAAGATCTTGAACGATCTGCTTGAGTTCGTCAATCTCCTGCTTTGCCTGCGTCTCGCAGATTGTGCCGCAGCCAGTCATTGAGGCAGCTAAGGCGATACCCGCGGTGAAGACTGCGCAGGTTCTCGTAAGGCTATTCATACTCTTTGGCTCCAGTGACTCGCGGAGAGCGACAGCAAAAGGACAGTCGCCCTCTCGGAGGTGACCTCCTGCATGGTTGTTGAAGGTATCGAACGAGCGATACGGAGGACAGCTGGAGTTTGCTGATGCGCGAAGCAGCTGGAGATGTCTGAGAGCCCGCGGTCCTAGCCGACACACCGGCCGGCCAGATCGGGCCGCACGAATGCTGCCCTTACGATCGCCTGCTCCTGGCCGGCCGACCAGGGTAGCTGGGGCGGAACTCAGGGAGACTTGCGATCGCTCGACCGGCATACACCCAGGTCAGCGTTTCCCCTGGTCAGATACTGTGATCTTGAAGGAGTTCCTAGCTGACAGCGCGGGTTCGATTCCCGGCACCCGCTCTTACGACAACGAGCCGATCTACGGGTTTGATGTCTGTCTCGCACTCAGAACTCCAGTAGTCGGTTGCTAAGCCGCCCGATCAACTCCGGCACCTGAACATGCACAGGCCGATCACGGTAGCCGGGGAATCCTCCCCACCAGAGTGAGCAGCGGAGATATTCGACGAGCGAGATCGGCTCCTCAGCCGTCGTGCCCTCGACCAAGGGGTCTGGATCAGCGTTCGGGAGATGGACACCGTGACCTCCTCCGCTGTAGTTGGCCTTGGCTGCCGCATCGGGTGCGATGTCGAAGAAGAAGCCGTCTTCGTGGAACCTGCACTGCTCGTCTTCTTCCGGATCTGTGCATGCGCAGCCCAGGCTGAGGTCTCCAACAGCCGAATCCAACATGTCTCGCAGCATTACGCCCGAGTGAAGGACCAGGGGATCCGGCCCGCAGTCCCAAGGCTCCCCTGGCGGCTCGTGGTAACGGACGTGGGGCAGCAGTGTGCCTCCATCTCCGCATAGATCAACCACACCCACCACCTCCAGGCAGGCGCGAAGCGCCACAGGGAGGGGGCCAAGGATGGATTCGGCCTTGGCGATGGCATCGAAATCGGCCGTCGTCGGCGGCTGCCGGACCGCATCAGGACAGGCGAACCTGTACCCCGCAGACCAAAGCCGGTCCACCAAGACATCGGCATTGACAGCCACGCGCCGCATAGTCTCCCGGGCAACGTCCTCGGCATCCTCGCGCAGGCTCGACGGCACTCCAGCCGACCCGAAGGCGCGCATCTCATTCCACACGGGAACGTAGTCACCTGACCGATACCTTCTGGCCCACGACGCCACGGCGACGATGTTAGATCAAGCCGCGCAGCAGGGGCTCCGAATACCTGATCATGATCTGGCGACGGTACGAGACCAGCGCCACAAGCTCGGCACGGAAGCCCAGGTGGGCCGATGGATTCGGTGTCTGGGCCTTGACGTTTTCTCATGCTGTTGATCTCTGCGTCCCGTTGGGGTCATGATCACCTGTCAGAACCAGCAGTACGGGGCATAACTTAAACCTTGATAACGGTGACGCGTGCACCACACAGCGCGGCGAGGTCCTCGGGGTCGGAGGTGAGGACGGTGACAGGGCCTGGGGCGGCGAGGGCGGTGGCGCTGAGCATGGCATCGATGGCGTACTTGTGCCCGTGCAGGCCGGCGTTGGACAAAAGTGTGGCGGCGTGGCGGGCGATTGGTTCGGTGATCGGTTCGATGACAAGACGGGACAGCGTCCACTCCAGAGCCGGTCGGTTCACGTGAGGGTGGACCACCTCGACGAGGGTGACGGCAGAGGTGATGACGCGGAGGTCGTCAGCACGGGCGAGAGCAAGCCACGCGGTGACCGTACGGTCGCGCAGAACGGCCTTGGCCAGTCCTTCGCTGTCGAGGACAAGGGTGCCGCCAGGAGTAGCGGGCGAACGGGTCACGCAGCCGCCCCACCATTGGGCTGTCCCTGCCGGGCGTGGTGGAGTTGGTCGCGCAATGCCTGGACCTCGTCGTCGGTGATGGGGCCATGCTCGGCCTCGGCTACTTGGATGAGTTCGCTGAGGTTGTCGCGCTCGATCTGGCGGGCGACGGCGGCGGCGACGTAAGCGGACAGGCCGGAAGGGCCACTCCGGGATCGGGCGGCCTCGGCGATGTCACGCGGCATGGTGATCGAATACTTGCCGGTAGGCTCAGTCATGCCCTTTATCCTACCGTCTATCCTCCCGCGATGTCGCGGCCGCCTTGCTATCGTCCGGGAGAACCCGTCGTCAGTGGTTGCGCACCCGCGAGAGCTGAGCGCTCTCCTTGCTCCTCTCGAAGCGAGATGACGGCAGACGGGGATGATCAGGCGGGCGGGGTACGCGCGTGGCGCGAGAAACACAGGTCGCGGGCTGATCGCTGGCCCATTAGCGGGCCATCGGAAGAGGTGATGAGGGGTCAATCGCGGTCATCACGACCGGCTCGCTGCCCAGCTCGGGACCTCCGTGGGTAAGTGATCGATGCGGTTCCCAAGCTGACAGTGCGGATTCGATACCCGTCACCTGCTCTCGGCGCACAAGAGGCCGCTCAGGGATCGGTTCCTGATTTTCCATGCTCGATCCGTCTCGATCTCGGCTGTCCGTCATGCCGAATGGCCTACTCCTCAACCAGGCCATCGAGCGGACAGCATCGTCTCGACGGACGTGCGCGAGCGTGCGTATGACTGTCCACACCGCGCGCTGGCAACCGTCAGGCAGTACGACATGGCGGCGTATGGCACGTTCGACACGGAGACGGTTTTCCGGCCTTGCGCTCGGTGTCTTCGTCCCACGATGCAACCTACTTCTGGGCTACGTTCGTCGGGTGATGGGCCGGTTCATTCCAATCGATCGCGGTCTCTTCCCAGCTCAACTAAGTGACGCAGCGACCGGGCGACGTAGTCGAGGATGACGATCCCGGTATGGCTCGACGCCGCCCGTCGCCGATCAACTGTGTCGGGTCGGCCGGTAGGTCAGCACCTGCGTGTGGCCGTCGAAGGTCCGGGCCTCGAGCAGTTCGAGGTCGAAGTCGTCCGTACCGTCGAAGATCCGGTCCACGCCGGTCGTCCCGGATATCACTGGGAAGATCGTCACCTCGATGGTGTCGATCAGGCCGGCGTTCAGCAGGGCCCGGTTGAGCGTCAGGCTGCCGTGGGAGCGCAGCGGCACATCGGAGTCGGCCTTGAGACGCGTGACCACCTCGACAGGGTCGCCGGACTCGATGGTCGTGTCCGGCCACTCGAGCGGTTCGGTCAGCCGGCTGGAGAGCACCGTGACCGGGGACTCGAACATGCGGGTGATCCACGCGTCGAACAGGCTGCGGTCGAAGCCCGGCCTGAGGAACGGCGCGTTCGAGGAGTAGGTCTTGGCCCCGAGCACCATGCGTAGCGGGTCGCGGTAGGCAGCGGCGCGATGGGCGAGGAACTCCGGGCCCTGCTTGCCCCAGTAGCCGCCCCAGTCGCCGTTGTGGTTGGCGAAGCCGTCGAGCGTGGAGAAGATGTCGAAGGTGTAGGTGGCAGTCATGGTGTCTCCTTGCCGGAAGCGGGTCGCGGGCGCCTTGTGGCGGCCTCACCCCTGCTACGAACACCACCGCCCCGATCCGACACCCCTCCCGGATTTCTTTCACAGGTCGGCTCTCCTGGCCGCGTGCTGGTAGTCACGGCCGCTCGGATGTTGTCCTGTCCCATGCGGGCCATGAGGTCCTTGAGTCCAGCGCCAGACCCGATGATCGCCTTTGAGAGCACGGTACCGGTCATGTCCACCTGCTTGAGACGGCGCCGCAGCAAGATCTGGAGCGTGGCCGGGGTGATCAGGGAAGCCGCACCTACGGCCATGCGAGCTCTCTCAGCTCAGTACCCGGGCGGTGCGTAATGAAGGCGATCCACTTTTCATGCGCTACCGGGTCGGACCCGGCGCCTGGCGGCGAGATCTGACGGACTTACGCGCCTACAGTGTGGAAGTGGCCGAAGATGAGGCAGACGGGCTGGTCTCCGGCTCACCATGGCCCGACGAGCGTACATGCGGTGAATGTGGAGAGCCGTACCGCGTTGACACCCGTGGGAAAAGCGGGCCATTTCACTTTCGGGCAATGTGGATGGACGCCGGGATGGAGACGACCGTCAGGATCACCGGCCACCAATGAAATGACCGAGCGTAGGGGACAGCGGACTCTCTTGGTGCCGGAAGGCAGGTCGCTCCAACCTGGCTGCATCTGGGCGATGCCTTCGAATCGAGCGATGGAGCCGTACGGCGTCGCTGAGTGATGGCGCAGACGTCAAACTCGGGCGCGAGTCGCCGACCCTTTGGCAGCTATCGGGAACGGCAGAGGCGGTCGTTGACCAAGCGCCGGTGCTCCGCCGAAAGGCCGTGAGCCGCCATGGCCCTGTGCAGAAGCTCGGCATCGAACCCCTGCGCCGCCATGTGATCGAGGAGAGGTCCGTATCGATCGGGCCGATCGCGGAAGAGTTCTGTGGCCAACCGCAGTTCCAGGCGCACCGCAGGAACGCGGTGCGAGCCACACGGGATCAAGACATAGTGCTGCCACGGGCCACGGCCGATGCACTCCATCTCATCGGAGTCGGTCTCCCGCTCAACCGTGCTGATCTCTAAATGGACCCCGCTCACCTCGTACCTGGCGAAATACTGCGAACTTTCGGGGATCCAAGAGGCCGCATACAAACAGGGGAAGGACGAGAGGGCAGCGGCGAACGTGTTCACGTCCTCCCGCCGAGCCACTAAGAGGTCGACATCTCCGACAGGAAGCCGCACACCTTGTAGAAGAGCGGCACCTGTGCCACCCACGCGGTACGCCGGGTCGGCTCCCACAGCCTTCAGCGCGGTGAGAGCCGTGTCTAACGCCGATGTCACGTCCGCCAGCTGCAGAGATGTCTCGCCAGTTCCCATGACGGCAGGGTACTCATTCACAATCCTCCATCGTCAGGCCGCTCGGAGAGAAAGCCCGATGAGAGAGGTACGTGCGCGATCTGGGCGGCCGTACGAGCGCTCCGGCCTTTGTGAGTGTCAAGCGGTGGTACTCCGCCTGCCTTGACGGCACGACCCCGGGTCCTGCCCTCAGCCTCGACCCAATCTCCGTTTCGGCCGCCGTCCCGCCATGACCTGACTTTCGACAGGGGTGCGAGCTGACGATCGGCGGTGTGTTCGCCTGGATCGTCCGCGACAGGCTCGCCCCCATGAACCCGTACTTTCCCGGCCGGTGGATCGGCGGTGTGACGCTCGTCCTGGGTCCGGTCGTCATGTGCGCCGGATACCTGATGCGCTACCTGAGCTCGACCATCCCCCTCTCCTCCCAGCAGCAGGCGTGGGCCGAGGCGCAGCCGTTCGCGGCCCCCGGGCAGCTCCTCGCCTACACCTCGCAACCCGCCCTGGTCACCCTCTCCTACGCGGTCTTCACGCTGGGGGCGGTGCTGCTCTTTCCCGCCTTCGTCGCGCTGGCCCAGCGGGTCGGAGGCGGACTCGCGTTCTGGGGGGCCACCCTGCTGGTGGCGGGGCTCTTCGCCCGGCTGTACTTCGCCGGTGCCGACCAGAGCGCCTTCCAGCTCACCGAGGTGGTCGGGCTGGAGCAGGCGACGAACGCCGTCATGACGGAGTACGTCGACATCTCCTACGGGCCGTGGCGGGTGCCGGTCTGGGCCTCGGCCGGTCAGTACGCGGGCACGCTCCTGCTGGCCATCGCCGCCTGGCGTTCGGGCGTGTTCGGCACCGCCCGCGCCTTGATGCTGCTGGTGGCGGGAGGCACCTGGATGGGCGTGCTGAAGGCCGCCTCGATCCCCGACGTGGTGGTCACCGGCCTGCTCTGCGTGGCCCTGGTCCCGCTGGGCACGCAAGTGCTGCGGGCCCGGCCACCGGCCCCGGCCGGCCGATCCCGGGTGCTGAGCTGGTGAGCGAAGCCGCGGCCCGCCCGGCGAGCCCGCCACAATTTTGCCCGGTGACGGCGACGCTCTCGCTCCCCGGATCGGAGCTTCTCCTTGCACGGGCGGTATCCGGTGGGCCGATAACATCACGTTCGTGGTGAATTGGGAACTTCGGCGCGCTTTGCTGGCGGACCTCGAAGCGCTGGTCGAGGTGCGGGTCGTCGTGATGCGGCCGGACCTGGAGCGGCTCGGGCGGTATGACGAGCAGCGGGTGGGGCAGCGGCTGCGGGACGCCTTCACGCCAGGGCACACCTGGGTGATCGGAGTGGCCGGCACCCTGGCCGGCTGCGTGGCGTTGCGGCCGGCCGAGGATGCCTACTGGCTGGAGCACTTCTATCTGACCCCGGAGTTCCAGGGCAGGGGCCTCGGTTCCGCGGTGCTGCGCAGCCTGCTGGAACGGTGCGACCGCGAAGAGGCCGTGGTCCGGCTGAACGTGCTGCAGGGCAGCCCCGCCCGACGGCTGTACGAGCGGCACGGGTTCACGTTGGAGACCGAGGACGCGGTGGACGTGTTCATGGTGCGCGGCGCGTCAGAAGTACGGGGTCCAGCCGGTCCCGACGGGGGTCGCCGGGCCGAACCGGTTGCTCCCCTTGCCGTTCCAGAGGTACAGGGTGTCGTCACTGACGGCGCCGATGTCGGTGTGACCGTCTTCGTTGACGTTGCCCAGTGACGTGAGGGTGGCGGCGTAGGGGCCCAGCCGGGGCCGAGTTCGGTGGCGGCGGTGAAGTTGTTGGCGCCCTTGCCGTTCCAGATGTGCAGGGTGTTGGTGTCCTTCTTGACCGCGAGCAGGTCGCCGATGCCGTCGGCGTCGAAGTCCGGCGCGCCCGATCCGGTCATCACGGCGTAGTGCGACTGGAGCTCCGCTCCCGAAAGCTCGCGATTGTAGATCGCGAACTTTCCGACCGCGCCCTTGAAGTAGGACTTCAGGTCTCGGGTGCCGACCCGGACCGGCGCGGATCCCGGCCGGGGCCTGACGATGACCTCGTCGCCCGTACCGGGGCGGTAGGCCAGATTGTCGGAGCCCGCCAGCACGCCGTTGCGGTAGATGCGCACCTTCCCGTACGTGCCCTCCGCGGTGTCGAACGTGACCGCGTAATGGATCCACTCGTTGGCCTTCACCGGCTGCTGGAAGTACGCCCCGGCGCCGTAACCGCCGTCGAGGTTCCAGGCGTAACCGGAGATGCGGTTGGGACGATCCTCGTCGTTGGACTTGGAGTACATCCGGCCCGCCCACTCGCGGTCGCCGCCGCTGCCCGACTTCGTGCCCTTCCCCATGAAGTAGACGTAACCGGTCTGTTCCTCGTTGGGGAACTGGAGGGTGTGCGGCCTGATCCACGCCTCCACGGTGAACGTGCCCGTGGTGGAAATGTGGAACTAGCTTGGCGGTCGGGATCTCGAAGTAGCCCGACGAGCCGTTGAAGACGGCGGCGCCGTCCCGGTTGGGGAGCTGGACCGTGCTGGTGACGCCGTGGAAGGCGCCCTTGTGCCCGTTGCCGGTGCGGTCGGTCTCCGTGCCGTCGGAGGGGTGCGACAACCGTCAGTAGGCGGCCGGACGGTCCGAGAGGACCAGCTGGTCGTAGGCGCTCAGCCCGGCGGAGGCCGCCGCGGCCGGGCGTGCCGCGGCCGGTTGCGGGAGGCACATGGAGGCGGCCAGCAGAGCGGTGCCCAGACCTGCGGAGAGGGTGCGACGGCCGAGCGCACCTGCGCCGAGCCGGGTCCTCCGCGTCATCGACGCTTCGCCGTCCATCCCACCATGAGTCCTGTTCACGGCGGCAGGCTAGGGGACGGTGGTATGCCGCAGGCATGCCGGTCCCGGACCGACTCGTACCAGGTGGTGGTGGTCTCGGCCGGGCACGTAAAGTGCCGGGATGATCCAGATTCCGGAGGGGTTCGCGCGGAGCACGGCCGAGCGGGAAGGGGGGCCCGGAGCCGCGTGGCTCGCCGAGCTGCCCGCGATCGTGGCCGAGCTGCTGGACCGCTGGGGGTGCGTGCCGGACGGCGAGGTCATGCACGGAGGCGTCGGGGTCATCGTCCCGGTGCGGCGGCGGACGGGGGCGAGCGCCGTGCTGAAGGTGTCTTTCCCGCACCCCGGCAACGTGCACGAGCCCGACGCGTTCGCGGCGTGGGGCGGGCGCGGAGCGGTGCTGCTGTACGAGCGCGCCGACGAGCGTTTCGCCATGCTGCTCGAACGGGCCCGCGGCACGACCCTGGCCGAGGTCGCGGACGGCGATGAGGTCGTGACGATCGCGGGACGGCTCAATCGCCGCCTGGCCGTTCCCGCTCCGCCCGGCCTGCCCCGGCTGCGGGAGCAGGCCGACGCCTGGGAGGAGCAGCTGCGCAGGGACGCGGCGGAGCTGGGGCACGCACTGCCTCCCTACGCGCTGGACAGCGCCGCGGCGACCGTCCGCGAGCTGGGCCGCGGCCAACCGGACCTTCTCATCCACGGTGACCTCCACCCGGGCAACATCCTGCGGGCCGAGCGTGAGCCCTGGCTGGCCGTCGACCCCAAGGGGCACGCGGGAGACCCCGCTCACGACGCCGGTACGTTGCTCAAGTCGCGGGCGCTGACGCTCCTCGAAGCGGGCGACCTGCCGAAGGCCGTCGACCGTTTGCTGGACGTCTTCGCCGAGGCCGCGGAGCTCGATCGCGAACGCGTCCGGCGCTGGTGCCAGCTGCATGCCGTCCAGGCCGCCTTCTGGGGTCGCCGCCACGGATTCCGCATCGCCCCCAGCGGCCCGCGACTGGACTGGCTAACCGAGTTCGCCGACCATCTGGCGGAGCTGCTCACGGAGGGCCGGTAGCCGGCCGGACCGGCTCGGCCCGACGGCTCTCCCGTGGAGCCCACCCCGCCGGCGGCATGCCTCCCGAGCGGCGCGCCGAAGAAGGCCCCTTCTCCTGGCGGAACGAGCTGCGGCCACGCTCCTTCCAGGGCGAGCAGCCCGGCTGACGCGGGGAACGGCCGCACGAGAGCTCCTGGTGATCAAGGATCGGGAGGAGAATGCTACTGGCACCGCCGAGCTCGCCGCCGGCTCGCGCATCGGCTGGACTCTCCCCCTGTAGGAGGCTCCATGCTGGGTCCAGCGGTGTGACCGTTCGCCGCGCCGGCATGAGGAGAGCGACGCATGACCATCGTGAAGGGCATCGAGGCCCGCGGCCTGCACCACTGCGAGACGACGGCGCTGGGTGTGCTGCTGCGGCATGAGGGGCTCGATCTGTCCGAGCCGATGCTGTTCGGGCTGGGCTCTGGCCTGTCCTTCATCTATTGGGACAGCAAGAGCATGGCGTTCCCCTTTCTGGGAGGCCGGGTCAAGCCTTTCGAGCTCACCAAAAGCCTGGCCGCCCGGCTGGGGCTGACGTTGACGGCCGAGGAGACCACCTCTGCGCGCAAGGCGTGGGAGAACGTGGCCGCCCCCATCGACGCCGGTCGGCCGGTCGGCCTCCAGCTCGACTGCTACCACCTGGACTATTTCCAGACCAAGGTGCACTTCGGCGGTCATGTCGTCGCCATGTACGGCTACGACGAGCAGGACGTCTACCTGGTGGACACCGGCCAGCAGGGAGGCGCGGTGCGTACGAGCCGGGCCGCCCTCGCCCTGGCGCGGGCCGAACGCGGCCCGATGACCGCCAGGAACCGATCCTTCACCATCGCCCGGCCGGCTCATCCGCTGTCCTGGGAAGACCAGATCGTCCCCGCCATCAAGGACTGCGCCGACGCCTTCCTCGCCCCTCCCATCGCGAACCTGGGTCACCGCGGCATCGAGAAAGCCGGCAAGCAGGTGCCCGGATGGCTGCTGCGCGCCGGCGACCCGCAGCGGGACCTGCCGCAGGCCGCCCTCCTCATGGAGCGGGGCGGCACCGGCGGCGGCCTGTTCCGCGCCCTCTACCGCGACTTCCTCGACGAGTGCACCCGGCTGGTCGACGACGGCAACCTCCGCGCCGGTCACCGGCTGTACGCCGAGGCCGCCGACCTGTGGACGGACGTGTCCACGCTGATCGCGAAGGCCGGGGAGAGCGGCGACGCGGACCACCTCAAGCAGGCCGGCGCCATCCTGCACGATCTTTCGCGGATCGAGAAGGACGCCATGCAGGCGCTGAGCCAGCTCAAGCCTCAAGGCCGGCAGCGCTGAGGAGCTCTCAGGTGAGGTCTCCGGGGAGTTTCGAGTACACGTACATGTCGCGTCGCTCGCCCCCGATCTCCTGCCAGCCGCGCAGCAGCCCCTCACGGACGAACCCGGCCCGTTCCGCGGTCTTCCACGACGGCTCGTTCCACGGCTCCACGTGCAGCTCAAGCCGCGGGATCCGGAGCCGCTCCAGGCCCCAGGCCGAGACCGCCAGCAGCGCCGCGGCCGCCACCCCCCGCCCGCGCACGGACGCGGTCACCCAGTAACCCACCGTGGCCCGTCCGTACGCCCCCGGCCACAACCCGATCTGGCCCACGGCCCGGCCGCTCCCGGCGTCCGCGATCGCGAACGAGTAGCCGACCCGGTCGATGGACCTGCTCCACTGCCGACGGATGAAGGCCGCGCCCTCCTCGGCCGAGTATCGCGAAGGCACGGTGGTGATGAGCGGGATGTACGGATCCGTGGAAGCCTCCTCCACCACCACGGCGTCAGCCAGCCGCCACGGACGGAGCAGGAACGTCTCACCGGCCGCAAGCTCCGGAACCACGAGCGGGCTGTCCATCCCCACATCATGCCAGCGAGAACTGCCGCCGCCTCCGTCCAGGCGGCGGCATCGGCCCTGATCTCAGGGACGCGCAGAGCCCCTGGTCGCACGCCAGAGCACCCACGTCTGCAGCAGCCCCGCCACGACGAGGAGCACCGTGAACAGCACGGGACGCCCCGCCAGGGCCGGAACCAGGTCCCGCCCCCACCAGACCAGCCAGCCGAGCGGGAACGTGACGACGACGAGGGCGAGGCCGGTCAGCAGGATGGGATCAGGGGCGGTCAGCACGATGACCAGCGAGACGACACCGAGCAGCAGCACCAGGCCCCCGTAGGCGCCGGCGATGACCGCCGCGTTCCTGCCGTTCCGGTACCGGCGCATCCAGGCGGCCTCCTCGGACGGAAACCGCCGAGTCTATCGCCGATCTACCCTTGGGCCCCGAGTTTCCGCTGGTCAAGGAGGTGGGCGGCGACCGTCTTGGCGGGCCTGCCGAGCACGCGCGCCAGATCGGGGGACTGCTGTTCGAGCGCGCCCGCGCGGACCTGGGCGGACAGCCAGCTCATGGGGCCGGGGCCGGCGTCCGGCACCTCGCGATAGGTCACCCCGATCGCTTGCGCCACCTCGGGATAGGTCCACAGCGGCCCGGTGAAGTCGTAGGCCCGGCCCAGATGCCCTTCGCCGGTCAGGACGTTCGCCGCCGCCTCGGCCAGATCGGACCGGAACGCCGTGTTCAGGCCCCGGCCGCCGGTGCTGCTGGTGATCTCCCCGCCGGAGACCTGGGGGACGAACGCGTCGCTGTAGAAGGGGTGGCGCAGCAGCGTGTACGGCCGCCCGCCGGCGAGGATGGCCTGCTCGGTGGCGTGGTACGCCTCGGTGAGGCCGGTGGCGACGGTGCCGGCGCCGAGGAAGCTGGTGAAGACGACGGCGCCGACGCCGGCCTCTTCGGCGGCGGACACGGCGGCCAGGTGCTGCTTGATCCTGCGGGCGGTGTCGAGCTCGGGGGAGGCGATCAGCAGCAGCCGGTCGACCCCGTCGAAGGCCGCGCGCAGGCTGGCCGGGTCGTCGTAGTCGCCGCGCCGCACGGCGACGCCCTCCGGGGCTCGGGCGGGGTCGCGAACGACGGCCACCACCTCCGCCCGCGTACGCAGCCGGCTGATGACGAGACGGCCGAGCGCACCGGACGCGGCCGAGATCGCGATCATCTATGGGTCTCCCTCTGTGGACAGTCGCCCCAGTGAACCCTCGGCAGGCGGCGCGCCGCCACTGGTTTTACCCCCAGCCCCATTAAGAAGCCAAATATGGAAGGAAATTCGGAATCGTCGGCTCGGGTGCCGATGCCATTCCATGGATATAACGAGTCCAATTATTTGTCGGCCAGGAATTGATCCGAGGTCCTAGCATGGGCGGATGTTCTTCGAGTCCCTGCCGACCGAAGAGGGAGATCTCGGGATATCTCCGGAGCTTCCCCCATGGCTATGCCCGGCATTGCCGGAAATGGGGGCCGTGCTGGCCGTCGAACGACTGATCGCCCGCAGCGACCACGCGGCTCTCACCCTCCCGACCATTCGCGCCTACCGAACAGGCTGCACGTTCCATGTCGAAATCGCCCTGCGCCAGGGCGGCCTCAGCCTGACCGACTACTGGGACCTGCACATGGCCATACTCCCCTCCGCGCCGATCAGGCTGCGGGCAGGCGAACGGCTGCCGCCCCGGCTGCTGCGGTGGGGCGTGCGCTATGCCGACGGGACGAAGGTCACCAGCATCGATCGAAGACGCCGGGCGGCGGCCGGCCCGCTGCTGCAGGCGATGCGCCTCGGCGACGGGCTGACCGCCCTGAACGTCGTGCTGTGGCTGTGGCCGCTGCCGCCGCCCGAGACGTTCGAGCTCGCCGTCGAGTGGCCGTTGAGCGGCATCGAGTTCACCGCCGTCGAGCTCGACGGCGCGGCCATCGTGGCGGGGGCCGCGCGCTCGGTCGACTACTGGTCCTGAGCTTCCGCGGCGCGCGCCGCCACCAGCTCGACCTCGAAGCCGTCCGCGTTCTCCAGATAGGCGGCGTAGTGCCGGCCGCCGCCCGCGTAGGGGTGGCGGTCGGGGAACAGCAGGCTCCAGCCGTGCTCCGGCGCCCGCTCGACCATGGCGTCGACCAGGGACCGCTGCCCGGCGTGGAAGGCGAGGTGGTTCAGGCCGGGCCGGCGGCGGTCGTGCAGGTCGGAGGTCAGCGCGGGCGACTGCTCCAGGACGAGGTACGTCGCTCCGAGCCGCCAGCTCCGGCCGTCGGGCCAGTCCTGGAAGAGGGCGTAGCCGAGCTCCTCCAGCAGCCACTGCCAGCTGGCCAGCGCGCGGTGCAGGTCTGGGACCCAGATCTCTACGTGGTGCAGGGTTCCGGCTGCGGCCGGCGTTTCGGTCATGTGGGGCTTTCTGACGGGCTGGAAGAGCGGGGGAAGACCACCGTACGCGCGCGCGGCCGCAAGGTGCATATCGGCGTGTCCGACGGCCCCTACGCATCGAGGCGCTCATGACCGGATCGGGACGCCAGGGGCCGGGCAGATGATGGCAGAGCTCCCGGCGCGGTGGGCGGGCCACCACAACCTCACCCGTCACAGCCAGGAGCTCTGGGACGAAGTTCTACCGCGTGGCCACGAATTTGTCGCGCGGAACACCCCGACAACCCGAGCCGGTCCGCTCCCGGGCTAGTCGAAATCGCCGGGCTCGCCCACCTTCGTGCCCACGCTCGCGCTCTCGACCTCGAGGCCGGGGATGCGATCCGCGATCATGGTGTCGATGTTCATGAAGGCGATCAGGTTGCTCACCGCGTGGGCGGGGTCGTCCCTGATCTGGCGGATCTCCTCCTGCTTCTGGGCCTCCGTCGGGTCGGCCCCGATGTGCCACACGCCTTCCCGCTCGATCAGGTCGATCGCCGCGTCCTGCAGGGCCTGCACATCGGTGAGCGACATGATCATCTTGATCTCGATGCGGACGTCCTGCTGCTTCTCCAAATCGGCCATGGTCCTCAGCATATGCCGGGGCGTCGAAGGGCACCCCGGCCGCGGCTCCAGGGCCGGCGGCGGGCGCCGGGAGACCGCGCGGCGTCGAGGGGCGTGGCTCACGACCGTACTTTCGGCCGGTACTGCGGGGTGGCCGGGGCGTCTACGTTGGGCGGCGTGCGGGTTCTGGGGTGGCGGGCGGAGGTCGCGGCCGAGGCCGGGCTGGGTGCCGGGTTCGCGGCGGCGCTGGCCTTCCAGGCGTACCGGCTGGCCGCGAGCTGGGGCGGCGGCTTCTGGGTGTTCGGCTGTGCCGCCGGCGCGGTGGTGTGCTCGATCGCCCTGGCACGGCGGCTCGACCGGCTGCGGGCGGTGGTCGCGGGTCTGGGCGTCGCGGCGGTCGCCGTCGTGGTGGCGTGGCTCGCGGGGCTGCCGGGCGAGCCGAGTCCCGCCATGTCGCTGGGCGTGTCCGTGCTCGTCGGCTCCGCGGTCAGGACGCTGCCGGTCCGCCCCGCCTGCGCCGTCGCGGCCGGTGGCCTCGCGGTGGCCGCCGGCGGTCTGACCGCCGCGTCCAGCCCCGTCCTGGCGGTGCTGAGCGGCCTCTGCTGGCTCGCCGCCGTCGCCGCCGGGCTGGGGCCGCGCCTGCTCTCCGCCCGCCGCCGCGCCCTCACCGATCGGGTACGCCGCAACGAACGCCTCGCGCTGGCCAGGGAGCTGCACGACGTCGTCGCCCACCACGTCACGTGCGTCGTGCTCCAGGCCCAGGCCGCCCGGATCCAGGCCCGCAGGCACCCGGAGCAGGTGGCGGGGTCGCTGGCCGGCATCGAGGCCGCCGGCTCCGACGCGCTGTCGGCGACCCGCCAGGTCGTCGGCCTCCTCCGCGACGCCGGCCCCGTCCGAAGGCCCCTGCGCGGGCCGGACGCGCCGCGCGCCGCCTTGGGCGCGGCGGTGCCGGGCCCGGCGCTGCTGCGCGAGCTGGTCGACCGCTTCACCGGCCCTCCGGTACGCCTGCGACTGCCCGACGGCGAGCCGGCCTGGCCGCAGGAGGTGGCCGGCACCGTCTACCGGGTCGTGCAGGAGTCGCTGACCAACGTCTCCCGCCACGCCGCGCACGCCCGCTCCGTCACGGTCGGCGTGACGCGGGATCGCGGCACGCTCACCGTCGAGGTCGTGGACGACGCTCCGCCGGCGGCCGGCCGGTCGCCGGGCACCGGCGGATACGGCCTGGTCGGGATGCGCGAACGCGTCGAGGGCCTGGGCGGCTCGCTCCGTACGGGCCCGCGCCCCGAGGGCGGCTGGTCCGTGCTGGCCACCGTGCCCCTGCCCGGGGGGAGGCGCTGGTGACGATCAGGGTGCTGCTGGCGGACGACGAGGCGATGATCCGCGGCTGCCTGCGCCTCATCCTGGAGGACCAGCCCGACATCACCGTGGTCGGCGAGGCCGCCGACGGCGTCGAGGCGGTCGAGCTGGCCCGCAGGCTGCGTCCCGACGTGTGCCTCGTGGACGTGCAGATGCCCCGCCTCGACGGGATCGAGGTCACCCGCTCCCTGGCCGGCCCCCACGTGCGCGATCCGCTGCGGGTGATCGTGGTCACCGTCTTCGACCTCGACGAGTACGTCTACGGCGCGCTGCGTGGCGGGGCGGCCGGCTTCGTGCTGAAGGACGCGGGCCCCGACCTGCTCGTCGAGGCCGTACGCGCCGCGCACGCCGGAGACGCCCTGATCTCGCCGTCCGTCACGCTGCGGCTGCTGCGCCACCTGACGGCCATGACCGAACCGGCCGCCCGCGCGCCCGCCCAGCCGCTGTCCGAGCGGGAGATCGAAGTCGTCCTGGCCATCGCGAGGGGCGGGACGAACCAGGAGATCGCCGCGGAGCTCTTCATCTCGGTGAGCACGGTCAAAGGTCACGTCTCCAGCGTCATGTCCAAGCTCGGGATGCGTAACCGGGTCGAGATCGTGGCCTGGGCCTGGGAGAGCCGCCTGGTCGCCGCCGACGCCGCCGAGTGAGCGGGCGCGTCAGGGAAGCGCCGTCAGCCCTCTGAGCTCTTTCCGCGACGGGAGGCCGAGCTTGCGCAGCGCGCTGGCGATGTGGCTCTCGACCGTCCGCCTGGACAGGAACAGCGCGGTGGCGATCTCCTGGTTCGTCCGGCCTTCCGCCGCGAGCAGGGCCACCTCGCGCTCTCGTGAGGACAGCGTCTGGCCGTGGGACGGGCGGCCGCCCCGCCACGGGTAGGGGATGGGCACCCCGTTCTGCCGCATGATCCGGCTGACCCGGGCGAGGTCCCGGTCCGCGCCCATCGACCCGTACAGGCGCAGGGCGCTCTCCAGCAGCGGCCCGCCGGTCGCCGCGCCGCTCTCGCAGCGCCACCGGCCCAGGCGCTCGGCGGCCAGCGCCTCCTCGTAGCGCAGCCCGGCCTCCTGGAGGGTGGCCCGCGCGGCGTCGAGCAGCCGGTCGGCCTCCGGCAGGTCCCCGCGCGAACGCGCGAGGACGGCCCGGGCGCTCAGCGCCGCCGCCTGCGCCAGGGGCGCATCGGCGCCGTCGATCCCGGCGCCCAGCTCGGCGACCAGCGCGGCGGCGTCCGCCATCTCCGCGGAGCCCAGCGCGTCGACCAGGACCAGCACGGTTTCCGCGCCCCACACCCAGATCCCCTTGGCCCGGACCAGAGCGAGCGCCGCCGTGGCGTGCTCGATCGCCCCCGCCGCGTCGTCCAGGGTCAGCAGCAGCCGCGCCAGCGTCACCCGCGCCGAGATGAGCGGCCACACGGCCCCCACCCGCCCGGCGACCGTGATCACCTCTCCGAGGCACGCCACCGCCTCCTCGGCCGGCCCCATCGCCGCCAGCAACGCGCCCCGCAGCAGCCGCGAGTCCAGCGACGCGGCGGCGAAGGTGGCCGCCGTGCCCGCCGGTCGGCGGATCCGGGGCTCCAGCCCGTCCCAGCGCCCCGCCGCGCGGTCCACGGCGGCCGTCACCAGCTCGACGACCTCCGCCACCCGCAGGTACTCCGCCTGGTCGGCCACCTGGCGGCCCTCGGCCAGCAGCGCCTCGGCGCGGTCGAGGCGGCCGACGCGCAGGGCGCCCTGGGCCCAGTTGAGGCAGGCGCGGGCGTGCTCCCGCGGCGCGCCGCTGAGCCCCTCGTCGCGCCGCAGCTCGTCGATCAGCCGCCAGCTCGCCGGATCGCCCTGCTCCAGCAGCAGCGAGGCCCTGGCGATGCGCACCGCGACGCCGACGTCCCGGTCGCCGCTGCGCCGCGCGGCCGACTCGGCCTCGTCGCAGCGCGCCGCGTGCTCGCCGACGTGCCGGTCCACGATGGTCTCGGGCGCGGCGAGCACCGCCAGCGCCCGGCCCAGGAGCGCGGGCCGGCCCGCGAGGTCGCCGACCGCGCTCTCGATCTGGAGGTAACCCGCCCACGCCTCCCCGTGCTGGCGCAGCAGGCGGCCGAGGGCGAAGCGGAGCTCGCCGCGCAGGTGGGCGGGCAGGGGCTCGGTGGCGAGCAGGCGCTCCAGTATCGGTACGGCCTCCGCGTGCGCCAGCCCGTCGACCGCCGCGCGCCCGAGCTTGACGGCCAGCCGTACGCGTACCTCGCCGGACAGCTCGCCGATCTCCAGGGCCTGGAGGAGGAAGCGGGCCGCGGTGGCGTCGTTGCCGTGGAAGAGAGCGGTGTCGGCGGCGGCCTCCGCGTTGCTCACGAAGTCGGCCGGCCGTCCGGCGAGCCGGTAGTGGTGGGCGAGCCTGGCCACCGGCTTCGGGCCGGCGGACTCCAGGGCGCGGGCGGTCTTGAGATGCAGCCAGCGGCGGCCGGAGACGGCCACGGACTCGTACACGATCTGCCTGGCCAGCGCGTGCCGGAAGCGGCACCCGCCGTCCTCCTCGTGCAGCAGCCCGGCCGCCTGCGCCCGGCCGAGCGCCTTGGCGACCTCGGCGGCGTCGCGCTCGGTCACCTCGGCCAGGATCCGGTCGTCGGGGGTCATGCCGATGACGGCCGCGGCCTCCAGGATCTCCCGCACGGGGTCGTCGAGGGAGGACAGCCGCTGCAGCACGACGTCGCGCAGGACGGTGGGCACGGCGAGTCCGGTCAGCACGTCGGGGCGGCCGGGGATCTCGTTCGCGGGCAGGCGTTCGAGCAGCGTGCGCAGCAGCTCCTCGACGACGAACGGGATGCCGCCCGTCTTCTCGTAGAGCAGGGCGGCGAACGTGCCCGGCAGGTCGGCCTGGAGGATGCGGCGCGCGAGCTCGTCCGCCTCCGGCCTGGTCAGCGGGGTGAGGGTGACGACCCGCGCGGGACCCGACGGCGCGCGGGCGAAGGCCTCGCGGATCGGCAGCAGCCCCGTCCCGGTGCGCACCGTGAGGATGACCGAGAGGTCCCGTGGCTGGTGGGCGGCCAGGAACGCGAGGAAGTCGTGGGTGCCGCCGTCGGCCCAGTGCACGTCCTCCAGGACGAGCACCAGCGGGCTCAGGTGCTCCAGCAGGGCGACGGCCGCCCGGAACACCCGGTGCCGCTCCGCCCGCTGGTCGGGTAACGGGGGCAGGGGTGGCGGCAGGTGCTTGGCGATCTCGGGGAGCAGCGGGGCGAGCGCGCCCACCACCGGGTTGGCCGGCCTGGCGCGGGCCAGCTCGCCGCCGGCCAGGCGGAAGGCGTCCAGCAAGGGGGACAGCGGCAGCGGGTCCTGGAGCTGCTCGCACTGCCCGACGAGCCTGCGGGCGCCGGCCAGCTCGGGCGTCGCGAACAGCTCTCCCACCAGCCGGCTCTTGCCGATCCCGGCCTCGCCTTCGATCAGGGCGAGCGAGGGTGCGGCGGCGATGGCCGTACGCAGGAGCGCGAGCTCGGCCTGGCGTCCGACGAGCACGTCGGACAGGGATCCGTAGGGGGCGACGCGGGCCGGTCCTGAGGACAATGCGGCCTACCCCCTGCCTGCGCGATGGTGGCATATCGGCACGATCAGATTACCGGATCCCCAACTCGCGGTTAGTGCCGCCCAAAAATCCGTATTCGGTACGGATGCCCCCTACGTACGGTCCTCATTAGCCTCAGCGATCGTCCGCTTGATCAGCGGCGATGCATTGAGGGGCAACGATGGACCTGTCCGAATCTCCTGGGAGAACCCGCAGACGCCTGTCGACGACAGCGGCCTTGACGGGGCTGATGCTGACCTCGGTCGCCTGGCCGGGCGGTCCGGCCCTGGCCGAGCCGGCTCCGGAGGAACAGAAGACCTACATTGTGCAGATGGCCCTCGACCCCGTCGTGACCTATGAAGGCGACGTGGCCGGGCTGGCGGAGACGAAGCCGAAGCGGGGCGAGAAGATCGACCCCCGCTCGGCCGAGGTGACGAAATACGTCGACCACGTACGCGGCCGGCACGACGCGGCGCTCAGGAAGGTCGGCGGCGGCAAGAAGCTCTACGAGTACGTCTATTCCTACGAGGGCTTCGCCGCCAGGCTGACAAAGGCGCAGGCCGCCCAAATGCGGGCGCTGCCCGAGGTCGTGGCTGTGGCCGAGGACCGGAAGGTGTCGCTGCAGACGTCGTCGACGCCGTCGTTCCTCGGTCTCGACCAGCGCGGCGGATTATGGCAGCAGCTCGGCGGCCCCACGGGCAACAAGGGCGCGGGCGACGGGCTCGTCATCGGCGTGATCGACAGCGGCATCTGGCCCGGCAAGAGCTTCGCCGACCCCGACATGACCGGGAAGAAGTACCACCCGGTACGCGGCTTCCACGGCACGTGCCCGGCCGGCGCCGACTCCTCCTGGACCACGGACCTGTGCAACGGCAAGCTCGTCTCGGCCCAGCACTTCAACACCGCGTGGGGCGGTGACGCGGCGATCAAGGAACAGATGCCGTGGGAGTTCCTGTCCCCGCGCGACTACAACGGGCACGGCAGCCACACGGCCTCGACGGCGGGCGGCAACCACAACGTGCCGGCGACCGGGGCGTCCGCGGTGTTCGGGGCGATCAGCGGCATCGCGCCGCGCGCCCGGATCGCCGCCTACAAGGCGCTCTGGTCCGCCCAGGACGCCTCCACCGCCAACGGCTACAACTCGGACCTGGTCGCCGCCATCGACCAGGCGGTGGCCGACGGCGTGGACGTCATCAACTACTCCGTCTCGGGCACGAGCACCGACTTCCTCGACCCGGTGGAGATGGCGTTCCTGGCCGCGGCCGAGGCCGGCGTGTTCGTCTCGGCGGCGGGCGGCAACAGCGGCCCGGCCGCGGGCACGGTCGCGCACCCGTCCCCGTGGATCACCACGGTCGCCGCGGGCACGCACAACCGCGCCACCGCGGGCTCGGTGACCCTCGGGAACGGCGCCGCCTACAGCGGGGCCTCGCTGGCGACCAAGGCGGGCCCGGCGCCCCTCATCGACTCCACGGCGGCAGGGCTGGCTGGCGCGGACCCCACGCGCGTGGCGCAGTGCTACGCCGCCAGGGACAACGGCGGCAAGCCCGTGCTCGACCCGGAGAAGGTCAAGGGCAAGATCGTCGTCTGTGACCGCGGCGAGACGCCGCGCGTGAACAAGAGCATCGCGGTCGGGGAGGCGGGCGGCATCGGCCTGATCCTGGCCAACGTGGACGAGAGCTCCCTCAACACCGACCTGCACTCCATCCCCACCGTGCACCTCGCCGTCAAGGACCGGCAGGCCGTCAAGGACTACGCGGCCACCGGCGGCGCGACGGCCACGATCGAGCAGGCGAAGATCACCGGCGACGCCCCCGCTCCCTACGTGGCGGAGTTCTCCTCCCGCGGGCCGCTGAGCGCGGGCGGCGGCGACGTGCTGAAGCCCGACCTGACCGCTCCCGGGCAGGACATCCTGGCGGCGACCGCGCCGGCGGGCAACAACGGCCTGGAGTTCAACCTCTCCAGCGGCACCTCGATGGCGGCGCCGCACGTCGCGGGGCTGGCCGCCCTGCTGAAGGACCTGCACCCCGACTGGTCGCCGATGGCGGTCAAGTCCGCGCTGATGACGACCGGCCGCGACGTGCTGGACGGGCCGGGCACCGACCCCGCGGTGATCTTCGGCCAGGGCGCCGGCCACGTCACCCCGAACAGCTCGGCCGACCCCGGCCTCGTCTACGACAGCGGCATCAGGGACTGGATCGCCTTCCTCTGCGGCACGACCAAGGGCGTCGAGCAGAAGGTCTGCGACCTGCTGGCGAAGAAGGGCTACACGTTCGACGCGAGCGACCTGAACGGCCCATCGATCGCGGTCGGCCGCCTGCCCGGCACGCAGACGATCACCCGGTCGGTGACGAACGTGGGCCGCTCGACCGCCACCTACAAGTCCTCGCTCACCGGCCTGAGCGGGATCACGGCCAAGGTCAGCCCGAGCCGGCTCACCCTGCGGCCGGGCCAGACGAAGTCGTTCACGGTCTCGCTCACGCAGACCACCGCCCCCATGAACGTCTACCAGGGCGGCCAGCTCACCTGGAAGGACGGCAGGCACACCGTACGCGTGCCCGTCACCGTCCGGCCGACGCCGGAGAAGTGGGCGGCCACGTACGGCGCGGCGGGCGGCAACGACTCGGCCGAGTTCACCGCGCTCGACCCCAAGGGCGAGCGGCTCTTCGCGACCGGCGCCAGCTTCGGCAACCGGCCCGGCCTGCTCAGCCCGCAGATCGCCACCGTCGCCTACGACCCGGCGACCGGCGCGCAGCTGTGGAGCAAGACGTACGTGGGCCCCGGCGGGTCCTTCGACGAGCCCGCCGCCATCGCGGTCAGCCCCGACGGCGGCAAGCTCTACGTCGTCGGCACGAGCACCGGCACGGGCACCGGCGGCGACGGGGTGACCATCGCGTACGACACGGCCACGGGCGAGGAGCTCTGGGTCGCGCGCTACACCGGTGCGGGCGAGGCCTCCGACCACGTCAGCGCGGTCGCGGTCAGCGCCGACGGGAAGAGCGTCTACGCCACCGGCATGACCACGGTGGCCGACGGCGAGGCCGACTACTTCACGGTCGCCTACGACGCGGCCGACGGCCGGCAGGCGTGGCTGAAGCAGTACGCGGGACCGGGAGGCGGCACCGACGACGCGCGGGAGATCGGGGTGACGCCGGACGGGTCGAAGGTGTTCGTCACCGGCCAGGGCTCGGGCGTCGCCGGCACCGGGCTGACCGAGTGGGCCACCGTGGCCTACGACGCCGGCACCGGCGAGCAGCTCTGGGCCGCCGGCCACAACGGCACGGACAAGGGCATCGACATCCCCTCCGGCATGACGGTCGGCGCGGACGGCAGGACGGTGTTCGTCACCGGCTCCGACGCGAACAAGGGCACGCAGAGCGACGTCGTCACGATCGCCTACGACACGGCCACCGGGAAGGAGATCTGGGCGGACGTCTACGACGGCCCCGCGCACACCAGCGACACCCCGCACGACATCACCCTCTCGCCCGACGGCGGCAAGGTGTACGTGACCGGCAACACCAGCGGCGAGGGGACGGGGTCCGACTACACCACGATCGCCTTCGACGCCGCCACGGGGCAGCGGGCCTGGGTGCAGCGCTACGGCGGTGCGGCGAACAACGAGGACTGGGCCTGGGACGTCGCCGTGACCCCCGACGGCAGCAAGGTGCTGGTCACCGGCGAGAGCACCGACGACGCCGACAAGGGCAGCGACTTCGTGACGATCGCGTACGACGCCGCCGGCGGCGAGCAGACCTGGCTCGGCCGCTACGACGGCGCGGTGGGCGCGCGCGACAGCGCCCACGCGCTGGCCGTGGACGCGGTCGCCGGCGGCGGGGTGCGGATCTTCGTGACCGGATCGAGCGCGACCGGCGGGCTCCCGCCGGACGCGCTGGAGATCGACTTCGCGACGGTCGCGTACGTCGAGCCGTGGAAGCGATGACGGCCGTGTCCGTCGAACCGCGGAAGCGGTGACGGCGGAAGCGGTGACCCTTCTCGGTTGAATCTGAAGCGGCGCCCCTGGCTCACTCCCGAGCCAGGGGCGCTCCGCTGTGTGGAATCTCGCGTTTCGCGGACCACCGCAGCGGGTAAGGCCGACGTTAATTTCTGAGCTACCTGTTATTCAGGAGCGCCAGATGTCCCCTATCACACTCACCCCCGCCGCCCGTGAAGCGCTGCACGACGAAGAAGTGGTGTTCTTCGACTGGCATGTGACCGGACTCTGCTGCGCCGACGCGGGCGAGTTCTCGGTCCGGCCGCTGCGCCGCTCGCGACTGCCCAGGCGCGCGCGCAGGCTCGGGACCGATCTGGTCTACGCCCATCCGGTCGCCTGGGTGCATCTCGCCGAGCTTCCCGTCACGATCGACTGCCGTCCGCTCTGGCGCTGGCGGCGGTTCACCACCGATCTGCCCCCGGACGCCGGACTGCGTTGTTGCCTGGGGCGCCCTGTATAGCCCGATATATGGGAGGTAACCGGTGAAGCTGCGTTCCATCATCATCTGGACGGCGGTCGCTCTCGTCGGTGCCGTGGGGTGGGGAGTCCTCGCCCTGTCCAGGGGCGAGAACGTCAACGCGGTGTGGCTGCTGTGTGCCGCCCTCGGCTCGTACGCCATCGCCTACCGGTTCTACGCCAGATTCATCGTGCGCAAGGTGCTGCGCGCGGACGACCGCAGGGCCACGCCGGCCGAGCGGCTCGACAACGGCATCGACTACCAGCCGACCGACCGCCGGATCCTGTTCGGCCACCACTTCGCCGCCATCGCCGGGGCGGGGCCGCTGGTCGGGCCCGTGCTGGCGGCCCAGATGGGCTACCTGCCCGGCACCATCTGGATCATCGCCGGGGTCATCTTCGCCGGCGCCGTGCAGGACATGGTGATCCTGTTCTTCTCGATGCGGCGCAACGGCAGGAGCCTCGGGCAGATGGCCCGCGAGGAGATCGGGCCGGTCGGCGGGGCGGCGGCGCTCATCGCGGTCTTCGCCATCATGATCATTCTGCTGGCCGTGCTGGCGCTGGTCGTGGTCAACGCGCTGGCCCAGTCGCCGTGGGGCGTCTTCTCCATCGCCATGACCATCCCCATCGCCCTGTTCATGGGCTTCTACCTGCGGGTGATCCGGCCCGGCAAGGTCATCGAGACCACCGTGATCGGGGTCGCGCTGCTGCTGCTGTCGATCGTGGCCGGCGGCTGGGTGCAGGAGTCGAGCTGGGCGCCGTTCTTCACGCTGAGCCCGTCCGCGCTGGCGCTGTGGCTGATCGCGTACGGGTTCGTCGCCGCGGTGCTGCCGGTGTGGATGCTGCTCGCGCCGCGCGACTACCTGTCGACGTTCATGAAGATCGGCACCATCGTGCTGATCGCCATCGGGATCGCCGTCACGATGCCTCCGCTGCGGACCACGGCCTTCACCGACTTCGCCTTCAACGGCAAGGGGCCGGTCTTCGCCGGGTCGCTGTTCCCGTTCGTGTTCATCATCATCGCGTGCGGGGCGCTGTCGGGGTTCCACTCGCTGATCTCCTCCGGCACGACGCCGAAGATGATCCAGAAGGAGAGCCAGGTCCGGATGATCGGCTACGGCTCCATGCTCATGGAGTCGTTCGTCGCCGTCATGGCCATCACCGCGGCCTGCGTCCTGAGCCCCGGGCTCTACTTCGCCATGAACTCACCCGCGGGCGTCGTCGGGGCCACCGTGGAGACCGCCTCCCAGGCGGTCGCCAACATGGGCTTCGTGATCACACCGGAGCAGTTGCAGGCCGCGGCGGCGGCCGTACAGGAACAGACGCTGATCGCGCGCACGGGCGGCGCGCCCACGCTGGCCGTGGGCATCTCGCAGATCTTCTCCGGGTTCATCGGGGGCGCGGGGCTGCAGGCGTTCTGGTACCACTTCGCGATCATGTTCGAGGCGCTGTTCATCCTCACCACCGTGGACGCGGGGACGCGGGTGGGCCGGTTCATGCTGCAGGACACGCTCGGCAACCTGTGGAAGCCGATCGGCCGGGTGAGCTGGTGGCCCGGGCTGATCGCCGCCAGCGCCGTCGTCGTTGCGGCCTGGGGCTACTTCCTCTACCAGGGCGTCAACGACCCGCTCGGCGGGATCAACCAGCTCTTCCCGCTCTTCGGCATCGCCAACCAGCTGCTCGCCGCGGTGGCGCTCACCGTTGCCACGACGGCGCTGATCAAGAGCGGGCGGCTCAAATGGGCCTGGGTGACGGGAGTGCCGCTGGCCTGGGACGTGGCGGTCACGCTGACGGCCAGCTACCAGAAGGTGTTCTCGACCGAGCCGACGCTCGGCTTCTTCGCCCAGCGTGACCGCTACCAGGCCGCGCTCGACCAGGGGAAACTGCTCGCGCCTGCCAAGACGCCGGACGCGATGCAGCAGATCGTCGTCAACTCCACCGTGGACGGCATCCTGGCCGCCCTGTTCGCGGTGCTGATCATCGTGGTGATCCTGGACGCGGCCCGCGTATGGACGAAGGCGATCCGGGCCAGGGAGCCGCTGCCGAGCACGGAGGCGCCGTTCGAGGAGTCGAAGATCCTCGCCCCGGCCGGGCTCATTCCGACCCGCGAGGAGCGCGAGCTGATGTCGAAGAGCCCCTAGCGTCCCGGTCCGTCACCCGGGCGGCGCGGTCGAGCGGCGGGGCGGGCACCCGGCCGACGTACTCCAGCCGCTCATTGTGACCGGCGCGGGTCTCGGCTAGGACTCCGGGCGTAGCTCGGGCGGGAAGCCCGTCCAGCGGAGGTCGGCCGGCAGGTGCGACATGTCGTTGTAGAACAGCACGGACGCCGGCCGGTCGGGCGTGTAGCGGATGACCGTGAGCGCGGCGTTGCAGTGGTTGAGGCCGAGCCAGCGCCACGCCGGGGCGTCCATGGCGGCCCGGACGAGCCAGCCGATCAGGAAGTTGTGCGTGACGACCAGCTCATGCCTGGTCGTCTCGCCGGCGGGACCGGTGAACAGCTCCAGGGCCTCGCGGGCGAGCGCCGCCCCCTGGACGGCCTCCTCCTCGGTGGTCTGGCTGAGGAAGCGGAGCAGGCGGTCGGCGTGCTCCGGGGCCAGCTCCTCCTTGTCCGGCACGTACGGGACGTAGTCGCCGGCGACCTCCGACTCGCGCAACGGCACGCCGGGCAGCCGCTCGCCGATCAGGCGGGCGGTCTCGGCGGCGCGGGGGAGCGGGCCGTGGTGGACGGCGGTGAACGGAACGCCGCGGAGTCGCTCGCCGAGCAGCGCGGCCTGCCGGCGGCCGTTCTCGCTCAGCCCGCTGCCGTCCGGCGCGGCCTCGCCGTGGCGGGTGAGGTAGAGGTTCCGAGTCATGGTGCTCCCGATAGTGTTGACCTGGATTGGGCGTATAGGCATCGTAGGGCGGGTGGCCAGCGAAGAGACACGTGACGGGGTTGCGCTGACCAACCTCGACCAGCCGCTGTTCGACGGGGCGGGCGCGACCAAGCGCGATCTGGTCGACTACCTCGACCAGGTCAGCGACCGCATCATCCCCGTGCTGCGCGGCCGGGCGCTCTCGGTGCTCCGCGTACGTCCGGGGCAGCAGCCGTTCATGCAGAAGAACCTGCCGAAATACGCCCCCGAGTGGATCAGGTCGGTCTCCCTCTGGGCCGAGGCGTCACACAGGCAGGTGACGTACGCGCTGTGCGACGACCGCAAGACCCTGCTGTGGTTCGCCAACCAGCGGGCGGTGGAATACCACCCGGCGCTGTTCGCCGGCGACCACTTCACCCACATGGTGCTCGATCTCGACCCGCCCGACGGCAGCGAGGCCTTCTCGCTGGCCGTGCGGGGCGCGTTCCTGGTCCGCCGGGCACTGGACGACGCCGGGCTGGCGGGCGCGGTGAAGACCAGCGGGGCCAAGGGCGTGCACGTGTTCGTCCCCGTGGTGGCGGGCATCCCGGTGGAGGACCTGGCCGCGGCCACGCGTGCCGTGGCCGCCCGCGCGGAGCGGTTGGATCCGGCGCTGGCCACGACGGCGTTCATCCGCGAGGACCGCGCGGGCAAGGTCTTCCTCGACTCCACCCGCGCGGGCGGCGCCACCGTGGTGGCCGCCTACAGCCCGCGCGTGCGCCCGGGGGCCCCGGTGTCCTTCCCCGTGCCGTGGGACGACCTCGACCGGGTCGCGCCGGCCGACTTCACCGTGCACACCGCGGCCGGGCTGCTCAAGGGCGCGGACCCGTGGGCCGAGCTGATGCCGGAGCCGCAGCGGCTGCCCGCTGACCTGGTCGAAGAGGGGCACACGATCCCGATCGCCCGCGTGCAGGCGATGCACGAGGGCAAGCGCCGCGCCCGCGCTCGGCGGGCCGAGTAGCCAACTATGTCCGGATTTTGACGCATTAGTGGGTCTTCCCAGCGATACCTGGGCGGGTTACGTTCCGTTAGCGACTCGGGGGAATTTTCGTATTCCTGTTCACTAGGGGGAACCCTTCATGCGCAGAATCGTCATCGCACTGATCACAGCACTCGCCTTACCCATGGCCATGGCCGCACCCGCCCACGCGGGAGGGCTGGACGACCTCTTCGCCAAGCTGCTCGTCAAGCAGGTCAAGGGCTCGAACGTCAAGAAGCACCTGGACGCCCTGCAGGCCATCGCCACCGCGAACGGCGGCACCCGCGCCGCGGGCACGCCCGGCTACAACGCCTCCCGCGACTACGTGGCAGGCAAGTTGCGCAAGGCCGGCTACAAGGTCACGCTCCAGCCGATCAACTTCGTCGAGAGCTGGACCGAGAACAGCCCGCCCACGCTGAACCTCACGGCGCCGTCCGCGAAGACGTTCGTGCCGAACGAGGACTTCTTCACCTTCCAGCCGTCACCGGCCGGTGACGTGACCGCGCAGGTCCAGGGCGTGGACCTGACGCTGCCGCCGACCCCGACGCCCACCTCGACCAGTGGCTGCGAGGCGTCGGACTTCGCCGGGTTCGTGGCCGGCCGGATCGCCCTGATCCAGCGCGGCACCTGCGCCTTCGCGCTGAAGATCCGCAACGCGGGAATCGCGGGAGCCTCCGGGATCATCGTCTTCAACGAGGGCCAGCCGGGACGGACCGACGCGTTCCCGCTGGACATCGGCGAGTGGCGGGCCGGCGTGCCGATGGTGTTCGCCGACTTCGCCGTGGGCAACGAGCTGGCCGCCACGGCCGGCGCGACGGTCCGGCTCAAGGTCGACTCGACGCTCGTGCTCGGCACCAACGACAACGTCATCGCGGAGTCCCGCTTCGGCGACCCGCGTAACGTCGTGATGGCCGGCGCGCACCTCGACAGCGTCCCCGCCGGGCCCGGCATCAACGACAACGGCTCGGGCACCGCCTCCATCCTCGAAGTCGCCGAGGAGATGGCGCTCTACCCGGTCAAGAACAAGGTCCGCTTCGCCTTCTGGGCCGGCGAGGAGATCGGCCTGCTCGGCTCCGACCAGTACGTCGAGTCCCTGTCCCAGGCACAGCGCGACCGGATCAAGGTCTACCTGAACTTCGACATGGTGGCCTCGCCCAACTACGCCTACAAGCTCTACGACGGCGACAACTCGGACGGCGTCGGCTCGCCGGCGGGCCCGCCCGGATCCGCCGAGATCGAGCAGCAGCTCAACGCCTTCTACGGCACCCGTGACCTGCCCACCGTGGGCACCGACTTCGACGGCCGCTCCGACTACGGCCCGTTCATCGCGGTCGGCATCCCGTCGGGCGGCATCTTCACCGGTGCTGAGGGCATCAAGACGGCCGAGGAAGCGGCCCTGTTCGGCGGCACGGCCGGGGTCGCGTACGACGTCTGCTACCACCAGGCGTGCGACACGATCGCCAACATCAACGCGACCGCGCTGGACGTGGACGCCGACGCGATCGCCGACTCCGTCGCCAGGTACGCCTTCAACCTGAGCTCCATCCCGCCGCGGACGGCGGCGGCCCAGCGGGCCGCCACCGCCCAGGCGGTGGAGAGCGTGAGCTGACGATGCGATGCGGGGCCGCCGCCGCGGCCCCGCATCCTCAGCTCGCGGGCGTGGGATAGCTCACCGGGCTGCGGTGGCCCTGCCTGTCCACCGCCCGCACGCCGAACTGGAAGTTGTCCTTCGACAACCCCGCCACCGTGTACGACGTCACGTCGCCGACCAGGCGCGAGTGCGTCCACGATGGCTCGGTCGTGTCCCGCCAGAGCACCTCGTAACCGGCGACGTCGGGCTCGGGGTTGGCGTCCCAGCGCAGGTCGGTGTCGTTCGTGAGGCGGCTGGTGACGATGGCTGCCCGGCCGGGGGAGCGGGGAGCGCGGGCGAGGGCGGCCAGCGCGGCCAGGTTCACCTGCGTCACGCGGGCCACGTAGTCGTTCTCGACATAGTCCAGCAGGTCTCCGTACTGGACGCCGTTCTCCACCCGTACGTCCTGGTGCTGGTGGCGGTAGTCCTCGTGCACCTCGGTGAAGCGTACGGCGGCGTAGCCCTGCTGGAGGAACGGGATCTGGTCGCCGCCGCGCAGATAGCGGTCCCTGCGGTAGTACATGCGGGCGTCGAACGACGGCACGTACTGCCGGGCGGTCTCGTTGACGAAGCGGGCGAGCTGGCGGGAGACGCCGTCGTTCTCGCCGCCGACGGACTGGCGGACCGCGGCCTGGGCCGGGGTCTCCGAGGTGGGCACGCCCTCCGAGAAGACGCGGACGGCCTTCGGGTCCCGGCCGTTCTCGCCGTCGGCGCTGCCCACGATGTCGTTGGTGAACATGCCCTGGATGTCGACGTTGTTCTGCTTGGCCTGCTGGGCGTAGTACGCGGAGCCGTACAGGCCCTGTTCCTCGCCCGCGACGGCCATGAAGACCACGGTGGCGTCGAACGCGCGGGTCGCCATGACCCGCGCGGCCTCGATGGAGACCGCCACGCCCGAGGCGTCGTCGTCGCTGCCGGGGGCGTCGCAGGCGGCGTTCATGACGTCGGTGCAGCGGGAGTCGTAGTGGCCGCTGACGACGTACGTGCGGCCGGCGGAGGCGTCCTGGGTGCCGCGCAGCGTGGCGACCACGTTCGTGATCACCGTGGGGACGGGGACGCGCGGCGAGACGGGCTGGACGAACGACTGCTTCTCCACGGTCATCCGCCCGCCCGAGGTGGCGGCGATCCTGGAGAACTCGTCGTAGATCCAGTCCCTGGCGGCGCCGATGCCGCGTACGGGGTCGTCCTGGCTGGACAGCGTGTGCCTGGTTCCGAACGACGCCAGCTTGGCGATGATCCGCCCCAGGTTGCGCGCGTCGACCTGCTGGACCATCTTCTCGATCTCCCGGTCGCGTGGGGCGACGGCCTCGGCGGCCGGGGTCAGCACCCCGGCGAGCAGGACGGCGGCGAGGAAGGGCAGGGCCAGCTTCCGAGCACGGGAGGATGACTGATGTGCCATGGCACGGCTCCACGAAGGTATGGCGGACCCGGCCACGAAGGCCGGGCCCGCGGAGGGAGCTATCTGGTGATCTTGACGTCGTCCACGCCGGCCTCGACGAGAGAGGCGCCTGAGGCGTCGGCCGCGTCGATGAGGATGCGGACCGTCTGGCCGGCGAAGGAGCTCAGGCCGACGGTCGTCGCCGCCCAGGAGCCGTCGCGGTCGGTGGCCGCTCCGAGCTGCTGGAACACGGTCGCGGTGGTGCTGCCGACCACGCGGACGCGCAGGTAGTCGGCGCTGGAGGAGTTCGAGCCGTGTGCCAGGTACCACGACAGCGACAGGTTCAGTGTGCCCGTGGGCAGCGTGATCGGCGGCGACTGGATCGAGCTGACGCCGCCGTCCAGGTCGAACGCGCCCGCCGAGGTGCCCGCCAGTCTGCCGGTGACCAGGTCGTTCGTGCCGCTCACGGTGGTGCCGAGCTGCTTGGCGCCGCTGGAGGTGGTGGCCTCCGGGTCGCCGCGCTCCCACTGCCCCGTGGTGGCGGTGTCGGTCCCGCCCGGGTTGACGGTCCAGCCGTTCGCGGTCTCGAACGTGTCCTGCCAGACCACGACCGGCGGTACGGCGGTGGCGATCGTCCACACCGCGTAGGCGATCGCGTCGGCGTTCCTGTTCAGCGCGGTGTCGTTGATGTTGGTCGTCGTGTCGCAGGCGCGGTGGTAGCAGACGTCGAACGCCTGTCCCGCCGTGCCGCCCCACAACGTGGCCTGGGCGGAGGACTTGATGCCTTCCGCGCCGGTGAACGTGCCGCCCGCCGGGATCCCCACGGCGATGAAGGGGCCGTAGTCGGAGCGGCCGTCGAAGTCGGTGCCCCTGGTCGGGACGCCGATCGAGGTGAAGTAGTCCTGGATGGTCTGCTCCAGCGCCGCGGAGCCGGCCGGGCCGGGACCAGAGCCGGTGCCGTCGGAATTGTCGCCGTCATAGACGAAATATCCGGCGTTCGGTGAGCCGACCATGTCGAAGTTCAGATAACCCTTGATCTTCGCCCGCTCGGCGGCCGGCAGGTTGTTCACGTAGAACTGCGAGCCGCGCAGCCCCAGCTCCTCCGCGCCCCACCAGGCGAAGCGCAGGTGCTTGGCCGGCTGGAGCGACTGGCGGGCCACTTCGAGCGCGGTCTCCAGGATGGCCGCGCTGCCCGAGCCGTTGTCGTTGATGCCGGGGCCCGCGGTGACGCTGTCGAGGTGCGCGCCGGTCATCAGGATGTCGTTGGGATCGCCGCCCGGCCAGTCGGCAATGACGTTGTAGCCGGTGGCGCCGTTGTAGGTGAACGACTGGAGGGTGGTGCTGAACCCGGCGGCGTCGAGCTGGCCTTTGACGTAGTTCGCCGAGGCCAGGTAACCGGGCCGGCCGTGCGCCCGGGTGCCGCCGTTGGCGGTGGCGATGGACTGGAGCTGGGACAGGTGGGCTTTGACGTTGGCGAGGGAGATGTCGGGTGCTGCGGCGGCCTGGGCGGGTATGCCCGGCAGGACGGCAGCCATGGTTAAGGAGAGGGTTGCGATCGCCGCGACGAGAGGTGATCTCATGCCTTTACTCCAGGTGAGCGGCATGGCGGCGCCTCCATCCGAGGTCGAGGGTGGAAGATCCCGAGATGGTGCTGTATGGAACGTAACCCCGCAAAAGGGGTTCGCCTAGGGATCTGCCGTTCCCGGCCTGGTTCGCGCTACGACCGCGCGGGCAGCCCGTCGCCCTGGTTCGCCCGGAGCGCGGCCACGACGGTCTCCGGCTGGTCGGCGAAGAACCGGACCGTGCTCGCCTCGGCGCGCCCGCCCAGCGGTCGGACGAAGGTGATGGGCTCGGTCAGCTCGACCGTCACGTTCGTCCGCGAGGCGACCGCCACGGACAGCCGGCCGTCCTCGACGGAGACCATCCTGCTGCCGTCGTAGCCGCCGCTGCCGCGCACGGAGGCGATCCGGTCGCGGCGGATGCGCAGGTCGAAGTAGACGCCGTACCTGATGCGCAGCTCGTCCCCGGTGACGACGTGCGGCCGGGTGACGCACGCGGCGGCGAGCATGACCCCGAACAGCAGGCCGTACACGTCGGCGATCAGCACCGCGTAGCGCACCGCCGCCGGGACCTCGACCGCGACCAGCAACAGGTCGAGGACCACCGTCTCGACGGCCATGGCGAACAGCATCAGGGTGAGCATGAACGCCTGTTCCTTGGCGTAGGTCCCGGCGATCGCGCCCGGCGGGACGCCGTGACGGCGGCGCACGGCCCACAGCCCGATGGCGATGAAGCCTTTGAGCTCGAATCCCACGATCCGCAGCACCGCTCTGACCATCGGGCCTCCCCCTCCTTCTGCTTGATCACCTCCGAGTAGACACGTTGACGTCGCGTCAAGGTCAAGCCGTGGAGATCGTACGAGGAGCCCGCCGCAGGCTCAGCCCCTGAGCGGGCGCAGGGCGGAGCCCCAGGCGAGGACCTGGTCGAGGACGGCGTTCAGCCGGTCCTCGTGGGGGGCGGCGGGCTTGAAACCGTCGGCGAAGTCGGTGTGGATCGACAGCCCGACCTGGTTCGACACGGTGGCCACGCTGAGCAGGCCCAGGACGTGTCGCAGGTGCGAGATCGCCCGGGGCGCCCCGTCCACGCCATACCCGACGAAGCCGGCCGCCTTGTTGGTCCATTCCGCGTACAGGAAGTCGATGGCGTTCTTGAGCGCCCCGGGGTAGGAGTTGTTGTACTCGGGGGTCACGATCACGAACGCGTCCAGCGTCGAGATCTTGGCCGACCAGCGCTTGGTGTGCTCGTGCTGGTAGTTGCCCATGGCGGGGTGCTCGGGCTCGTCCAGGTTGCCCAGGTTGTAGTCCTTCAGATCGACGAGCTCGTACTCGGCGTCGCCTCGTTTGACCGCCAGATCGCGGACCCAGTGCGCCACCGCCTCGCCGTTGCGGCCGGGACGGGTGCTGCCCAGGATGATGCCTATCTTCAGCATGCGAATGCTCCCTCAATTGGTTACGCGAACCACCGTAGGGAGATCTGCTGGGATACTGAATGCGCTGCTGTCCAGTGTTTATACGTCATCGTCTCAGGTCATAGACTCAGCGCATGGATGTGCTCAGCGATGTGGTGGCCTTCATGCGGTGCGGGCGGCCCACCTCCGTCCGCGTCTCCTGGCGGGCGCCCTGGGGCGTGTCGTTTCCCGCGGTGCCCGGGTCCGCGGGCTTCCAGGTGGTGCTGCGCGGGTCCTGCTGGCTCATCCTCCCGGATGGCGAGCCTGTTCCGCTGAGCATGGGCGACCTGGTGTTCCTGCCGCACGGCGACTCGTTCGGGCTGGCCGACGATCCCGCGCGGCCGCTGGTCGAGTCGGGCTGCGCCCCGCATTCCGGGCTGTTCGCCTCCACCGATCTCGGCGGCGCCGGGGCCGAGACGGTGGTCCTGTCCTGCGGCTACCTGCTCGACCTCGACAGGACGCACCCGCTCCTGGGCTCGCTGCCCGGCGTGATCCACCTGCCTGCGACGCTCGGCAGCCACCCGGAGCTGCGGGCCGCCGTCGAGCTGCTGGCCGCCGAGATCGACAGCCCGCGTCCCGGCGCGGACACCGTCGTGTCGTCCCTGCTTGACATGCTGCAGCTGTACGTCCTGCGGGCCTACTTCGAGACCCAGGACGAGCCCTGCACGCTGTCCGGCTGGGCCGCCGCGCTGGCCGACCCCGGCGTCGGCCGCGCGCTCGACGCCATCCACCGCGACCCGGCCCGCCGCTGGACGGTCGAGTCGCTCGGCGCCCACGCGGGCATGTCGCGCGCCGCCTTCGCCCGCCGCTTCACGGAGCTGGTCGGGCAGCCGCCGCTGGCGTACCTGACCTGGTGGCGGCTGGTTAGCGGGGCGCGCCTGCTGCGCGAGTCCGACGCGTCGGTGGCGCAGGTGGCCGAGCGGGTGGGGTACGGGTCGGAGTTCGCCTTCGGCAACGCCTTCAAGCGGGAGTTCGGCCTCGCGCCCGGCCGGTACCGCCGCCGAGCCGCGGCGGCCTGAATACGGTGAGCGACAAGACCCCGCAGGCGACTGTAGGGGCGTCGGAGAGTGCCGTCCGCCGGCCTGGGCCGGCTGATCAGCCGGTGCCGCAGAGGGCGTGGTCGACCAGGGTCGAAAGGGCGCGGTCGGTGCGCAGCAGGGCCTTCAGGTCGGCGGGAGAGCGGGAGGTGACCTCGACCGCCACGCTGCGCCTGCCGTCCCCTGCGACGCCTGCCCTGGTGCTGAAGCCGGCCTCGTCCCCGCCGTGCCCCCAGTAGCCGCCGCCGCAGCTCAGCGGGCGGTACATGAGCCCCAGGCCGTAGGCGGCCCCGGTGACGCCCATGGCCTGAAGCGCCTTGGCCGGGACGGTCTTCCGCATCTCGGCCAGCTGCGCCGGCGCGAGAAGCCTGCCGCCCAGCAGGGCGCGGAAGAACCGGTTGAGGTCGCCGGTGGTGCTGATCATCGCTCCGGCCGCGTCGCCCAGGGTCTGGTCGTGCGTGGTGACGTCCGTCAGCTTGGCGTCCGGCGTGAAGCGGGTGTAGGCCCTGGCGTGCGGATCGGGCAGGTACGGGTCGGCGCCGGGGATGACGGTGTGCCGCAGGGCCAGCGGGGTCAGGACGCGCTGCCTGACCTCCTCAGCCCAGTCGTACCCGGTGACCCTGCGGATGATCATGCCGGCGAGGACGTAATTGGTGTTGGAATAGCCCCACTCTGCGCCGGGCGCGAAGGACGGCTTCCGCTTCATGGCCAGCGCGACGAGTTGCCCGGGCTGCCAGGTCCGCAGCCGTTCCCGCCGCCACTGCCGCGGCGAGGTGGCCGGGCGCAGGTATTCGGGGATGCCGCTGGTGTGCTGGAGAAGCTGCCGTACGGTGACCTCGCGTCCGTCGTTGCCGTTGCCACGCACGACCCCGGGCAGCCACTTCTCCACGGTGTCGTCCAGCGCCAGCCTGCCCTCGCCGGCCAGTTGGAGCACGACCGTGGCGACGAAGGTCTTGGTGGTGCTGCCGATCCGGAAGTAGCCGTTCAGCGGCATGGCTGCCTCGGTGGCGCGGTCGGCGACCCCGCTGCGTGCGGGCAGCCGTCCTGCTCCGGTGTCCACCTCGCCGAGCACCCCGACCACCCCGGTGGCGCGCACAGCTCGTACGTCCTCCCGTAGCCGGGCCAGGGTCGCGCTGTCCACCTCCGGCTCGGCGAGGACCGCAGGCGGCGTGATCGGCTGCTCCGGCGTGGACGGCACGGGCGACGGCGGCCGGGCCGACGCGGACGCCGCCACCACGACCCCGGCCGCCGCCGCGACCGCCATGAGACGCGGGCCGAACCGGCGGGATGACGAGACGCTGCTGCTGACGGGCAAGTGAACCCCTCCTCGGAAGATCGACGATCGGTTGCCAGGAGGTACTCCACCGGAATGCCGGTTACCGGGACGGAACGGCGGCCTTTACCTCGCTGTAACCCCTCGACCGGGATACTGCCAAGGTCGTCGATGCCGGTGGTCGGGGGATGCGCGATGCGGGTGCTGGTGGTGGAGGACCATCGCGAGCTCGCCGAGACGCTGGCGGGCGGGCTGCGCCGCGAGGGCATGGCGATCGACGTGGCGTACGACGGCGCGCAGGCGCTGGAACGCACCTTCGTCAACCGCTACGAGGTCGTGGTGCTCGACCGCGACCTGCCGGGCCTGCACGGGGACGAGGTGTGCCGGACGCTGGTGTCCGAACGCTACCCGGCACGGGTGCTGATGCTCACCGCCGCCGCCACCATCGACGACAGGGTCGACGGGTTGAGCTACGGCGCCGACGACTACCTGCCCAAGCCCTTCGCGTTCGCCGAGCTCGTGGCCCGCATCCGGGCGCTGGCCAGGCGAGCGCAGCCCGCCGTCCCTCCGATCCTGGTGCACGGCGATCTGCGCCTCGACCCCGGCCGCCGCGTCGCCACCAGGACCGGCCGCCGTCTCGACCTGAGCCCCAAGGAGTTCGCCGTCCTGGAGCTCCTGCTGGCCGCCGAAGGCCGCGCGGTCTCCGCCGAGGAGCTGCTGGAACGCGCCTGGGACGAGGCCGCCGACCCCTTCACCGCCACCGTCAAGGTGACCGTCAGCCGCCTGCGCCGCAAGCTGGGCGACCCGCCGCTGGTCGAAACGGTCCCCCACGCGGGCTACCGGCTGTAGTGGCCCACATGACGCCGGCCACGCGGTGGACCGTACGGCTGCGGCTGACGCTCCTGTACGGCGGCCTGGTCCTCGGGACGGGGGCGCTGCTGCTCTGCGTCACCTACGTGCTCGCGGACCACGTGTTGCCGTTCGTGAAGGTGGAGCCGCCGGTCCAGCCCGATCTGGGGGGCGCGATCACGCGGCCGGCGATGCCCGTGACGGGGCTCCAGAACGGGCCGGCCCGGCAGCGGGCCGAGGACCTCAGGCAGTTCCTGACGGCCTCGGTGCTGGCGCTGGCGCTGATGACGTTCGTCTCGGCAGGGCTCGGCTGGGTGGTGGCGGGGCGCGTGCTGCGGCCACTGCGGACGATCATCACGACCACACGGGAGATCTCCGCGCGCAACCTGCACGAGCGGCTGGCCGCGCAGGGGCCCGATGACGAGATCAAGGACCTGGCGGACACGATCGACGGGCTGCTCGGCCGCCTGGAGGCCGCGTTCCAGGCGCAGCGGGCGTTCGTGGCCAACGCCTCACACGAGCTGCGCACCCCGCTGACCTTCGAGCGGAGCCTGCTGGAGATAGCCCTGGCCGATCCCGGCGCCGGCGTACAGGACCTGCGCGCCGTCTGCGAGCGGGCACTCGCCGGCAACCAGGAACAGGAGCGGCTCATCGAGGCGCTCCTCACCCTCGCCCGCAGCCAGCGCGGGCTGGACCGGCTCCACGACGTGGACCTGGCGGAGGCCGCCTCGACCGCCCTCGGCTCCGCCCGCGAGGAGGCCGCCAGGCGCGGGCTGCGGGTGGAGGTGGAGCTGGGCGCGGCCTGCGCCCCGGGCGATCCGACGCTGGTGCAGCGGCTGGCGGCCAACCTGGTGGACAACGCCGTACGCCACAACATGGCTGGAGGCTGGGTACGGGTCTGGACCGGTCTCGACGGCGGCCGGCCGGCGCTGCGGGTGAGCAACAGCGGACCGGTCATTCCCGCCGACCAGGTGGATGCCCTGTTCGAGCCGTTCCACAAGCCGGCGGCGGACCGGACCGGGCGGGGGAGCGGGCTGGGGCTGTCCATCGTGGCCGCCATCGCCACCGCCCATGACGCCCAGCTCGACACCTGGCCGCGCGCGGAGGGCGGCTTGCAGGTGCGGGTCAGATTCCGTCCGGCATGACGCGACGGCCTTGGCGTGCCGGACGTGCGCTCCCGCGCTCCCGCGCGTCCGACGACGGCGGACGTCGCTCTGGACAGGTGCTATCACGCCGCGAAGCAGGCTGCGGGTCAGCCTGTTGATGCGAGCCAGCGGCGGACGTCGGCCATCGCGGTGCCGTCGCTGTCGGCGTCGATGCGCTCGGCGAGGTCGGCGATGGTGATCGCGGCCAGGGCGGCCGACCAGGCGTCCTGCGCGGCCGCCATGGCGCGGGCGATCGCGCACGGGGTCTGGCACCGCTCGGCGGGCACGGCCAGCGGCCCGCGCCGGCGGATCTCGGTGCACCGGTAGGCGGGCTCGGTCCCGTCGATGGCGCGCACCACGTCGAGCGCGCTGATCTCCGCCGCCGGCCGGGTCAGGACGTAGCCGCCGACCTGGCCCGCGGTCGAGTGCACGATGCCCGCCCTGGACAGCGCCTGAAGGTGCTTGGCCAGGTACGCCGGAGGGGTGCCGTGCAGCTCGGCCAGGCGCGCCGCGGGCACGGGATCCTCGCTCTGGCTGAGCGTGACGCAGCTGTGCAGCGCCCACTCCACCCCGTTCGACAGCTTCATGGCCTCCACCCTATCGGACAACAAATGTCCGGGTTGTGGTAGAACTCGGACATCACTTATCCGAGATCGATCGTTGGGAGATCCATGGTGAAAGAGGGCAGCCGGATGGCGCTCGGGGTGGGCGTCGTGGCGTTGTTCGTGGCGGCGGCCAATCTGCGGCCCGCGATCGCCGCGGTGTCGCCGCTCGTGGACCGCATCCGTACGGACCTGGATCTTTCCGCGACCGGGGTGTCGCTGCTGACGACCATCCCGACGCTGGCCATGGGCGTGTGCGCGCCTCTGGCCGCGGTCGTGGGCCGCAGGTGGGGGCTGCACCGCGGCGTCCTGCTGGGGCTCGCCGTCATCGCGGCGGCCACTGCCGCCCGCGGGCTCGGCGGCGCGACCTGGGTGCAGCTCACCTGCGCGGCGGCGGTCGGCGCCGGGATCGCGATCGCGCAGACGCTGCTGCCCGCCGTGGTCAAGACGCGGTGGGCCGGGCGCGCGAGCCTGGTCACCGGCATCTACACGGCCGGTCTCGGCCTCGGCGGCGCGGTCGCGGCCGGCGTCGGCGCGCCGCTCGCCGACGCGCTCGGCTCGTGGCCGGGAGCGCTCGCTTCGTGGGTGGTGCTGGCGGTGGCGGGCATGGTGCTGTGGCAGGCGAGCCGGGGCTCACTCGCCCTGGACGGCGACGCTTCCGCCACGGGGCCCGCGACGGAAGCCAGCGGACTGCCCTGGCGCAGCGGCCTGCCCTGGCGCAGCCCGGTGCCCCGGCGTAGCGGCCTGCCCTGGCGCAGCCCGGTGGCCTGGCGCGTGACCGTGCTGTCGGCCGCGAACTCGGCGCTCTACTACTGCGAGCTGGCCTGGGTGGCGCCGCTGCTGCACGAGGACGGAGGCGTCGGTACGGTCGCCGCCGGCGTGCTGCTGACCGTGATGATCTCCGTCCAGGTCGTCGCCATGCTGGCCGTGCCCGCACTGCTCGGCGAGGGCCGGGACAGGCGGGCCGGGCTGGCGATCACGACCCTGCTGACCGCCGCCGGTTTCCTGGGGCTGGCCCTCGCGCCCGGCGCGGCGACGTGGCTGTGGATCGCCGCGCTCGGGATCGGCCACGGGGGCCTGTTCACGCTGGTGCTGACGCTGCCGGTGGTGATCAGCCGGGACGCGGGGGAGGCCGGGCGGATCAGCGCCATGGCCTTCTTCGTCGGGTACGCCTGCGCGGCGCTGGCCCCGGTCCTGGTGGGCGCGTTGCGGGACGCGACAGGGGATTTCCGGCTCGCGTTCGGCCTGCTGGGCCTGCTCACGGTGGCGGCGCTCCTCCTGATCGCCCGCCTGCGTCAGGCGCCCACGTCGTCGGCGAGCCGGAGCAGGTAGGCCCCGAACTGCCGCCTATCCCGCTCGTCCCACCCGGCGGTCAGCTCCTCGAACGCCTGCCGCTGCCACTGGCGGGACCCGGCCAGCAACGCGTGCCCGCTCTTCGTGAGCCGCAGCGAGGCTCGGCGCCGATCTCGTACGGAGGTGTCGCGCGCGAGGTAACCCGCCTCCACGGCGTCCTTCACCATGCGGCTGGCCCCCGAGTGGTCGAGCCCGAGCTGGTGGGCCACGGTGCCCACGGTGGGCGGCTCGCCCTCGCCCGCGCTCGTGTGGGCCGCCTCCACGACCAGGATGTGCTGAACGTGACGCGACTCGCCGGTCAGCTCCTCCGACGCCCGCCCGGCCCACCGCCGCGACCAGAAGCGCACCAGCCGGAACAGCGCCGGCCCGCCCTCCACCTCCGTCACATCCATGCCCGACACCCTACGGCAGATCGCATGCGTTTCGCACATGTTATTGTGTGCGAAACGCATGCATTCTCTCGAAGGGGTGCCACATGACCATCGTCATGAACCACCTGATCGTGCCCGCCGCCGACCGGCGCGCGGCGGCCACGTTCTTCGCCGACCTGCTGGGGCTGGAGGTGGGCGTCCCGGCCGGCCCGTTCACCCCTGTCAGGGTGAACGGCGACCTCACGCTCGACTTCGACGACCGCCACCTCGTCTCCCAGCCGGGTCACTACGCTTTCCTCGTGGACGAGGCCACGTTCGACGCGGTGCTGGACCGGCTGCGGCGCAGCACGTCGATCGACTACGGCTCCGGACCCATGAACGGGTGGGACCGCGAGGTCAACCACCTCGGGGGCGGGCGCGGCGTGTACGTGCGCGATCCCAACGGCCACAGCTACGAGTTGTTCACGGCGGTCCCGCCGCTGTGACCCGGATCGCGTACGTGATCGCCGCCCGGCCATAACCATTCGGTCGGCTACGGAGATTTACCTGGCGAGGTTGAACCCGGTCCGGGGCGGCGGCGTACCACGAGACGGAACGGCACTCGCCGATGGCCGGAAAATGCCGACTCACCTGCACGAACATCGGCGTGCCCGCAAGCGATGACCGGCGCGGACGGGAATGGCGATGGAATTTCAGGGATGGAGCGGCGGCCTGGCTCTCCGGCCGCACGACTACCTGGGGGACGGCGCGTCGCTGGGCGACGTCGTACGGGCTGCGGGGCCCTTCGAGGGCGAGGCGCTTTATCTGTTCGCACTCGGCAGCGCCGCCACCATGGCACGGCTGCACCTGGCCGGGATCGCCGGCCTGCGGCTCAACCCGGCGAACGTGATGATCGGGGCCCGGGGGCAGGTGTCCTTCGCGCCCGGGCCGCGCGACAGCCAGTTCCCGTCGAGCGACGTGCGGGACTGGGCGGACGTGATCGTGTACGCCGCCACCGGGCAGTGGCAGAGTGCGGAGCCCGGCCTCGACTGGCTGCTCCCCAGGCTGTGCATGATGATCGAGGACTGCCACCGCCGGGACCCGGCGACCCGCCCGACCGCCGTGGACCTGGTGCACACCCTCCTCGGCTACCCGGGGACCCCCGACCGTGACACGCTCAACGACCTCCTGCTGGAGGCCGAGAACCGCACGAGACCGGACGAACCTCAGCCCGAACCGCCCCCTGCCAGGCGGCGGTCCCGGCCCAGGGGTGCCCGGGCCCGGGGTGCTGGTGCGGCTCGGGTGGGGGCGTCCCGGGTCTGGTCGGGTCGGGTGGATCTCGGGGGTTACGGGCCGGTCCAGCTGGGGCCCGGCCGCGCCGAATCGGCCCGAGCGGAGCAATCTCATCCCCGGTCGGATCGGGGCGAGCAGTCTCATCCCCGGTCGGATCGGGGCGAGCCGTCTCGGTCCCGCCCGAGCCAGGTCGAGCAGCCTCGGTCCCGTCCGGGGCGGGGCGAGCGTGGTCGGGCTGGTGCCGAACGGGCGGTGCCTGCTCGGAACAGGTCGGAACGGGCCGGATCAGATGACACCTTGCTGTCCGACCGGCTGGAGGCAGGTCATGCCGTCCCGGACGAGCTGGAGTCCGATCGTTACTGGTCGGACCTGCTGGGATCAGGGCCGGTCGGGCGGCCTGATCGGCGGCTCTTCGAACCGGAGACCCTGGAGACACCGTCCGCGCCGGTCTGGCGCAGGCCGTCGTTCCTGGTCGGTGTCGTGATCGGCGCGCTGATCGTGGCGGCCCTGGCGGGAGCCGTCACCCTGATCTCCGGTCAGGCCGCAGGGCGGGACTCCCAGAACGTGAGCCTCGGCGAGCCGTCGGTCGGCGGCGCGGGGAGGACGAGATGAAGCCGCTCGGGGTCGGGGTGCTCACCGGGGTCCTGGTGGCGACGATCGGGGCTTCGCTGGCGTTCGCGCTGACGGACGGCGTATCCCCCGCGACCACCACGAGACCGGCCTACGTCAAGCCGTCCTCGCCGGCCCCGAGCCCGGCGAAGAGCCCCGAGACGACGCCGCCCGCAAACCCGGTCCCGAAGGAGGAGTACCCGGAGGAGGAGTACTCGGAGGAGGAGTATCCGGACGAGGGGTACGACACCGCGCCACCGGAGCAGGATCCGGAATCAGGCTCGGACTCGGACTACGGCTATGACGCGGCGCCGCAGAAGCGCGCCCCCGGTGACGTCGACGAGGAGCGCGGCTATGGCTGACGTCCACGGGTTCGGCCGAGCGTCTGATCCGCTGTTGCGCCTTTTGTTCACCCCGATCACGCCATATTTCCCGCGCATTAGCGCTCCCGTTGAAAAATGCACATTTTCTGCTGCCAGGAATGTGCCCCCGATCACACCCGTCGCCGCGCGAGCACGCACGCGGCCATGCGGCAGCGGCAGCAGGAAAGAACAGGAGTTCGACGCCCGCCCCGGCGGGTGGGCGCGAGGTGTGGCCGCGCCTCCCCGGCGGTGCCCGGGGCCCGTGACGGCGGGCGTCGTCGCCGCCGGGCGGGCCGGAAGGAGGATCCGGCGGCCCGGACCCGACCACCCAACCTGATGATCATAATCGCTGCTTCGGCCGACCGAGCACGATTTATCCGCTAAATCTAGATGCATAGCGAGAGCGGCAAAGTACCTGACCTTCGCCCCTGCGGGTGGCTAGAGTAACAATTCCAATATCAGCGCGATATTTTAGGATATCCGCACCGCAAGGAGCTCACACCCTTGTGAATCACCGCGTAACTGACGAGGCCATGGTCCGAGCCCTCTACCGCGAATACGGCGCCCCCCTGATGGCCTTCGCCGTCCGGCTGACGGGCGGCGATCGGCGCTGGGCCGAGGACGTCGTACAGGAAACCCTGGTACGCGCCTGGCGCAACCTGCACGACCTGCGCACGGAGTCGGGCTCGCTGATGCCCTGGCTGGCGACGGTGGCCCGTCGCGTCGTCATCGACAACCACCGCCGCTCGGGCGCGCGCCCCCTCGACACCGTCGAGGACATCTCCGACCGCGTGCAGCCCGTGGCCGCTGAGGACGAGCGCCTGCTCCGCGAGATCGTCGTGACGGACGCGATGCTCTCGCTCTCTCCCGCGCACCGACAGGTGCTGACGGAAACGTTTCTGCTGGATCGGACGGCTGCGGAGGCCGCTGAGGCGATCGGGGTGCCGGTCGGCACGGTGAAGTCACGGGTGTACTACGCCATGCGCGCGCTGCGCGTGGCGCTCGAAGAAAGGGGGGTGACGTTGCCATGACGGAGGTGCGTCACGAAGATGTGGCCGCGTACGCGCTCGGCCTGCTCGACGAAGGGGAGCGGACCGAGTTCGAACACCATCTACGGGGATGTGACAGCTGCGCCGACGAGGTAGGGGCCTTCGCGGCGATGGGGGAGCTCATCAAGGGTGTGCATCCGGACGACCTGCTGCCCAATCCGCCCGATCCGCAGGTCGAGTCCCTTCTGGTACGCCGGGCCGCCACGGAGCGCAGGCGCCGGCGGATCCACCGCACGTTCATGTCCGCCGCCGCGTGCCTGGTGGTCGCGGCCGGCGTCTTCCTCGCGGTCAGCTCCATGACCAGCGCCCCGAACCCGGACAGCGTTCACGGCCCGGCCCGCGACCTGCTGCTCACCGGGCGGACGTATGCCCTCTCCGACTCGGCCACCGGCGTGTCCGGCGTCGTCGGCCTGGAGGACAAGGGCTGGGGCACCCACGTCGCGCTGGAGCTGAAGGGTGTCAAGGGCCCGTTGCAGTGCCGCCTCCTGGCGGTCGGCGACGACGGCCGTTCGGAGGTCGTGGCGAGCTGGGGAGTCCCGGCCAAGGGGTACGGCGTCGCCGGCTCCCCCGACCCCCTCGTCCTGCACGGCGGCACCAGCCTTCCCCAATCCGACCTGAACCACTTCACGATCGAGACCTTCGACGGCAGGACCCTGGGCACCGTCGCCGTGTGACGGCCTACGATCGGGGACGATGCGCATAGACCTGCACAGCCACAGCACCGCGTCCGACGGGACACAGCCCCCGGCCGACGTGGTGCGCCGGGCTCGCGAGCGGGGGCTCGACGTGCTCGCGCTGACCGACCACGACACCGTCGCCGGGCACCGGGCGGCGATCGAGGCGCTGCCCGGCGGGCTGACGCTGGTGCCGGGCATGGAGCTGTCCTGCCGGCGGGCCGGGCAGAGCATCCACATGCTCGCCTACCTGTTCGACCCGTTCGAGCCCGAGCTCCAGGCCGAGTGCGTACGCATCAGGCGGGCCCGCGAGCAGCGCGGCCGGGCCACCGTCGAGCGGCTGGTCGAGCTGGGCGTGCCGGTCACCTGGGAGCAGGTGTCCGAGCTGGCGGCAGGCGGGCCGGTCGGGCGGCCGCACATCGCCCGCGCCATGGTCGCGGCAGGCGCGATCGCCACGCCTGAGCTCGCCTTCACCCCGGACTGGATCGGTACGGGCGGCCGCGCCCACGTGACCCGCTACGCGCTCGCGCCCGAGCGGGCCGTGCGCCTGGTGCGGGCGGCGGGCGGAGTGACGGTGCTGGCCCATCCGAAGGCGGTCAAGCGCGGCCAGGTCGTGCCGGACGAGTGGATCGCCGAGCTGGCGCGGGCCGGGCTCTTCGGCGTGGAGGCCGATCACCTGGATCACGACGCCGGCGCCCGGGACCACATCCGGGGGCTGGCCCGCGACCTCGGACTGGCCGTGACGGGCTCCAGCGACGACCACGGGGAGCTGACCGGGCACCGGCTGGGCTGCGAGACGACGTCGGCCGAGGTCTACGAGCGCCTTGCGGCCACGGCGACGGGCGCGACCCCCGTCACGGCACACGACCGCTGAAGCCCGCGACCGTTAAGGCCCGCGACCGCTGGAGCCCGCGACACACCGCCGCTCAAGCCTGCGGGCGTTCGCGTGGTCCCGCGAAGTGGGTGCGGAACCAGTCCCGGGCGTGCCCGGCCACCGCCTCCAGCGTCCCCGGCTCCTCGAACAGGTGGGTGGCCCCCGGCACCACGACCATCCGGCTCTCCGCGCCGAGGCTCCGCTGCGCCTGCTCGTTCAGCTCCACGACCACCGGATCCCTGCCGCCCACGATGAGCAGGGTCGGCGCGCGTACCTCCGCCAGCCGGGCCCCGGCCAGATCGGGCCGGCCGCCGCGCGAGACGACCGCGGCGATCTCGTCGCCCGCCTCGGCCGCCGCCCACAGCGCCGCCGCCGCGCCGGTGCTGGCGCCGAAGTAGCCGATCGGCAGCCCGGCGGCCTCGGGTTGCTCGCGCACCCAGCCGGTACGCCCGAGCAGCCGGTCCGCCAGGAGCCCGATGTCGAACACGTTCGCCCGGTCGGCCTCCTCCTCGGGGGTGAGCAGGTCGAACAGCAGCGTGCCCAGCCCGGCCTCGTTGAGCGCGCCGGCCACGTACCGGTTGCGCGGGCTGAGCCGGCCGCTGCCACTGCCGTGCGCGAAGACCACCACTCCATGAGCGGCGTCGGGAACGATCAGATCGCCGGACACGTGCCACCTCCCTCAGCTGTGCCGCTACCCGCATAAGCCCAGCTCTATCCGCTGCGTGGCTGGGCATGGACCTGTCATGGAGACGGATTCCGGGCGCGGTACCGAGCCGGCCGGCTCCCCGCTCGGACGCGTCGTCAAGGGCGGGGTGGTGGCGCTCGGGCGCCTGCGGAGCCTGGGGCTGCGGCGCTGGCTGCGGATGGAGCGGGACGCGCTCGTCCAGACCGTCAAGGTCACCGGCACCTGCGTGCTGGGCTGGTGGCTGGCGCTGTACGTGCTCAAGCTGGACCTGCCGATCCTCGTGCCGGTGGGCGTGCTTTTGACGGTCTCCGCGACGGCGTACAGCACGGTGATCAGGGGAGTGCAGCAGGTCGGGGCCGTGCTCGTGGGCGTGGCCGCGGCTACCGCCGTGACCTGGCTGATCGGCATCAACGCGGCGACGCTGGCCGCGCTGGTGGTCGCCGGGCTCGTCCTGACCCGGCTGCTCAACCTCCCGGCCCAGAACGTGCAGATCCCGATCACGGCGCTGCTGGTGTTCGCGCTGGGCAAGACCTACGGCTTCGAACGGCTCGCGGACGTGGTGCTGGGCGCGGCGCTGGGCATCGTGGCGAACCTCCTGGTCCTCCCGCCGCGCTACGTGGACGAGGCGGTCAGGGAGGTGTGCGGTCTGTCCGACGAGCTGGCCGAGCTGGCCGAGGACATGGCCAAGGGCCTCGGCGAGGGCTGGGACGAGGACATGGCCCGCGAGTGGCTGGAGCGGGCCAGGAGCCTGTCACAGCGGCTGGAGGAGACGAAGGAGTCCGCGGACCAGGCGGCGGAGTCGGTCCGGCTGGCGCTGCGCCGCCGCCGGTACGACCGCCGCCTGCGCCAGGTGGCCGCCGCCGCCACCTGCCTGGACCACGCCTGCCACCAGCTCAGGGGGATAGCGCGCGGCCTGATGGACCTGATAGCGGGCGTACGCGGCCTGCCGGGCGAGGAGGGGGCGGACCTCCCGAGGGCGCTGTCGGAGCAGCTGATGGTCCTGTCGCGCATCTTCCGCGACTTCGGGCGCCTCCAGATCGGCCACGGCAGGAAGGCGGACATGCACGACCTGTGCGCGGCCCTGGACGAGGGCGAACGCCTGCAGTCCAAGCTGGCCCACGAGTTCGGGAGCACGGAGAACGACGAGTTCCGGGCGCTGCAGGGGGCGTTGCTGGACGACTGCGCCAGGATCCGCCACGAGTTCGACCCGGACACCGGCCCGCACAAGGCCGCCTTCCCGCCCACCGCGCGCACCTGAGTGCCGTACATGCTGGGGTCATGCTCGAACCTCCCGCCTCTGACTGCTGGCTGCACCCCCACCTCGAGGTACGGCCTTCGCCCATCGCCGGCGCGGGCCTGTTCGCCACGGCCGCCATCCCCGCGGGCACCGTCGTCTCCCGGCTGGGCGGGCGGCTGGTGTCCACGGCCCGGCTGCGCGCGCTGATCGACGACCCCGCTCTCCCGTACGTCGACACCATCGCCGTGGCCGCGGACCTGCACCTGGTCCTGCCGGCCGGGCGGCCGAACGGCAAGGGCAACCACGCCTGCGACCCCAACCTGTGGTGGACCGGCCCCTACACCCTGGCCGCCCGGCGCGACCTGCGGCCCGGCGAGGAGGCGACCAACGACTACGCCACCAGCACGGCCGAGCCGGGCTTCGGCATGGAGTGCCGGTGCGGCGCCGCCCTCTGCCGCGGCCGGGTCACCGGCGAGGACTGGCGGCGGCCGGAGCTCCAGGAACGCTACGGCGAGCACTGGGTGCCCGCGGTGCGCGCGCTCATCGGGGGATGACGCCTCAGCCCAGGTCCGGCGGCGGTGGCATGCGGTCGCCCGCGACCTGGGCGGCGATGGGTTCGAGTGCCGCGAGGTCCTCACCGGTCAGCTCGACGTCGACCGCGCCGGCGTTCTCCCGCAGCCGGTCCGCGCTGCGGGTGCCGGGGATGGGCACGACCTGGACGTCGTGCGCCCGCGACCGGTGGAGCAGCCAGGCGAGCGCGACCTGGGCCATCGTGGCCCCCCGCGCCTCGGCGACGCGCCGGACGGGGGCGAGCAGGGCGGCGTTGTGTGCCGCGTTCGCGGGCTCGTACCTGGGCAGCCCGCGCCGCATGTCGTCCTCCGCCAGGCCCTCGGTGGAGAGGTGCCGCCCGGTCAGGAAGCCGCGGCTGAACGGCGCGTACGCGACGTACCCGATGCCCAGCTCGGCGCAGACCGGCACCACCGAGGGCTCGTCGTCGCGGGAGAACAGCGACCACTCGTTCTGCACCGCGGCGATCGGGTGCACCTGGTGCCCGGCCCGGAGCCGGCCGGCCGAGACGTTGGACAGCCCCAGGTGGCGGACCTTGCCGGCGGCGACCAGCTCGGCCATGGCGCCCACGGTGTCCTCGATCGGCGTGGTGAAGTCGGGGTGGTGCAGGTAGTAGAGGTCGAGGTGATCGGTGCCCAGGCGGCGCAGGCTCGCCTCGCAGGCGGCGCGTACGTGCTCGGGGTCGCTGCGCACGCCCACCAGCTCACCGGTGCCCGGCGCGCGGATCGCCGCGAACTTGGTGGCGACCGTGATCTCCTCGCGTGGCCGCTCGGCCAGGAAGTCGCCGATCAGGCGTTCGTTGGCAAAGTCGATGCCGTAGTAGTCGGAGGTGTCGAGGAAGGTCAGGCCGAGCTCGGCGGCCTTCCTGAGGGTGGCGAGCGACTCGTCCCTGTCCGTCGGGCCGAGGAACTCGCTCAGCCCCATGCAGCCGAGCCCCAGAGCGGACACCTCAAGGCCGTCGCCGAGTTTGACCATGCGCATGCGCGTCTCCAGTCACGGGTAGAATCGGGATGGACGTCCCGGTTATGTCCGGAAATATACGGGACGGCCATCCCGCTTGTCTATCGAGCATGGAACGGAGTGCCGGATGAGCAGGCCATTGCGCGCCGACGCCCAGCGCAACAGGGCGCGCGTCCTGGAGGTGGCGGCCGAGACGTTCGCCGCGGAGGGCCTGTCGGTGCCCGTCCACGAGATCGCCCGCCGGGCCGGCGTGGGCACCGGGACGGTCAGCCGGCACTTCCCGACCAAGGAGTCGCTGTTCCAGGCGATCCTGCTCGGCCGCATGGAGCAGCTCGTCCGGCAGGCGGCCGAGCTGGCGGAGCGCGAGGGGGCGGCGGAGGGGTTCTTCGCGTTCTTCTCCCTGATGGTCGAGGAGGGCGCCGCGAACCGCGGCCTGGTGGACGCGCTCGCGGGCGCCGGGTTCGACGTCGGGGCGGTGGCGGCGGAGAGCAGGTACGACGTCATGGGGGCCTGGGGAGGGCTGCTGGCGGGCGCGCAGCGGTCGGGCGCGATCCGCGCCGACGCCGACATCGCGGACGTGAAGGCCCTGCTCACCGGGTGCATCGACCGGGAGAGAAAGGCCGCGGACCCGGTCGCCAGGGCCCGCATGCTGGCCATCGTCCGTGAGGGCCTGCGCGCCTGACGCCCGAGCGGGCGCGGATGGCGGCCCGCCCCCGGCGAGACGCCGCTGCTCCTCTGGAGCGATCACCGCTTTGGCATACTGCTCGAATGTCTGATTTCGCCGAGTTCCGGGCCGCGGGTCGGGCCGCCCTGCTGTCCGGCCGGGCCACGTACGACGTGCCCATGGTGGAGGGCGCGCAGCGGTGGGGAGCCTCGGCCGTGCTCCGCCCCACGGGCGAGGTCCTGGACCGCCTGTCCGAGCTGGCCGCGACCATCCGGGCGCCCGGCCACTGGGTGCACGGCGGCGGGACCCTGCACTTCACCGTCAAAACCCTTGAGCCCTACCGCATGGAGATCCCCGAGGACGACCCGCTGCGCCGGGTGTACGGCGCGGCGCTCGCCGAGGCCGCCGCCGGGCTGCCCCCGGTGCGCATCCGCCTGTCGGGCGTGAGCCCGCACGCGGGCGGCGTCCTGGCCTGCGGCCACCCCGAGGACGACACCGTGACCACGCTCTGGGCGCGCCTGGCCCGCGCGCTGGCCGCCCGCGGCGTGCGGGACCAGGAGCGCGGCCGGGTCCGCGACCGCTGGTACGTCAGCCTCGTCCACTTCGCCGGCCCGCTCGCCGATCCGGAGCGGATCGTCCAGTGGTGCGACGAGCACGCGGGCGTCGATTTCGGCGTGGCCGAGCTGACCACGGCCGAGATCGTCCAGTTCGTCCACACCGGCACGAGCATCCAGGTGCGGCCCCTGGAGCGCGCCGGGACGACGGAGCGTCACCCGGCCCCATTCCGTGGATGACGCCCCGCCGACGCCCCCGTCACCCCAGCAGCAGCGCGGTGACGAACTGCAGCAGGTGCCAGGCCACGTAGGCGCTGGCCGACCAGAACGCCCACTCCTTGCTCCTGATGACCCTGGACGCCCGGCGCACGTCCTCCACGGGCTCCTTGCGCACCCGGATCGTCCTGGTGACGAGGTACGCGGAGGCCAGCCAGGTCAGCGCGGAGCCCGCGAACAGCCCGACCGAGAGCCCGGCCAGGACCTGCGACTCCGCGGGTGGGGCGGGCCACGGCGCGAGCTGGCGTCCCCAGGCGGCCAGCACGCCGGCCAGCAGAGCGAGCGTGATCCGCCGGTCCCTGCGAGCCTGGCGCTTGAGCCACTGAAGGTCTCGACGTAGATGGTTCTTGAGCATCCTGATCACCTCCGCTTGACGTCGCCGGCAGTACCAGCTAACGAAAAGATCCGGAGAAGATCTGCGACCTCACATCCGCGAATTCACGACTTTTAGCGAAATTTCAATCCAAACTGCGCAGCTCGTCCGCCACCCGCTGCGCCTCCGCCACATCCCCGACCTCTTCGAGCGTCCGCATGGCCTCGCCCAGATAGCCCGCCGCCGCCCCCTTGTTCCCCAGCCGCGCCGAGATCAGCCCGAGCGCCCGCAGCGCGCACCCCAGATCCCGCCTCGTCCCGCTCTCCAGGTGGACCTCCCTGGCCTGCCGCGCGTGGATCAGGGCCTCCTCAGCACGGTCCAGGTCCAGCAGCACCATGGCCAGTGCCGTGAGCGCCGCCGCCCACCGATCCCTGGTGCCGGTCTCGTTCAGCAGCTCGACCGTCTCCATGGCGGGCTCCAGCGCGGCGGCCGGCCTGCCCGCCGCGTGCAGCGCCTGCGCCACCGACAGCAGCGCGCTGGCCCGGTTGTCCCGCAGCTCCTCCCTGATCGCCAGCGACGCCTTCGCCGCCTTCAGCGCCGGCTTGTGCTGCCCCAGCGACAGGTACGTGTACGCCAGCGTCTCCTGGACCTCGGCCTCCGCCCGCCGGTTCCCCAGGCCCTGCACGATGTCCAGGGCTTCGAGCGCGTACACGAAGCCGACCTGCGGCAGCCCCTGCCGCCGCCGCACGCGGGAGAGCCGGTTGAGCATGCGGGCCTCCACCGGCTCGTCGCGGATCACCCGGCTGATCGCCAGCGCCTGGTTCAGGTAGTCGTCGGCGCGCAGGTAGTCCGACAGCCGCCAGTGCACCAGCCCGATGTCCCCGAGCGTCTCCGCCTTGCCCTGCTCGTGGTGCAGCTCGACCTGCACGGTCAGCGCCTGCTCGTAGTAGGCCAGCGCCTCGTCGTAGCGCGAGCGGTTGCGCGCGATCCGCCCGAGCGTGCACAGCGCGCGCCCGCAGCCGTGCTGGTCGCCCGTGGCGGTGTAGCCGGCCAGCGCCCGCTCGGCGTCACGCTGCGCGTCGTGCTGCAGCCGCAGCAGGTCGTAGATCTCGGCCAGGCAGAGCAGGGTCTCGGCCTCGGCGTGCTCGTCGCCCAGCTCGTGGCAGATCGACAGCGCCTCCAGGCCCTCCGACAGCGCCGCGTTCGGCTCGCCCAGGTCCCGCTGCACCCTGGCCAGGATGATCAGGCTCTGCGCGGTGCCCCTGCGGTCGCGGATCTCCTCCCGTACGTCCAGCGCCTGCCCGGCGTGCTGCAGTGCCAGCTCGTACCGCTCCTGGGACAGGTGCAGCCGGGAGAGCGTGTGCAGGCAGCTCGCCACCCCGGCCAGGTCGTCGATCTTCCGGTAGAGGTCGAGCGCCTCACTCGCGCACTGCAGCGCCTCCTCGCTGTTGCCCGCGATGCCGTGCACCTCGGCCAGGTCGTTGAGCGCCCTGGCCCGCCCCACGCTGTCGCCGAGCCAGGCGAAGTCGGCCAGCGCCTCCCCGATGAAGCGGGCCGCCAGCGTGGACGGGCCGATGTCGCGGTGGATCGAGCCCAGGTGGCTGCGCATGAGCGCGATCGCCCGCCGGTTGCCCACCTGCATCGCCGAGGACAGCCCGGCCTGCTGGACCTCCAGGTTGTTCTCGTAGAAGCGCAGCCTCCTGAACGGCTCGAACACGGCCTCCGCGAGCCGCCAGGCCACCCCGTGCGCGCGGCTCTCCTCCGCCAGCCGTACGCCCGACACCAGCGAGCGCCGCTCCGCCTCGAACCACTCGCGCGGCGTCGCCGGATCGGCGGCGACCTCCAGGTAGTGGTCGAGCAGCCGCACCCTGGCCTCGCGCACGCCCGCCTCCGCGTGCCTGCCCAGCTCCCTGGCCAGCCGCTTGACCAGGTCGTGCACCCGGTAGCGCGGCCCGGCCAGCGGCTCGACCAGGTACGCGCGGTGCAGCCCCTCCACGGCGACCACGGCCTCGCTCACCGGCACGCCGAGCGCGGCGGCCAGCACCTCCGGCGTGAAGTCCCGCCCGGGCAGCAGCCCGACGTGCCGGAAGGCCCGCCGCTGTCCCGGGCTCAGCGACTCGTACGCCAGGTCGAGCGCCGACCTGAACGCCTCCTCCGGATCGCCGACCAGCAGCCGCTCGGGCTTGCGCAGCTCGCGCACCCGCGACTGCACGCTGAGCCCGGGGTTCTCGGCCAGCTTGGCCGCCGAGATCCGCAGGGCGAACGGATGGTACGAGCACACCTTGGCCAGCGCGGCCAGCGCGTCACGGTCGGCGGCCCGCGGCGAGTCCTCCCCGAGCACGGCCACCAGGAGCGCCACCGCGTTGCCCGGGTCGAGCACCGGCAGGTCCATGAGGTCGGCGTGCCCGGTCGCCCGCAGCGGCGCCATCCGCGTCCGGCTGGTCACCAGCACCGCGCAGTCCTTGCTGCCCGGCAGCAGCGCGCGCACCTGGGCGGGGTCGGCGGCGTTGTCGAGGATGAGCAGCAGCCGGCGGCCGGCGATCCGGCTGCGGTAGAGCAGCATCAGCTCGGCCTCGTCGGAGGCGGGCTCGCCGATGCCGAGCGAGCGCAGGATCTGCCCGAGCGCCTCGACCGCGGTCATCGGCGGCTGGCTCGGCGACTGCCCGCGCAGGTCGATCATGATCTGCCCGTCGGGGAACCGGTCGGCGTGCAGATGCCCCCAATGCGTCACCAGCGCGGTCTTGCCCACGCCCGGCAGCCCCTGCACGACCATGGTGTTGGTCCGCCCGGGGCGCTCCAGCCAGGCGGTGAGCAGGTCGAGGCTCTGCTGGCGGCCGGTGAAGTCGGACACGCCGGCGGGAAGCTGGCGCGGCTTCGGCACCTCGCCCATCGGCAGCGGCTCGGCGGCCGCGCCCGGCCGGGTGAGGAACGGCGTCACCCGTCCCGTCCAGGGGGCCGACAGGTGCTCCCAGCTGCCCGCCGCGATGCGCAGCCCCGCCGGGTCCGCGATCCGCAGCCGCCGGTAGCCGGGGCGTACCAGCCAGCCTCGCTGCACCCACTGCGTGAGCTGGCGCTGCACCACGTCGGGGGAGCTGCCCACGAGGTCGGCCAGCGTCTCCATGGACAGCGGCGGCGCGGACTCGGAGGCCAGCCCGTAGCGCTCCTCCAGGTGCAGCAGCCAGACGGCCAGCCGGGCGGCGACGGGGGCGCGGGCGAGGGCCTCGTGCCGGCGGGCCGCCACGTTCCTGGCGAACAGCTCCTGCACCAGGGCGGTCGCCACGACCTGGCTGGCGGAGGCGTGCTCGCGCAGCCGCCGCATGTCGATCGGCCAGGCCCGCAGCTCGGTCAGAGCATCGATCTTGACCCGCTCGCCCGGGCTCCAGAAGGCCAGCTCGCCCACGAGGTCGCCGTCGCCGCGCAGGTCGTGGATGGCCTCGCGCTCCCCGGCGGGCGTGTATTCGCGGGCGTAGCCGTAGTCGATGACGTAGACGCGGCCGGCCGGGCGCAGCGGCGAGACGATCGTCTCGTTACGCCGGAAGACGCGGGGCCGGGCACCCTCGTCCACCAGCGACCTGAACAGACCCACCCCGACACCACCAATCTCGGGACGGCGGTGTCCGCGACCTGACAGGCATGAAACAGCCCGTACGACGACCTGTCACATCAGTGGACTCCAGACAGCGGCTCCCCGTCAATCGGGAGCCGCCTGGCGGGCTCAGGCGTGCACGGAGTCGGTGCGGTCGGGGACGAAGCGGTAGCCGACGTTGCGGACCGTGCCGATGAGGGACTCGTACTCGGTGCCGAGCTTGGCGCGCAGGCGCCGGACGTGCACGTCGACCGTCCGGGTGCCGCCGAAGTAGTCGTAGCCCCAGACCTCCTGGAGGAGCTGGGCGCGGGTGAAGACCCGCCCGGGGTGCTGGGCGAGGTATTTGAGCAGCTCGAACTCCTTGAACGTCAGGTCGAGCACCCGGCCGCGCAGCCGCGCGGTGTAGGTGGCCTCGTCGATCGCCAGGTCGCCGCTGCGGATCTCGTCGGGCACGTCCTCCGTCGCCGCCTGGGAGATGCGGCCGGTGGCCATGCGCAGGCGCGCCTCCACCTCGGCCGGTCCGGCGCTGTCGAGCAGGACGTCGTCGGCGCCCCACTCCGCGGTCATCGCCGCCAGCCCGCCCTCGGTGACGATCACCAGCAGCGGGCAGTCGATGCCGGTGGTGCGGATCAACCGGCACAGGCTCTTGGCCTGCACGAGCTCCTTGCGCGCGTCCACGAGGACGGCGTCGGCGGGCGGTGTGTCGATCAGCGCGGACGCCTCCGCCGGAGCGACGCGGACCGAGTGGAGCAGCAACCCCAGCGCCGGCAGCACCTCGGCGGACGGCTCGAGTGCGTTGGTCAGCAGGAGCAGATTGCTCATTACGGCCTCCTCAAACACGCAAGGACCCGGGGGCTACGTCGCCCAGGTCCTGTAGGTGAGGATATCCCACGAGTAAGTCGCGTCCATTGCGCGTCCAGCAGGTGAACAGCGCGTCTCCTGAAACAAGATTGTTAAGGGCAGCGCACAATAGGGCGGAAAGTGATGGTGAGGTGGGCATGGCCACAGGAAAAATACGCTATTGGGCCGCAGCGAAGGAAGCCGCTGGTGTTGCGGAGGAACCGTTCGAAGCGGTCACTCTTGGTGAACTAATGACGAAAATCACACAAAATCGTGCAGATCTGGCCCGGGTGGTACGCCGTTGCTCGTTCCTCGTGGACGGTTCGCCGGTCGGCAAGCGGCCGCACGACGAGGTCCTTCTCGGCGACGGCGCGACCGTGGAGGTGCTGCCGCCCTTCGCCGGCGGGTGATCGAGCGCTTTGCGGGGGAATGGGACAGGCCAATCGATAGGCTCTTGACCCCCGCCCCAGACAGGGAGCCCCATGCGCAAGCTGGCCATGTTTCTGATCGTGCTGATCATCCTCCTTGTGGTCGTGGACCGGGTCGCCGTGGCAGGGGTGCAGCGCGATCTCGCGAACAGGATCGCCGCGGCGTCCGACCTGTCGGGCACGCCCACGGTGACAATTGAGGGCATCCCATTTCTCACACAGGCCGTCTCCGGCCGCTATCCGGAGGTACGGTTCAATCTCGGCACGTTCACGTACGGGGGCGTGCCGGTGCAGAACCTGCGGGGCGCCGCCTACGACGTGACGGCCCCCCTGGCCGACGTCCTCCAGAACAGAGCCAACATCCAGGCCCGGCGCGTGACCATCAGCGGCACCTTGACCAGGGCGACGATCGACAAGTACGCGCCTCGCGGAGTCAAGATCAGCGGGAATGGGCAGCGGCTCGTCGCGTCGGGCGAAGTGATGGTGGGGGTGAGCAAGGTGAAGTTCAGCGCCGAGATGCGGGTCGAGGTGGCCGACGGTGGCATCAAGCTCCAGGCGGAGAAGATCCAGGGCGTGCCCGCCGCGCTCGCGCAGTTCGTCTCGTACACGATCCCGTTCAAGGGGAAGCTGCCCTTCGACGTCCGGGTGACCGGGGTCCGCAGCGTGGCCGAAGGGTTGGAGTTCTCGGCCGAAGCGTCTGACGTGCCGCTTCGTGGATGACATTGAACCGCTCCGCCCCGTCGTACGTGATGAGGGCGTGAGCGCAGCAGGCACCGCCGACGAGGAACTCGTGAGGACCCTCTTCGACGAGCATGCCGGGCCCTTGTACGGCTACGTATTGCGACTGACCGGTGACTCCGGGCGAGCCGAGGACGTTGTTCAGGAAACGCTGCTGCGGGCCTGGCGCCATCCCGACGCTCTGTCCGACCGGCCGATCCGTGCCTGGCTGTTCACGGTGGCCCGTAATCTCGTCGTCGACCAGCACCGGGCCAAGAAGGCCCGGCCGCAGGAGACGGGGGACGAGGCGCTGGCGGTGCTGCCGGCCGACGACGAGCTGGAGCGCGCGGTCGAGTCATGGGCCGTGGCCGAGGCGCTGGCCGTGCTGCGGCCCGAGCACCGCGAGGTGCTGATGGAGGTCTACTACCGGGGGCGATCGGTGAAGGAGGCGTCGGCGACGCTGGGCATACCGCCCGGCACGGTCAAGTCGCGCACCTACTACGCGTTGCGGGCGCTGAAGCTGGCGCTCGAAGAGCGGGGGCTGGCGCCGTGACGATGACGTGCGAGGAGGTACGGCTGGCCCTGGGCGCGCACGCGCTGGGCGCGCTCGATCCCGAAGAGGCGCTGGAGATCGACGACCACCTGGCCACCTGCGAGGCGTGCGGCGCCGAGCTGCTGGACCTCGAAGGCGTGGCCTCGTTCCTGGGCAAGGTGGCGGAGCGCGACGTCGAGCTGGTGTCCAGCCCGCCGCGCCAGGTGCTCGACCGGCTGCTGAACGCCCGGGCCAAGCGCAGCAGGCGGGGCCGCATGTTCCTGGCCGCCGCCGCGTCCGTCGCGGTGCTGGCCGTGAGCGGCACGGTCTGGACGGTCGTGCAGAGCGGTTCGAACGCCCCGCAGAGCGCGGCGGCGCCCGCGTCGGTCCAGTCGGATGGCGCGCCCGAGGCGGCCCAGGACTCCGACGCCAGGGTGAAGGCCTTCGGCGATGCCCAGACGTCGGCCGTGCCGACGCCGTCCTCCAGCAAGGTGCTGCCGCAGAAGACCCAGAAGCGGGCGGTCGACGGGCGCGAGTTCTCCGGCGAGAACGAGGCCAGGGACTACTACGCCACCGTGCTCGCCTGGCCCGACGACGACGGGACCGAGCTGGGCGTACGCGTCACCGGCGTCCCCGTGGACACGACCTGCAGCCTCGTGATCGTGGGCAAGGACGGGCGGCGCGAGACCACCGAGAGCTGGATCGTCAGCCGGGAGAGCTACCAGGGCAAGGCCGCGTTCAAGCGCATGACGTCGATGCGGATGCGGGAGATCGCCCGGTTCGAGATCGTCAATCCGGCGGGGAAGGTGCTCGTCCGGGTCCCGGTGACGAAGTAGGTCTCCGGCCCGGGCGGGTTCGAGCTCGCGGAAGCATTCTCGGCCGCCCGTGGTTGCACGGTTGGATGACGGGATTCTGGGTGGTGCTGGCGACGCTGGCGCTCGGTTCGCTGATCGGGGTGGTACACCTGCGCCGCGACGGACGGGTGCGCGACAGTGGTGCCGGCAAGGGTGCGGGCGCCGGCGCGGAAGACGGGCGGCTCACCGCCGCCGACCTCGGCGGCGATCTGGGCGAGCGGGCCACGCTCGTGCAGTTCTCGACCGCGTTCTGCCAGCCGTGCCGGGCGACCAGGCGGATCCTCGCCGACGTGAGCGAGATCGTGCCCGGCGTGCGCCACGTCGAGCTGGACGCCGAGTCACGGCTGGATCTCGTACGACGGCTGGACATCATGCGGACGCCGACGGTCCTGGTGCTCGATCCGGCGGGGAACATCGTCAAAAGAGCCTCTGGCCAGCCACGCAAGGCGGACGTCCTGGCCGCGCTCGCCGCCGCCCTACCTGGATCATGACTGAACGCCGTCTCACGAGTCGTCTCACCAACCGGACGAGATGTGACAGATGACGAGACGCCGAGTAGTGTCGTCGCTATGAACCCATCGACAGAGCTGCTGACGAAGCGGCGCGCGGTTGATTTCTGCCGCGTGGCCACCGCGCTCTGTCGCGCTGCCTGAGGACGATCTCGCGGACTTCCGATCCGCTCCAATCGACCCCTTCAGGAGCATCCTGCGATGCGTGCCGATCCTAGAGCGCTGCGCTTCGGCGCGGCCATAACCACACTGGTCCTCGCTCTCGTCCTGGTGACGGGAAGCGCGTGGCTGCTCGCCTGCCAGGCGGCGGTCTTCGCGCTCGGGGTCGTCTATCGCTCGCCGTACTCGATGCTCTTCAAAGTGTTCGTCAAGAGCGCTCCGAAGGAGACCGAGGACGCCCGTCCGCCGCGCTTCGCGCAGGGTGTCGGGCTGGCCTTCGCGGTCGCGGGCCTGATCGGATATCTCGTGGGGATCACGCCGCTGGCCCTGGTGGCCACGGCTGCGGCTCTCCTCGCCGCTTTCCTCAACGCAGCCTTCGGATTCTGCCTCGGCTGCGAAACGTACCTGCTCTATCGCCGTCTACTGCCCGCCGCCAAAATGGAGGTTTCCCAATGAGCCGCTCCGCCGCCCTGGTGGACGCCGACTGGGTCGAGGCCAACCTCGACACCGCTGGAGTCGTGCTCGTCGAGGTCGACGAGGACGTCAGCGCCTACGACAAGGGCCACATCCGTGGCGCCGTGAAGGTCGACTGGAGGCAGGACCTGCAGGACCCGGTCCGCCGCGACTTCGTGGACAAGACCGGTTTCGAGGCCCTGCTGTCGGACCGCGGCATCGCGAACGACGACACCGTCGTGCTCTACGGCGGCAACAACAACTGGTTCGCCGCCTACGCCTACTGGTACTTCAAGCTCTACGGCCACCAGGACGTCAAGCTGCTCGACGGCGGGCGCAAGAAGTGGGAGCTCGACTCGCGCGAGCTGGTGCGTGACGTGCCCGAGCGCGCCAAGACGCAGTACGTCGCCCAGGAGCAGGACTCCGCCATCCGCGCCTTCCGCGACGACGTGGTGTCCGCGATCGGCAAGCTCAACCTGGTCGACGTGCGCTCGCCCGACGAGTTCACCGGCAAGCTGCTGGCCCCCGCCCACCTCCCGCAGGAGCAGGCGCAGCGCGGCGGCCACGTGCCCACCGCCCGCAACATCCCGTGGTCCAAGGCGGCCAACGACGACGGCACGTTCAAGTCCGACGACGACCTGCGCACGCTCTACGGCGAGGCCGGGGTCGACTTCGGCAAGGACACCATCGCCTACTGCCGCATCGGCGAGCGCTCGGCGCACACGTGGTTCGTGCTGCACGAGATCCTCGGCCAGACCAACGTGAAGAACTACGACGGATCGTGGACCGAGTACGGCTCGCTCGTGGGCGTGCCGATCGAGCTGGGGGAGGCCCGCTGATGACCACTGCACAGGGTTGCGGAGCGCCGGAGCAGACGATCGCCCTGCCCGCCGGGATCGACCTGTCGAACCAGGCCGTCATCCAGGGCGTGGTGACCGGAGCCGGCACGGCCTACGCTCGCCTGCTCGACCAGTCCGGTGAGTTCACCGGCGAGGTCGTGGTGTCCGACGACGGCGTCTTCCGCTTCTTCGCCGCTCCCGGCGACTGGACCGTCCGCATCATCGCGGGCGGCGGCGTCACCAGGGACATCCAGGTGGAGGCCAAGCTGGGCGAGGTCGCCCAGCTCGCGGTGGCCGTCTAGACAAGCTCTCGGCGAAGCCCGCGTCCCTGCCCGGACGCGGGCTTCGCCGTTTGTCCCCAAGGTGGCGAGCCCGCCGCAACGAAAGCGCGCGGGGCGGTGTTGTAGTCCATGTGAGTGACATCGACTGTCTCGACCCGGTGCGCAAGGCGCTGCTCGACGACCTCGACGAGGGCTTCGCCGAGCTGTACGGCGCCTACCGCGGCCTGGTCTTCTCGACCGCGCTGCGGCTGAGCGGGCGCTGGGCCGACGCCGAGGACCTCACCGCCGAGGCGTTCCTGCGGGCCTACCGCGCGCTGGCCGGTTACGACCGCGACCGGGTCGCCGCGCTCCAGCCGCGGGCCTGGCTGATGACGATCCTGATGAACGTCTGGCGCAACTGCGCCCGGACCAGGTCCCGAAAACCGCCACCCGACCTGCGCGAGGAGCCGGTGGACACCGTCGACCCCGGCGAGGGCGTGGAGGCGGCGGCGGTGCGCCACGAGACCGGCGACGAGCTGGCCGAGCTGCTCGGGCGGCTGCCCGACGAGCAGCGGGCCGCGGTGGTGCTCAGGCATGTCGTGGACCTGCCGGTCAGCGAGATCGCCGAAGTGCTCAAGATCCCTCAGGGTACGGTCAAATCGCACGTCTCACGAGGGCTGAAGCGGCTACGAGCACTGGGAGGTGCCCGATGACCCAGGATCCGCTGATCACCGGACTCGCGGCGCTGACCGCCGACCCGCCGGACGCGCTGCTCGACCGGATCGCCGCCCGCTGGGTGAGCGTGCCGGCGCCGATCGGGGAGCTGCGGGTCGCGTTCACCGACCAGGGCGTCGCGTACGTGCACGCGGGCGAGGGGTTCGCCCAGGCGTTCAGGAAGCGCTTCGGCCGCCCCCTGCTGGCCGCCGACCGGCCGCCGGCCGGGCTGCTGCCCGCGCTGCGCACGGGCCGGGCGTCCGGGCTGCGGCTGGATCTGCGCGGGCTCAGCGACTTCCATCGGGACGTGCTGAACGCGGCCCGTACGATCCCGCGCGGCGAGGTCCGGCCCTACTCGTGGATCGCGGCGCAGATCGGCCGGCCCACGGCCGTGCGCGCGGTGGGCACGGCGCTCGGGCGCAACCCGGTGCCGCTGCTGATCCCCTGCCACCGGGTCACCAGGTCGGACGGCGTCGCGGGCGACTACGTGTTCGGCCCGGCGGCCAAGGAACGGCTGCTGCTGGCCGAGGGCGTGGACCTGGACCGGGTGCGCGAGCTGGCGGGTGAGCGGGTGTTCTACCTGGCCAGCGACACCACGGGCGTCGTCTGCTTCCCGACCTGCCACAACGCCCGGCGGATCACGCCGAGGCACCGGCACGGGTTCCGCAGCATCGCCCAGGCCAGGGCCGCCGGGTACCGCCCCTGCCGCACGTGCCGCCCCGCTCAGGAGGTCAGCTGACCTGCTCAGACCGGTTTGGTGGGGTAGCGCATGAGGAGCGTGGCCCGCACGATGTCCGGGCCCTGCGCCCGGTAGCCGTGCGGCACGTCCGAGATCCACGAGATGTGGTCACCAGGCCCGGCCGTGAGCGGCTCGTCGATGGGGCCCGCGCTGAGCGTGCCGCTGAAGACCGTGACGTGCTCGCTGACGCCCTCGTGGTGCGCGGGCGAGGTCTGGGTGAGGCCGGGCGGCACGCGTACGCGGTAGAGCTCGTAGGTGACGCGGTCGTCCTCGAACACCTCCAGCAGCTCGGCCTCCATCGCCGTGCCGCGCATGATCTGCGGCTCGGCCGGCGTGTCCAGGATGGCCCCGATGGGCACTCCGAGCTGCGCCGTGATGGCCCAGAGCGTCTCCAGAGTCGGGTTGAGGGTCCCAGTCTCGACGCCCGACAGGGTGGCCTTGCCGATGCCGGCCCGTTTGGCCAGCTCCGACAGGGAGACTCCGCGCGCCTGCCTGAGCCGTCGTAGCCGATCTCCCACGATGACGGGGTCGGTGTCGAATGCGGGCAGCGGCTCCATACCGACATGTTGCCGCACGCATCGGGCTTCGAGGCTCGTAATCGGCCCCGATAATCCTTCTGTCCCGATGCCGGACGGTCGCCGGGCGTTCATGATCGGTGGGCTGAGAGTAGCGCTTTTCAGAAGTTGCGGCTGCGGCACAAGGGGCAGACCGATACGATTCCACAGATGTCCGGTTCGACAGGTGTGATGGCACCGCCTCAACCTGGGCCTACGCCGGCTCAGTGGATGCCGTCGCCGTACTCGCTGCCCCTGCACGCGCTTCGCCTCGCGGGGAAATGCGCGCTGCCGCTGATCCTCTGGTTCGCCGCCGGGGAGCTGGCGCGCTTCGCGCTGCTGTACGGCGCCACCGAGGTCGCGTACGGCGACTTCAGGCAGGTCCGCCTGGTCGCCGTCATGACGCTGCTCACGCTCATCGTCCTGTCGGCGTTGACGGTCGCCGCCGGCATGCTCTACTCCCTGCGCAACGCGCTGTGGGAGACGCGGGCCAGGATCGCGGACGGCGTGCCGGACGAGCGCTTCTACCGGGTGCTGGACCGGGTCGCCCCGGCCTTCGCGGTGCTCTACCTGGCGTGGGGTTTCCACGTGGAGGACGCCAGAGACATCTTCCAGATGGACATCGCCCACAACTTCTACGAGATGACGAGCGCCGCGTTCTTCGGCGAGGGGACCACCGTCGGCAGAGGGCTCATCGACCTCGACTGGCGGGTGTCACTCGGGGCGATGGTCGTCACTTTCGGGCTGAAGACGCTGTTCGCCAAGTTCGTGGAGAAGAACCAGGGCAGGTTCTACGGCTTCCTCGCCGCCATGTCGGAGTTCGCGTTCGTGTTCTACGGGCTGAACGCCACCGTCGCCATCGCCGACGCGCGTTCCGAGTGGATGTCGCACCGGAACGTGGTCGCCAACACGAAGGACGTCTGGACCGAGGCGCAGAAGAACGTGCCGCTGTGGGAGGCGGTCACGGGCTGGTTCGGCGAGTACTGGCCGCTCTTCCTCGACGCCGTCGCGGTCCCGCTGGCCTGGCTCACCGTGGCGATGCTCATCTTCGGCTCCTACTCCGACGAGGCCCGCACCCTGGTCAAGGGCACCCGCCTGGAGAAGGGCGTGGACCGGCTCGAAGGGAGCCACGACCTCACCCAGAAATCGTTCGACCACCTGACCGGCGGGTTCAGGGACCGCTGGCTGCCGCTGGCGAACTCCCTGCGGCTCGTCTTCGGCAGCGGCTTCCCGCTGTTCGGCATGATGTGCCTGTGCTACGTGTCGATCAAGGTGGCCGGCGACTACGCCCAGCGGGGCGTGATGACGCTCGTCGGCTCGCGCGAGGAGTGGGCGTGGGCCTACCAGGCGCCGCCCGTGGAGTTCCTGCGCCAGATGATCGTGACCGTGCTCACCATGGCGTTGCTGGCGGCCGCGTACGACATCGCGGCCACCAGGGCCCGGCTCAGGGGCGAGGCGTTCACCGGCGCCTGAACCGCAGGGCGGTGTCTCTCGCCTGCTCGTCCGCTCCCTGCTGCCGTTTGAACAGGTCCTTGGTCGGGGTGTCCGATCGGTAGTCGCTCGGCTTGAAGCTGAGCTCCACCTCGTTCACCACGGAGACGGGCACGACCGCCGCTCCGATGATCTTGTATTCCTGGCCGACGTCCAGCTTGTCCCCGAGGAATTCGTCGCCGGCCCGCTGGATCTCCACGGTCCAGATGCGGCCCGCGCGGTCATTGAGCCTGACCTGGCTGGGCAGGGCGGTCATGGTGGCGCTGCCCGCATCGACGATCTTCTCCGTGATGTCCACCTGCAGCCACGCGACCTCGGGGCCGTGCTTGCTGCTCGCCGGGGGCTTCATGGGCGAGATCGCGGCCTTCCACTCGACGCCGTAGACCTTGCCGGCCTGACCGGCGGGGACGACGATCTCGGTGGTCAGGATGTCCCGCGTGATCTCCCTGTCGTAGATGAGGTAGCCGTCGTAGGTGGTCGCGGCCGTGAGGATCAGCGACACCACGACGGCCCCGGCGGCGATCAGCAGCCTGCTGCGGCGTGGCGGACGCGGGGCCCCGGCCGGCGAGGGCTGCGGCGGGTCCTGGGGCGCGGGCAGCGGTGCAGCCGCTGTCTCCTATACACATCTCCGAGCCCACGAGACCCTAAGACATCTC